>NZ_JBSKHQ010000029.1:0-51083 GCF_057128665.1 Zestomonas ipomoeae
GCCACCAGCATGCCGGTGCCGCGCTCCAGGGATACCCCGACCCGGCTTTCGGCCTTCACGCCCTGGGCGATCAGCAGGTGGGCCAACTGATTGGCGCGGGCCTCAAGCTCGGCGTAGCTCAGCCGCTCGGCGCCATGCACCAGAGCGATGGCATCCGGGCGAAGGGCCGCCTGTTCGGCGAACAGCGCGGGGAACAGGCGCGAGTCGTCGTGCTGTTCGCGGGGGTGGTTCCACTGCTCCAGCTGGCCGCGCTCGGTGTCGGTGAGCAGGCGCAAGGTCGCCAGCGGCGCGTCAGGCTGCTCGACGAAGGCCCGCAGCAGTTGCCGGAAGCCTTGCATCAAGCGCTCGATGCTGCGCTCGGCGAACAGGTCGGCGGCGTAGGCGAAGGTGATGCTCAGCCGATCGCCGTCATCGCGCACCGCGTCCAGCGCCAGATCGAAGGGAATACGACTGGCCGGCAACTCGTCCAGGCGCACCGTGCACCCCGGCAGCCAGTCGAGCGGCAGCGGGTGCTGGTGACGGTAGTTGAAGGCCACCTGGAACAGCGGCTGCTGGCCCAGGCTGCGGCTCGGCGCCAGGGCCTCCACCAGTTGCTCCAGCGGCGTGCCCTGGTGAGCCAGGGCCGGGCCCAGGCTGGCCTTGGTCTGCACCAGCCATTCGCGCACGCTGAACCGGGCCTGCGGCTGCCCGGCCAGCACCAGGGTATTGACGAAGAAACCGATCAGCCGCTCGCGGCCCTTGCCGCGCCCAGCCACCGGTACGCCGATGCGCACTTCGCGTTGGGCGGAGATCCGCGCCAGTTGCAGTTGCAATGCCGCCAGCAGCACGCCGAACAAGGTACAGCCGGCGGAACCGCCCAGCGCCCGCAGGCGCGCCACCAGGTCCTCCTCCAGCTGCAGGGTGCGATAGGCCGCGTCGCGGTCGGCCCTGGGCTGGCGCGGGAAATCGTCCGCGAGGTTCGGCGAGGGTTGTTCGCTGCCCAGGGTGCGAGTCCAGAACTCCAGCTGGCGTCGCCCTTGCTCGCTAGCCGCCCAGTCGCGCTGGCTCGCCGCATAGTCGCTGTAGGACTGCGCCAGCGTACCGAGCACGGGCTCGCGGCCCTGCTGGTGCGCCCGGTAACTCTCGGCCAGTTCCTCGATCAGCACCCGCACCGACCAGGCATCGGAAACGATGTGGTGCATGCCGATCAGCAGCGCATAGCGCTGGGCACCCAGCCGATAGAGCGCGGCGCGCATCTGCGGCCCGCTGCCCAGGTCATAGGGCCGCTCGACGAACGCCCGGCCGCGCCGCCGCACCTCCTGCTCCAACTCCTGCGCCGGCAACCGGGACAGGTCCGCCTCCTCCAGCGGCATCGCGCAGCAGGGCAGCTGTGCCTGCATGGGCACGCCGTCGCGCTCGGCGAACACCGTGCGCAGGGTGTCGTGGCGGACCAGCACCTGGTCCAGCGCGGCGACCAGCGCGTCCCGATCCAGCGCCCCATCCAGCCAGAGCAACCCGCCGAGGTTGTAGGCACTGCTCTGCGGCGCCAGCCGGCTGAAGAACCACAGGCGCTGCTGGGCATAGGACAGCGGCGTCCAGTTCAGTGCGGCGGCGGCCAGGGGGGTGGAGTGGGCGTTCATCGGTGACACCTCCGGGACAATCGGTCAGGCACCCAGGGGCGTGGGCAGCGCGTCGGCGCGCCACAGCCGTAAGGCATGCAGTTCAATCAGTTGCAGCACGTCGGTTTCCTGGGGGCGCAGATAGAAATGGTCACCCTCCAGCCAGTGCAGATGGAAATCGGCGCGGGTCTCGCGGCGCCAGGGGCGCAGCTCCTCTTCGTCGAGGCTGTCCTGCCGGGCGCCGAGCACGTGCAGTTCGCACGGCAAGGGTCCACGACGCCGGTAGCGGTAGCTCTCCGCCAGGGCGAAGTCGGCCCGCAGCACCGGCAGGCACTCCTGGCGAAACGCCGGGTCACCCAGCACCTCGCGTGGCAGTTCGCAGAGGCCATCCAGCGCTGCGATCAGCTCGCCTTCGCTGCTGGCCGCCAGGCGCGGCGCCAGGGCCCGCCGGCTGGGCGCGCGCGAGGCGGACACGAACAACGCCAACGGCGGTCGGCGGCGCTCGGCATGGAGCCGGTGCGCCAGCTCGAAGGCCAGCAGGCCGCCAAGGCTATGCCCCCAGAGCAGATAGGGCCCCTGGCACTCGGCACGCCAGGCGGCCAGCAGATCGTCGATGGCCCGCTCGAAGTCGCGCTGCAGTGGCTCGTCGCCGCGCGCTCCGCGCCCCGGCAGCTCCAGCGGGCAGACCTCCAGCCAGCGCGGCAGCAGCGGCCGCCAGCGCGCATAGGGCATGGCGCTGGCGCCGGCGTGGGCCAGGCAGAACAGCTGCATCAGGCCTCCATGGCCTCGCGCAGGCTGCGCGGGCGCATGTCGGTCCAGACCTCGGCGATGTGCGCCAGGCAGGTCTGCCGATCGCCGCGCACCCCGGCATCACGCCAGCCGGCGGGCACCGGGCGGTACTCCGGCCAGATGGCGTATTGCTCTTCGTCGTTGACCACCACCAGGAACTGGGTGTCCGGACTGTCCAGGCTCATGTCGATTCCTCTCGTTACGCGGATGACTCGCCACTAAAGACGCTTGGCGATGTAAATAATTTTCATTTAACCCTTAGCCCGAGGCGTAGAACGCCCTCGCCCACACAGGCGATCCTTCGGTCCGGCTGCGCTACATCGGGTTGGCGATCTCCCGTACCGCATCCTGGCTGGCGCGGTGGCGGTCGTCGCCGATCAATTCCAGCAACTGGCCGCCGTCCATCTTCAGCAGGCGGTCGGCCTGGTCGAAGTAATGGTCGTCGTGGGTGATGGCCAGCACCGTCTTGCCGGCCGCCTTCAGTTGCGGCAGCAGTTCGCGGTAGAACAGCCGGCGGAACACCGGGTCCTGGTCCGCCGCCCACTCGTCGAGTACCAGGATGTCGCGTCCTTCGAGCATCGCCAGCAGCAATGCCAGGCGCTTACGTTGGCCCTGGGAATAGCGCGTGTCGCGCAGACGGCCGTCGCCGTGGCGCACCTTATGGGCCAGGTGCAGGCGCTGCAGCCAGTGATCGGTCGCGGCCGGCTCGACCTCCGCGCCGTCCACGCCGAGCAGCCGGGCGAACAGGTGGAAATCGGTGAACACGCTGGAGAACAGGCGCCGATAGGCCGGCCAGTCGCCCTCGCCGATCAGGCGTCCATCGAGCAGCACCTGCCCCGCCACCGGCCGGTACAGGCCAGTGAGCAGCCGCGCCAGGGTCGACTTGCCGCTGCCGTTGCCGCCGACCAGGAACAACAGCTCGCCGCGCGCCAGGGTCAAGTCCAGCGGGCCAACGTCGAAGCCGGCCTCGTCGCCCTCGCCCGGATAGCGATAGACCACGCCGCGCAACTCCAGCCTTCGCCAATCGCCGGCCAGCGCCGGCGGCCGCTCGAAGGCGTCGCGCAGGGGCGCCAGGTCCAGCGCATCGAGCGTGTCCAGGGCAACCCGCGCCGCCAGCATGCTCGGCAGCGAGCCGACCGCCGCCACCATCGGCGTGCGCAGGAACAGCACGGTCAGGGCGAAGGTCGCCGCCACCGCCGAGCTGGCCCAACCCTGGCCGTTGGCGAAATAGAAAACCAGGCCGATGGTGCCGAGCACCATGATGTTGGCCCAGTTGCCGGCCAGGCCGTTGTAGATGTCGGCGCGGGTGACGTGGGCACGGTAGGCCTCCGCGTTGGCATCGAACTCTTCCTCGTACAGCCGCCGCGCGCGGTCGCGGTTCAGCGCCAGCTCCTTGCGCCCGTCGATCACCGCCTGGTAGTCCTGGTAGAGCCGGTCCTCGGCTTCGCGCAGCAGGCGGATGTGATGATTGACCCGACCGACGAACACCCAGCCTACCGCCAGGGTGAAGCCCAGCCAAGCCAGGGTCACGGCGAACAGCGGCGGCGACAGCCAGGCCAGGTAGGCGAAGGCCGCGAGACTCAGCACCAGGCCGTAGACCATCTCCGGCAGATGCACGAAGGCGATGGTGATATTGCGGATATCGCTGGACAGGCTGGCGAGGATGCGCGGTCCGCCGATCTGCTCCAGGCGCTGGATGTCGGTATCCAGCACGCGCTTCACCACGCTGCGACGCAGGCGATAGACGAAGCGATGCCCCAGCCGGTGCAGCGACACCTGGGCTGCACCGGCACAGAGCAGCAACAGCAGCAGCAACCCGGCGAACTGCGCCAGCGCATCGACCAGCAGGCCGTCGACGGCAATCAGCCGCAGGTTGATGAAGGCGATCACCCCGATGCTCAGCAAGGCGCTGCAGAGGCTGAGCAGCAGCACGCCGATCAGGGACAGGCGGTGGTCGAGGAACAACAGGCGCAACAACTTCATGTTCGGTTTCCGTTCAAGGGCGAAGCCGGGCTTCGCCGGACAGGGATCAAGTCGGCAGCTCGCCCAGCTGCGAGCGGCAATGGCCCAGGGCGTCGCGCACCATGAAGTGCACGAGCGTGGGCGACGCGCTCAGGTGGCTGGCCACCTCACGCTGGCTGTAGCCCTCCAGCTGACTCATGGTGAACGCCTCGCGGGTGCGCGGTGGCAGCTCGCCGAGGGCCTCGATCATGCGCTGCCAGTCCAGCCGGCCCAGCGCGCTGCGCTCCGGCGACGGCGTCGGCGCGGGCAGCTCGTCGAGCTGGGCATCCTCCACCTGGTGACGGCCTTCGAGGGCCAACCGGCGCAGGCGGTCGATGCACAGGTTGCGCACGGTGCGGAACAGGTATTTCAACGCATCGTCGATGACCCGTTGCTCGCCGCTTTCCCAGAGCTTGAGAAAGGCATCCTGCACCACGTCCTCGGCCCGCGCCGGGCAGCCGAGCATGGCGCAGGCCGACTGCACCAGCGCAACGCGATGGCTGTCATAGAGCCCTTCGAGTTCAGCGTGCAACGCCTCGCGCGGCGCACTTGGGGAGAAAGGGGGAACACTGCAGTGGCGATGAAAAGCGCCCATGGTCGGCCTTCCTGGCGGATGTCAGGATGCACATATTAATGATAATAATTATCAATACAACCCTTTAAAACGTCAGGCACCCGCTCTAGCGCAAGGGTTTGATGATGGCGCTATGCCTTATCGCCCTGCTGGCGCGGCCATACCAGGCTGAAACGGGCACCGCCCAGGCTTTCGCTATCGCCGACCAAGGCGCGCCCGCTGTGCCAGTAGATGATGCGGCGCACGATGGACAACCCCAGCCCGTGGCCGCCGGAGGCACGGGTACGGCTGTCGTCGAGCCGCAGGAACGGCGTGAAGATGCGCTCCCAGGCGCTTTCCGGCACGCCCGGGCCGTCATCCTCCACATCCAGCCGACAGCGCATGTGGCCGATGCGGTAGGTGATGCGCACCCGCGTTTCGGCGTGGCGCATGGCGTTGGTCACCAGGTTCTGCAAGGCGCGGTGCAGGTAGCGCGGCTCCGCCTCCACCAGGGTGCTGCCATCCGCCGGCGCCGCCTGCATGCGCCCGCGCTCCACGCGCACGCTGGCACGCAGCGGCGCCAGCTCGGCGATCACCTGGTCGACCAGCGCATCCAGGTCGACCTCCTGGAAGTTCAGCGCCGGTGCGCCCTGCTCCAGGCGCGCATAGACCAGCATCTCGTCCACCAGGCGGTCGAGGTCCTGGATATCGCTGTCCATGCCATCCAGGTACTTGCGCCGCGCCTCCGGCGTCTCGGCAGCTTCGATCATTTCCAGGCCGAAGCGCAGCCGCGCCACGGGCGTGCGCAGCTCGTGGGACACCGCACGCACCATCTCGCGCTGCACCGAGAGCAGTTGCTGCAGGTGCTCGGCCATCTCGTTGAACGCCGCCGCCAGGCGCCCCACCGAATCGGCACCGCCGGCCGGCACCCGCGCCTCCAGACTGCCCAGGGCGATACCGGTGGCTGCCGCCTCCAGCCCGCGCAGGCGTTGCTCAAGCTGCCGCACCAGCAGGTAGACCACCAGGCCGATCAGGGACAGGCCGAGCAGACCGATCAGCACCAGCAGCTCGGGCGGATAGGGATTCATCTGGTACATCGGGCCGATTTCCAGCACCCAGTCGGTACCGACGATGCCAGCGAACACGCGGATCGAATCGCCGCCCTTGCCCAGCGCCATCACCGTGTCGCCCTCATCGACCCGGCGCCGCTGGTCGCCATCCAGGTCGGCCTCGTCCAGGGTCACCAGGCGCAGCTCGAACCCGAAGCGCTTGTCGCGCTTCAGGTCGGCCAGGCGCTCGGGCTGCTCCGCTTCGGGAAAGCGCACCAGCTCGTCACTCAGGAGATAGACGGTGGCCCGGGCCAACTGCTCGCTGATCTGCTGCACCTCGCCAGTCAGCACCGACTGCTCCTCGGCACTGACCAGGCTGTAGACCCGCGCCGAGTGAGGGCCGGTCTGCTCCACCAGGACCTGGCCACGCAGCAGACGCTTGCGCGCGCCGCCGTCGAGCTTCTCGCCCTCCAGCGCATGGATTTCCAGCGGAATGCCCAGCAGGCGACTCCACTGCACCAGCGCCCGGCGCCGCTCGACATCCACCATCGGCTGCAAGTTGTCGCCCATCAGGCGGAAGGTGCCGCTGGCCAGGCGTTCGCGGTACTGGTCCGAGCGCACCTGGTTGACCAGGTGCAGCGCCGCCACGCCCAGCACCGCCACCAGGACCAGCACGGCGAGCATGCCGCCGTAGATGCGCAGGAAGATCGAATTCATCGTCGGCTCCGCCGAGGCATAGTGGAGTCGCCAGGCCGCGCGGCAAGCACCGGAGTCACGGCGCTGATTACTCGGCCGTCTCGCGCACGAACAGGTAGCCCTTGCTGCGCACCGTCTTGATCAAGCGGGGATGCATCGGGTCGTCGCCGATCTTCGGCCGGATGCGCGAGATGCGCACGTCGATGGAACGGTCCTGACCGTCGTACTCGATGCCGCGCAGGGCGTTGAAGATTTCCTCGCGGGAAAGGATGCGCCCGGCATTGGCGGCCAGCAGCCAGAGCAGGTCGAACTCGGCGCTGGTCAGTTCGATGCTCTCGCCCTTGAGCCAGGCCTCGCGCATGGCGTTGTCGATCACCAGCGGGCCGAACTCCAGGCGCCGCGGGGAATCGCCGGCCACTTCGGTCGCGGCACCGTCGCTGCGGCGCAGCAGCGCACGGATGCGGGCCAGCAGCACGCGTGGACGCACCGGCTTGCACACGTAGTCGTCGGCCCCCATTTCCAGGCCGAGCACCTGGTCCATGTCGTCGGTGCGCGCGGTGAGCATCAGGATCGGTCCATCGTAGCGGCCGCGCACCTTGCGACAGATGGACAGGCCATCCTCGCCGGGCAGCATCAGGTCGAGCACCACCAGGTCCGGCTGCTCGCGCACGATGCGCTCGGCGGCCCGCGCACCGTCGGCCTCGATGGCCACCTTCAAGCCGTTGCTTTCCAGATACTCCCGCGTCAGCTCGGCCAGACGCTGGTCGTCTTCGACGATGAGGATTTGCCAGACTTCTTGCTCCACGGTGTCTCCTAGCGGACCAATGAAAGCGGCCGGCATTGTAGCAACGACCGAGGCCAAAGGGCTGCCCGCAGACACGGCCCGGCAGTGAGCGAAGCGAAAGCCGGCGCCAACGAAGGCCAGGTACCGACTTCCAGGCCCTGTTGCTTGCGACGAATCGCTTCGCACCAATCGCACGTGGCTCACTGCGTTCGCCGGTATCTCGACGGACTGGCGGACCAGCGCGAAGCAGCGCCCCGCCCTCTCGTTGCCTCCAGCCGCAGCGCCGGAACCCAGGCCCGTGGACCTGGCCGTGGGCGAGGCAGCACAGCCATGCCGCACCACCGTCGTCAACCACTATATGTAGTGTTCGAGCCAACCATTTGAAATTGGCCCAAAAATAAAAAACCACGACGAATGGTCGCCTCTCGACGGAGCTTGGAGTGGCGCCGTCTGCAGGCAGTTACGCAAAGGTAACCCACAGGTTTATCCACAGGCCGGCCGCCTTGCCATCTCCCGCTTCAAACACTATCTTGTATCGCCAACGCGATTTACCCCTATATGTGGTGGTAAAGCCAAGAAAACGCTCTACGCTGAGATCAAACGAAAGGCCCTCTTGCAAGGGCCTTTTGGCATATCACGTGCAATAGATTTTCAACCCCCGGCGCGTTTTTCGGCCGTCGCTGAGCTGGATGCGCCTTATCGCAACGGCTCAGAAAACGTATGGCGCTGTCAAGGGCCAGACACTAGGGGTTGTGGTTGTGGCAAAACGCCGTCACGACCAACCAGCCAGGGAGGCACTCGAAGTCCGCTCTTTCGCTTCAATCGAGGTGTTTCATGCATGGCCGGAGTGCCCGCATGGAGCGTTAGCAATGAAAACGAAGGTCGGCACGGTAAGTGCCCCAACAAAATATCTATAGAAACATGGAGTCCCCCATGCACACCGACACCACTCGCGAGAACCCGCAGGCCGTTGCGCCGCAGGCCACCGATTCCACTCAGGATCTGGCCGCCACCGCACCGGGCCAGCTGCGCGTGATCAAGCGCAACGGCACCGTCGTCCCCTATACCGATGACAAGATCACCGTCGCCATCACCAAGGCGTTCCTCGCAGTGGAGGGCGGCACCGCCGCCGCCTCGTCGCGCATCCACGATACCGTGCGCCGGCTGACCGAGCAGGTCACCGCCACCTTCAAGCGCCGCATGCCGTCCGGCGGCACCATCCACATCGAAGAAATCCAGGACCAGGTCGAACTGGCCCTGATGCGCGCCGGCGAGCAGAAAGTCGCCCGCGACTACGTGATCTACCGCGAAGCCCGCGCCCAGGAGCGCAAGCGCTCCACCGCCGACAACGAAATCGCCCAGCCGCACCCGAGCATTCGCATCACCAAGGCCGACGGCAGCCTGCAGCCGCTGGACATGGGCCGCCTGAACACCATCATCACCGAAGCCTGCGAAGGCCTGGCCGAGGTCGATGGCGCGCTGATCGAGCGCGAGACCCTGAAGAACCTCTACGACGGCGTCAACGAGAAGGACGTCAACACCGCCCTGGTGATGACCGCCCGCACCCTGGTGGAGCGCGAGCCGAACTACTCCTACGTCACCGCCCGCCTGCTGATGGACACCCTGCGCGCCGAAGCCCTGGGCTTCCTCGGCGTCGCCGAATCGGCCACCCACCACGAAATGGCCGACCTCTACGCCAAGGCCCTGCCGGTCTATGTCGAGAAGGGCTCCGAGTTCGAGCTGATCGACAGCAAGCTCAAGGACTACGACCTGGCCAAGCTGGGTGCCGCGATCAACCACGAGCGCGACCAGCAGTTCACCTACCTCGGCCTGCAGACCCTCTACGACCGCTACTTCATCCACAAGGACGGCGTGCGTTTCGAGCTGCCGCAGATCTTCTTCATGCGCGTGGCCATGGGCCTGGCCATCGAAGAGCCGAAGAACCGCGAAGAGCGCGCCATCGAGTTCTACAACCTGCTCTCCTCGTTCGACTACATGTCGTCCACCCCGACGCTGTTCAACGCCGGCACCCTGCGCCCGCAGCTGTCCTCCTGCTACCTGACCACCGTGCCGGACGACCTCTCGGGCATCTACAGCGCCATCCACGACAACGCCATGCTGTCCAAATTCGCCGGCGGCCTGGGCAACGACTGGACCCCGGTGCGCGCCCTGGGCTCCTACATCAAGGGCACCAACGGCAAATCCCAAGGCGTCGTGCCCTTCCTCAAGGTGGTCAACGACACCGCCGTGGCGGTCAACCAGGGCGGCAAGCGCAAGGGCGCGGTCTGTGCCTACCTGGAAACCTGGCACATGGACATCGAGGAATTCATCGAGCTGCGCAAGAACACCGGTGACGACCGCCGCCGCACCCATGACATGAACACCGCGAACTGGATTCCCGACCTGTTCATGAAGCGCGTGTTCGACGACGGCCAATGGACCCTGTTCAGCCCGTCCGACGTGCCCGACCTGCACGACCTCACCGGCAAGGCCTTCGAAGAGCGCTACGAGTACTACGAAGCCATGGCCGGCTACGGCAAGATCAAGCTGCACAAGACCATCGCCGCCAAGGACCTGTGGCGCAAGATGCTCTCCATGCTGTTCGAGACCGGCCACCCGTGGCTGACCTTCAAGGACCCGTGCAACCTGCGCAGCCCGCAGCAGCACGTGGGCGTGGTGCACAGCTCCAACCTCTGCACCGAGATCACCCTGAACACCAACAAGGACGAGATCGCCGTGTGCAACCTGGGTTCGGTGAACCTGGTCAACCACATCGTGGACGGCAAGCTGGACCTCGCCAAGCTGGAGAAGACCGTCAAGACCGCGGTACGCATGCTCGATAACGTCATCGACATCAACTACTACTCGGTCCCGCAGGCACGCAACTCCAACTTCAAGCACCGCCCGGTCGGCCTGGGCATCATGGGCTTCCAGGATGCGCTGTACCTGCAGCACATTCCCTACGGCTCCGATGCCGCCATCGAGTTCGCCGACAAGTCCATGGAAGCCATCAGCTACTACGCCATCCAGGCCTCCTGCGACCTGGCCGACGAGCGCGGCGCCTACGAAACCTTCCAGGGCTCGCTGTGGAGCAAGGGCATCCTGCCGCTGGACTCCCAGCAGATCCTCATCGAGCAGCGCGGCCAGAAGTACATCGACGTCGACCTCACCGAGTCCCTCAACTGGGCGCCGGTGCGCGAGCGCGTGCAGAAAGGCATCCGCAACTCCAACATCATGGCCATCGCACCGACCGCGACCATCGCCAACATCACTGGCGTGTCGCAGTCCATCGAGCCGACCTACCAGAACCTGTACGTGAAGTCGAACCTCTCCGGCGAGTTCACCGTGATCAACCCCTACCTGGTGCGCGACCTCAAGGCCCGCGGCCTGTGGGACCCGGTCATGGTCAACGACCTCAAGTACTACGACGGCTCCGTGCAGCAGATCGAGCGCATCCCGCAGGACCTCAAGGACCTGTACGCCACCGCCTTCGAAGTGGAAACCAAGTGGATCGTCGACGCCGCCAGCCGCCGCCAGAAGTGGATCGACCAGGCCCAGTCGCTGAACCTCTACATCGCCGGCGCCTCGGGCAAGAAGCTCGACGTGACCTACCGCATGGCCTGGTACCGTGGCCTGAAAACCACCTACTACCTCCGTGCCCTGGCCGCCACCAGCACCGAGAAGTCCACCATCAACACCGGCAAGCTCAACGCCGTGTCCAGCGGTGGCAACACCGAAGGGCTGCAAGCCACCCCGGCCCCAGCCGCCGAGCCGAAGCCGGCCCCGGTGCCGCTGGCCTGCAGCATCGACAACCCGGACTGCGAGGCCTGCCAATAAGAGCTGCGCGCCATCCCCTCTCCCTCCGGGAGAGGGTCAGGGTGAGGGGCCGAGCCGAACACCAGCTCCGGCCTCCAAGCTGTCCGCCGCGCCCCAGCGCGGTGTCCCCTCTCCCCCTGGGAGAGGGCTAGGGTGAGGGAACCGAGCCGAACTCCAGCTCCAGACCCAAGCCATACACCGTAATACCGCCGCGCCCCAGCGCGGCATCCCCTCTCCCCCTGGGAGAGGGCTAGGGTGAGGGGACGTCCTCCAGCCGGACAA
The DNA here is from genome assembly GCF_057128665.1 of Zestomonas ipomoeae. Classification (NCBI taxonomy): domain Bacteria; kingdom Pseudomonadati; phylum Pseudomonadota; class Gammaproteobacteria; order Pseudomonadales; family Pseudomonadaceae; genus Zestomonas; species Zestomonas ipomoeae. The sequence goes on from NZ_JBSKHQ010000029.1 coordinate 11,569, forward strand.
AAATCCCTCCCCAATAAGAATTCCGCTTTTGCGTGCACCACCCAAAAGCATTCACATTTTCAGACCGGCCCTGCCCGGTCCTCACTCAGGAGAAGCCGTCATGCTGAGCTGGGACGAATTCGACAAACCCGAAGAAGGCGCTACCGCCACCAAGCCCGCCACCGCCCAGGCCAACGCCGAACTGAGCATCGAAAAGCTCGATAGCGTCGGTGATGCCGCCGCCCACGAAGCCCGCGCCGTGGACGCCAACGACTCCGCCGCCGTGGCCCGCGCCAAGGCCGCACTGAACGAACTGGACATCCAGGAAGGCCTCAACGAACTGGAAGGCGAATCGGCCCGCGTGCGCGTCGACGAGAAGCGCATGATCAACGCCCGCGCCGACCTCAACCAGCTCGTGCCCTTCAAGTACGACTGGGCCTGGCAGAAATACCTGGATGGCTGCGCCAACCACTGGATGCCCCAGGAAGTGAACATGAACGCCGACATTGCCCTGTGGAAGAGCAAGGACGGCCTCACCGAAGACGAACGCCGCATCGTCAAGCGCAACCTCGGCTTCTTCTCCACCGCCGACAGCCTGGTCGCCAACAACCTGGTACTGGCCGTCTACCGCCTGATCACCAACCCCGAGTGCCGCCAGTACATCCTGCGCCAGGCCTTCGAAGAAGCGATCCACACCCACGCCTACCAGTACTGCATCGAATCCCTGGGCATGGACGAAGGCGAAATCTTCAACATGTACCACGAGATCCCCAGCGTCGCGAAAAAGGCCTCCTGGGGCCTCAAGTACACCCGCTCGATCTCCGACCCGACCTTCCAGACCGGCACCGTCGAGACCGACAAGGAATTCCTGCGAAACCTCATCGCCTACTACTGCGTACTGGAAGGCATCTTCTTCTACTGCGGCTTCACCCAGATCCTCTCCATGGGCCGCCGCAACAAGATGACCGGCACCGCCGAGCAGTTCCAATACATCCTGCGCGACGAGTCCATGCACCTGAACTTCGGCATCGACGTGATCAACCAGATCAAGATCGAAAACCCGCACCTGTGGGACGCCGCCATGAAAGACGAAGCGACCCAGATGATCCTCCAGGGCACCCAACTGGAAATCGAATACGCCCGCGACACCATGCCCCGCGGCGTACTCGGCATGAACGCCGCGATGATGGAGGACTACCTCAAATTCATCGCCAACCGCCGCCTGACCCAGATCGGCCTGAAGGAAGAGTACCCAGGTACTACCAACCCCTTCCCGTGGATGAGCGAAATCATGGACCTGAAGAAGGAGAAGAACTTCTTCGAGACGCGGGTTATTGAGTATCAGACGGGTGGGGCTTTGAGTTGGGATTGATGGCCCGTTGATATCATAGTAGATTGGCCCTACACCTGCCATGGATGTTGGGGTTGAAACTTGAATAAAAAGCCCCGCCTAGTGCGGGGCTTTTTATGGAGAGCACTATGAGGTTTTCACAGTTCTTTCAACTCAATCTCGAACAACCATACCTAGACTTTCTAGATATCCCTCTTGATACAGACATAGCGGCCTTTATAGACCCAACCGGACTTAAACAGCTGGATTCAGAGTTCGGCCACATCGCCCAATCTCTGATGCAAACCTTTTTCGATACGGTTCTTAAAGAAATATCAAATGGCAATCTAAACGACGCCGTAAACCTAATATCACGACTATCAGAAAGTAACGAGTTCCATCTCGGACTATCAAAAGGAAAAGCCAGAGGACATGGATTTGGAGCACACAGCGCTCACAAGCTCGGACTAGCAATATCACAAAGCAAAGCGTCGAAAAGCGGCTTACTACAAGACCTTGAAGATACCTGCCTGGTAATTGATGGCATAGGCAGCGATATGATCTCCGACGCCATCTGTAATATTATTCGCGGCCCTCTAATAGAATACACACAGGAAATGTGCAACCTCCACAACATCCCCTTAACTCCAAGTATAAAATCAGGGCCAGTATGGGATGGCGAAAAGTGGACGCAATATTTCACACAACTCCCCATGACAAGAGATGGCAAAGTCATTCTTGTTCCAAAAATAATCTGCAGATACAACATTTCATACAGTTCCTCCGAATACTACAGGCATTACCTACTAGAAGACATGCAGCGCGACGAGCTCAGCCGAGCTACGACTCTTGTGCACTATTTGAAGGATGGATCACCAAGAGTCACGAAGAAGGATCTTCGAAAAAAATATGGGGACAATAAAAAAGCCATTGAAACACATAGCTTAAACCACAGAAACGCTTTCGAAAACTACAAAAAAGACAAAGCTCAGACCCCAACTCCTGCACTTGACCACGCAGACATTGCAGAAATAACAAAAACGCCAAACTTAGACTGGAACCAAGTACAAATAGAATTTTTAGCAATACTAGCAGGCCGCAACGCAGCCCACGACTATGAAAACCTAATAGAAAGAACTCTTACAGCGCTATTCTATCCTTGCCTTAGCCACCCTAAAAGAGAGAAACCTATACACAGCGGAAGGAAGCGAGTTGATATCGAATACACTAATAGCGCTAAAAACGGCTTCTTTTCATGGCTGGCACAGCATTACCCAGCCGGCAAAGTCTTTATTGAATGCAAGAACTACGATGATGATTTGAGCAACCCAGAGATAGACCAGCTATCCGGAAGATTCAGCCCATCTCGCGGCAAATTTGGAATTATCGTTTACAGAAAATGTAAAAACCCAGACCTATTAAAACTCAGATGCAAAGACACGGCTAATGACCAACGAGGCTTTATAATCACTCTATCTGACGAGGAAATCATTGAACTTATAAAAGAAAGAGACTCTTCACACCCATATAGTTTTCCGCTGCTTAAGAGAAAATTTGATGAACTCATAGATTAAGCACGAACGGTGGATGAGAAAAGCGTCATCCACCCTATGCAGTCTTACCGTCCGGGGCGCGGAATTGACCGTAAAGAGACTGATTTATGTTGATCGTTCCCACGCTCCGCGTGGCAATGCCGCCCGGGATGCTCCGCGTCCCATTCGCCGAGTTCATGGAGGAACTTCAATGGGTCGTAGCCGCTACGTCATCACCGAGCCGGACCAACCTAACTTCCTTACCTGCACGGTGATGGAATCCTTAGCACCAACTACCACTTTCCTGAGTATCTAGCCAAGGAGTGTAAATGAAACATCTTAAAATCGCGGCACTTTTCGCGACTATTATTGGTGCAAGTGCAGCATGCATAAGTTTATTCACTAGCAATGGCGAACAGGTAACAAGCGGCGCCAATAGCCCCAACATAAAAGGCGATGGAAATACAGTCAACTATGGCGGACTAAATATCGACCCCGATAGCATTAGAAAAAATAAGCCCAACATTTCCATGGAGCAATTCCAAGCTATAAATAACGGAATGACCTATCAGGAAGTGCTAGACATAGTCAAAACTCCCGGCACGGAAAGCGCCCTAGCGGGACGCGTCAAGACTTATACATGGGGAACCGAATCATATGTTTACATGGTGATTTCATTCGTCGATGGAAAACTCCACTCTAAGAGTCAGAGCGGCCTTTAACAATGAGGAGAATTTACCAATCGTTTCCACACGGACACCTCGACGCAGGAATAATAATGTGAAAGTGTGAAAAAGGGGATAGAGTTATTTGATCGTTCCCACGCTCTGCATGGGAACCCCGCCCAAGACGTTCCATGCCCTACTCAACAGCAAGTAGCCTAGATATCGGCAGCCCAAACGGTGGATAAAAAATCGTCATCCACCCTACGCCAAATCAGCAAATGCGGGTTCGTAGCAACGATAGCCCGAAAGAAAAGTGGGGAAGAACTCCAGTTTTCGCCAACAAGCCCAGGAAGGAAAACGCCATGCACGGCAAAACGCTATATGAAATAACCAAAGAGATCGTTGAGGACACCGAAGATTACATCCTCAGAACAAGCATAAAAAACCGCACTATACGCTGGATACACAGACAGCTCTTTGCACCTATAAAACTTCTTTTCCTAGGGGCCACCGACGTTTTTAGGCCATTTTCGAAGTGGGCATTTATGGCATTGGCCTTTATGCTAATCGGGAGTTATGTCCTCAGGAACAGCGGCCTACCCACAGAAAATATTCAAGTTTCAACACTTTTTCTGATGTACACCCCCATATTACTTGTCATGTTTGCAGCCCCAAGTACATATACATTTAGCGACCTAAAAACAAGCGAAGTCATTGGAATTTCAAAGATAATCACCAGCAAAGGGATGGATAGCAAGGAAAAAGTCGACCTTATCGAGGAAAATCTAGAAATCATCGAAAACCGCACAACAGAGCGCGTAAAGAGCTTTAGGATACTCATCGGAACTTGCTGGGCCTTCGCAATTTTCCTCCTCACACAGATGAACAGCCTAACAGTGAAATCCAATGACTTGGACATACAAAAAATCCTTCAAGAAAATATGAATTTTCTAACCACAGCAATCATCGTAACAATACTTTCTCTCTGGATAACAACAAGCTACAAACGAGCTACCGAGGCAATATTTAAATCCATCAAATACTCAATTCACGAAATTAAATTTTCCTTTATCGAGCTTGAGCGCTGCAAAGACCAGTCAGCAAAAACTCCACAAATCGCGTAGGAGCGCCTGGGACGCTCCGCGTCCCCTTCGCCGAGTTCATGGAGGAACTTCAATGGGTCGTAGCCGCTACGTCATCACCGAAGCGGACCAGCCTCACTTCCTGACCTGCACGGTGATGGAGTGGCTGCCGCTGTTCACCCGCCCTGCCCTGGTGGGCATCCTGCTCGACTGCTGGCGCTACCAGCAAGTAGCCCGGATAACCACACGACGGTGGATGAGAAAAGCGTCATCCACCCTACGCAGTCTTACCGTCCGGCACCAAATTGTGGATCCGTAGGGTGGATAACGCGAAGCTTATCCACCATGGCTCGGCCACCTTACCAAGGCCAAACGCCGCCCCGGCTTACTTGTAAAAAAAGGACGTAATTATTTGCAGCCCCCGCACTTTATCAAAACTATACTTTCCGGAACCACATATATGGCGATGCAGCGAGCGCTTCTTATAGCATTTATTTTTACGGCTATATCATACGCTTCAGCAAACACTTCAGAGCAGGAAAAATCCGAGGCGCTTTACGCCCAAGCCGTTGAGACTCTTCAGCAGGCGGAACCGATTATGCGTCAGATCGAGGCAGCCATAGGCGATAAGGATCAGACTAATCTTCTGCTATTGTCCGACCGCTACGGGCGGGCTATTGCACCCGCCGTGCAGAAACTCGACGAAGCAAGCCAACTCGGTTCGGCAAAGGCACAATATCGCCTCGCCTTGATGTACGATGCTTTCCCAAATCATGAAGAAGAAGCGTGCCAACTACTCAACAATAGCGCAGAGCAAGCATTTGCACCGGCCGCCGTGCACCTCGCCGCTAGATGTATCGGTTATGAGCCGAACCCTCACTACGAAAAACTCTTAGAGCAAGCAATTGCTCAGATGACCCAATATGAAAACGCCTACCCTCAACCCTCTGTTTATCTCCAATGCAGGAAGAATCCACCGAAGGGCATGCAATATCAGTGGGGCTCAATGGACGACTTTCTCGCAGAAATCTATATTCTTCAAGCAACACGAACCAGCATGGGCAATGGTCGCGAACAAAGGCGGCAACTTTACGAGAAAGCATTATCTCTTAACCAGTGTCACTACGCAAAACGACACCTATTGAGACAATGACCAATAACCCGCACCTGAAATTATGGAGCGGATTTATCCTCTCAGCCAAGACTACACACAGAGAGCCTTCTAAAAAATGCACTACCCACGGGAAGAAAAAAGAGACTTTCTCACTACGCTATCGACACTCTCGCTGATAGCGATCATCCCCCTCGCCATTCTCGCCCTCCTGAGCAACCATGGTGCCACCTCCGTCTTCATGATGCTCGGCAATCAGCAGACACACGCAAACATCACCAAAATACAGAACACGCCAAATCCTGATCTAAACATAATCACTTATAGCTATAACGCTGATGGGATATCGTTCACGGAAAGCTACACTCAAAACAAGCAGCAAGACCCCACCTCGTACTCGACCAATGACACGATCCCTGTCATCTATTCCACCTTGTCACCATCAATAAAAATGACGCAAGCCACTTACGAAGCCAGCGGCACAGATGCCAGAATCTTTGCGGGTTGTACAACTGCAATCCTCTTGCTGCTGGGCTTATCTCTTTTTGCGCTAACGCGGCAGAGAAAGCATGCAGCAGAAGACTTGTATTATTGACGGTGATCAGCCCGGACCCACTACAAAAAGAGACAGTTTCACTCTCTCCGGAGAAAGAGTCATGCGTGTCATTTTTATATTGAGCCTTTGCCTTGGCCTTACAGCCTGTAGCGCCAACCCACAGCGTCTGTATCAAGAGCAAGTCATCAATGCCACCACACCGCTGGCCAAAACACCCGCCGAGGCGCTTCGCAACGCCTCCGTTCAGCCCATGCAGATTGCGCCTGGCTGGCGCCCTAAGCAGTGGAAAATTACAGCACAGGAGCCTCGTTTATTGATCAATGGGGTTCCATCGAACTACCGGGTATTTTCGGTAGACCTCAAAGCCGGCAAGCCCTTTCTGATCAAGGTGAATTCCTGGTGTGTGAATGGCTGCCTCGGTTTTAGCAAGTACGTGCTGGCTCCTTATTTGATCTTGCTGAACGACGAATCAAAGGTGGTTGGTCAAGGCTTTGGCCAAATACGCGGCGTCGTAGGCGTCATAGATCAGGATCTGGCTGGCCAGGTCGATCGCGACGGCACGTATTACCTGATCGTCGCGGCAGACAACCGCAACCCAGGAGAGTTGGTCCTGATTGATAACGTCATGGTTGTTGGCAGCAGCGTGCCGGCCAGTGCGCCACGAATCCAAGTTGGAATGCGCAGCTATCCGTTCGGTAGCGTTGCCCCCTTTCTGGCCGAGCCGCAATAGCAATAGCCCATTGATCGTTCCCACGCTTCGTATGGGAATGCCGCCCGGGACGCTCCGCGTCCCCTTCGCCGAGTTCAAGGAGGAGCTTCAATGGGTCGTAGCCGCTACGTCATTACCGAATCGGACCTGCCTCACTTCCTTACCTGCACGGTGATGGAATGGCTGCCGCTGTTCACCCGCCCTGCCCTGGTGGACATCCTGCTCGATTGCTGGCGCTACCAGCGGGCAAATCAGGGGCTGCGCCTGTATGGCTATGTGGTGCTGGAGAACCACTTGCACTTCGTGGCCCAGGCGCCGGAGTTGGGCAAGCGAGTCAGCGCGTTCAAGTCCTATACGGCGCGGCGGATCATCGACCATCTGGAAAGCACAGGCGCCGAGCGGGTATTGCAGCGGCTGCGTTTTGCCAAGCGTGCTCACAAGGTCGACCGGGTTTATCAGCTCTGGCAGGAGGGCTGCCATGCCGAGTTGGTTTGCAGCGAGGTGGTGATGAGGCAGAAGCTCGACTACATCCACCTCAATCCGGTGAAGCGGGGTTATGTGGACCGGGCGGAGCACTGGCGCTATTCGAGTGCGCGGAGTTATGCCGGGGTGGAGGGGTTGATCGAGGTGGATCGCTGGGAATCGTGACGCGGAGCGTCACCGGCTGCATTCCCACGCGGAGCGTGGGAATGATCAGTGGAGCCGGCGGAGCACTGGCGCTATTCGAGCGCGCGGAATTATGCCGGGGTGGAGGGGGTGATCAAGGTGGACCGCCGGGATTCGTGACGCGGAGCGTCACCGGCTGCATTCCCACGCGGAGCGTGGGAACGATCAATCAGGACGTCTATTTCATCGTTTCCCTGATCCGTACTGAGCTATCCATCGTTCTCCATCGAATTCGACAAGCCACTGCTTAAGCTCTTCGATCGGTTTGGGCCTGCACAGCCAAAAGCCTTGTATTAAGTCGCAGCGTTCTGTTTTCAGGCGGTTGGCTGTTTCGCTGTTTTCGATTCCCTCACCGACCACGCGATAGCCGAGGCTGTGGGCCATCTGGATGGTTGTCGTGACGATGACATCCGCGTTTTCGCGGGTGCAGATGTCGTGAATCAGTGAACGATCCAGCTTGAGTTCCGAGGCGGGGAGTTGCTTCAGATAGGAGAGGGAGGAGTAGCCGCTGCCAAAATCGTCGATGGAGATTTTGTATCCCAGCGTGGCCAAGCCATTGAGCGCCTGCAGGCTGTTTTCAGGGTCGCGCATTGCCGCAGTTTCGGTGATTTCCAGGGTGATCGCGCTGGCTTGCAGTTGATGCCGCTGGCGAGCCTTGTCCAAGACGTCCTTGAGGTCGGCAGACTCCAGATCGCGTGCCGACAGGTTGATCGCGACGGTTAACGCCGGGTTTGTCTGGCGCAGCTCTGCCAGGTCTTGAGTGGCCTGTTGGATGACCCAGTGGGTGAGCTGGGTGATAACGCCCGCTTCTTCTGCAAGGGGGATGAAATCGGCTGGATTTACCCAGCCACGCTCGGCGTGATGCCAACGCACCAGGGCTTCTATGCCTTCGATCCGTGCGGATGCAATGTCCTGTTTGGGTTGGTAATGGAGCAGCAACCGCCCCTGCTGCAGAGCATTGCGCAGGTCGGCCATGAGCGTCAGGCGGCTCTCGCTGTAGATATCGTACTTGCGTGAGTAGATGCCGGTTTCATTGCCGCTGCGAGGCGAGATTTCCATGCCGACATGGGCGTTACGAATCAGCTCGGCAGCCGATTGGCCATGCTGGGGGTAAGCGGCGGCGCCGAAACGCGGTTGTAGCTCGATTGCCAGGTGGTCCAGTTGCAAGGGTTCGGCCAGTCGTCTGAGCGCGCGGTTGAGCGCTGCAAAGTTGTTTTCGGCCTTTTCCATGTCCACCAGCAGGCAGAAGCAGTCGCCTGAAAGGTGGTACACACGTTCTTCGCGGCCTTGGTCGTCGAGCGTGACCTGGATGAAGGGCAAGCCGGCGGCCAACTCTGTCATCTGCCGCGCCACGCATTTCATCACCCATTCGCTTCTGGCCAAGCCCAGGGTGCGGTTGATGTCATCCAGGCGGGAAATACGGGCCAAGCCCACCATGTAGTGGCGCTCGGGGTGTTCTTGCAGTTGTTGATCCACCATCAACTCAAAGCGGTTGCGGTTAGGCAGACCGGTCACCGGGTCATGGGTCAGTGCCTCGGTGAGCTGTTTCTGGGCGATATTTCTGGATTGCGCCTCCTGCAAGCTGGCCGCCTGGGCGATGATCTTGTCTTCACGCTCCCGATAGAGACGGTCTGCCAGCGCCAGGGTCAGGATAAAGGCTTCGATGCCTGAGCCCATCTGCATCGCGTTTTCCGTGAAGAAGTTTTCAGGGAAGACGCCAAGCGCTCTACCGGCCGTGGCCATGACGCCAATCGTCAGGGGCGTCCAGGCCAGGGTAAAGAATACCCCGGCCCGCACGCCGGCGGCCCAGGCGATCGGGCCAGCAGCCAGCAGCAGTGAGAAGAAGAACAGGGCTGAAAATGAGGCCAGCTGAATACCCCGGAAATAGTCCAGAAAAGGTGCCGAGAGGAGAAACAGCGACTCAAAAACCATCATGCCGATCAGCAGCTTATCCAGCCTTGGCGTGCTGATGCGGGTGTCCAGGAATTCCCGGCAGAACAGCAGTGAAAACAGTGCCAGAGCCGGTATCGAGACCAGCAGAATCTTGGCATGCAGCTGCGGCATGCTTGGGTACAGGTGTTGAAAACTGAACCCTTTGATCGAGGCAAAAAACAGCAGGTAGCCCACCAGGGCGAGCGCGTAGTAGAGGTACAGTTTTTCGCGCAAGCTGAGGAACACGGCGAGATTGATCAGAATGATGACGCAGATGCTGCCGTAGTAGAAAAAGTGCAGTTTCAGCTCGTAGGCGGCGGATTCGAAAAACGCTTGCTCGCGCCAGATCATCAGGGGAACAACCATGGTCCCGTTCGTCGCTACGCGGGCAAATAGGGTCTTCACCTGATCGGGGGCCAGCGACAGGCGCAACAACATGCTCGGATGATCCACATCGCGTGGGTAGAACGCCTGGCTGTCACCCGTCTTGAGCGTTTTGACTTCAACGCCTTCCTCGAATACGTGGAAAACCACATCGTCCAGTTGTGAGTAAGCCAGTTCGGCAATCAGGTTCTGGTACGTCGGGGTTTGGTTCTTGACCGCAAATCGAAGCCAGTAGGCCGATTGGGTCAGGCCGAATGTGGCGCGGCCCTCGGGCACCAGCGACCAGCGTTCGTCTGGCAGGGTTGCCACCTGCTCAATCGAGGCTTCGCCCGTGACGTCCTCCCAGAACTCGAAGTGGGCCTGGATCTTGGACGCTGGGGTAATCTCGACCGGCTCCGGTTTTGGCCAGGCATTTAGGCTCAGACAGGCCAGCAGGACTACAACCAGCATGCGGACTACCCGGTACAGGTGCACGGAATGGTGCCTCCGTTTGTAGCCGTTAACGGCACTTTTCTTATCACTGGCAGTGTAGCCACAGAGTGGCTGAGGCGTGCTGGCGCAGCCTGGTCAGCAGCGCCCTCGCCTGAGAGCGAAGGCTTTGGAATGAGCGATCGGGTGGAAACAGCGCCCTGCAGGGAAAATGGCGCGTAGCCTCCGGCCGCCTCGACGATCAAGGCATCCGCGCCTCGGGTTCGGCGCGACGGCTCAGCCCTTGGTCTGGCGTTCGAGCCGCCCGTCAGGCTCAGCGGGCGGCAACGGCTCGGCAGCGCTCAACGTCAGCCAGACGGCCCGCAGGATATTGATCGCCGCCATGCTCAGGTGCTGTTCGGCGGCGTACAGGGCCAGTTCGGCGGCCGCGCGCTTTTCGTCACGGCTCAGATGCGCGGCCTTGAGGCCCATCTCGGCATCGACACTGGCCAGCATCTGCTGAATCTCCCGCACCGCCTGGTCCGAGGCGTCGCGCATGCCCGCCACCAGGCGGCTGGCTTCGGCAGGCGTCATGGCCAACGCACGAACGCTGCGAAAGGTCAGCCGCGCGGGCAAGGTGGCCACACGAAACCCGGTGGAAACGAGCTTACCGATCATGCCGATCACTCCTGTGGTTCTTGGGATTGGTACCCGTAACCTATCCCAAGCCACAGCTTGCGTGTTCGCTCCGGGGCTGCCGCTGGTCGCCACGCGAACCTTGCCCACCCTGTTCAAGACAGCCGAACACAGGAGCGATTAGGGCCTGTTGCCGTTTTTGATCGCTCCCACGCTCTGCGCGCCGAGTTCAAGGAGGAACTCATGGCCAAGGCCGCCACCTCATCACGAGCCGCTTGCCGAACTGCGCGAGATGGGATGGCTGCGGTTGCCCATCGACCCTGCCCCGGCGGAAATCCTGTCCGATGGATTCCCGGAGCGTCGCTAGAGGCGTTCGCACGCGGAGCGTGGCAACGATCAACAAGGCCCGCCGCTACTGCATGGCGCTGATAAGGGTGTGCCGCAGCCAGGTGTTGGCCGGGTCCGCCTCACGGTTTCGGTGCCAGAACAGGTGCAACTCCACACCCGGCACGCTCACCGGCAAGGGGTGGATATGGTTGCCCAGGTAGGCGTTGCTGGACATCGCCAGGCTGTGGGGCATGGTCAGCAGCAGGTCGCTGCCGGCCACCAGACGACAGGCCGACTCGTAGTGCTGGCACCGCGCAGCAATCTGCCGTTTGCTGCCTTGTCGCGCCAGTTCGAAGTCTACGACCCCGTAGCCCATGCGCCGCGACGATACCGTGACGTGCTGCGCAGCGAAGTACGCATCGCGGTCGATGGCGGTGCTTGAGCGGCTGACCACGACAAACTCGTCACGACTGAGGAAGCTGTGCATCAGCTCGTCATCGGTAGCCTGCGCCACATCAATCGCGCAGTCGAGACGCCCAGTCGCCAGGTCTGCCTTCAGCGTTGAACGTTTGATCCGCGCACTGGTGACGCGAATGCCCGGCACTGCACCATGCAGCGCCTTGACCAACCTCGGCAAAACCCCAGGCTCGATCACCTCGAGCATCGCCAGGGTCACCGCGGCGATGTCACGCATGGGTTCGAAGCTATGGCTGTGGGCTGCGGCTCGTTGCAGAAACCCCAACCCTTCTTGAACGTCCGGCCAGATCCGTATGGCCAGCGGCGTGGGTACAACCCCCTGGGCTTCGCGGATGAACAGCGGGTCATCGAGCTGCTGGCGCATGCGGGCCAGCGCATGGCTGACGGCCGACTGGCTGACGCATAGCTGCTCGGCAGCGCGGGTGAGATTGCGTTCGCGATAGATCACGGCGAAGACCCGGAACAGGTTCAGATCCAGGCGTGCTATGGGGGAAGAGTAATTATTTTCGTTCATGTCCATCAATGAAGAACCATCATTTTTCTAATTATAGGCAGGCACCTAGCATGGCGACATCCATGCCCGCTCCTAGCTTGACGATATGCCCGCCAGCGCGCGTGCATCGCAACGAGTGGCTTGCATCCAGACAGGGCTCAAAACGAGGCAGTGACATGAACGAGAAAAGCCCAGGCCGAGTCGCCTTGGTAACGGGCGCGGCAAATGGCATCGGTCGCGCCACCGCTCTGGCCTTCGCCAATAGTGGATACAAGGTGGTGGTGTCCGATATCGACAGCCAAGCCGGTCAAGCGACCGTAGCGTCGATCGCGGCGGCCGGCGGCGAGGCAGCGTTTATCCGCTGCGATGTGTCCTGCGCGGCCGAGGTGCGCCGCTTGATTGAAGAAACCGTTGCGACCTATGGCCGGCTGGATTGCGCCTTCAACAATGCCGGGATCGAGATCGAGAAGTGCAAGTTGGCCGACGGCAACGAAGATTGTTTCGACGCCATCATGGGGGTGAATGTAAAAGGCGTGTGGCTATGCATGAAATACCAGCTAGCCGCGATGCTTGCCCAAGGCGGCGGCTCGATCGTCAACACCGCCTCGGTTGCCGGCTTGATCGGGGCGCCCAAGCAGAGCATCTATTCGGCCTCCAAGCATGCGGTGATCGGGCTGACCAAGTCGGCTGCATTTGAATACGCCCGCCAGAATATTCGCGTGAACGCCGTCTGTCCGGCGGTGATCGATACCGAAATGTACCGGCGCGCCAGCGCGGACGACCCCAAGCATGTGGCCCTGGTAGTGGCCGCGCACCCCATCGGGCGGATCGGCGCCGTCGAGGAAATCGCCGCCGCCGTGCTTTATCTATCCGGCGATTCGGCGGGCTTCACCACTGGCGTCGCCCTACCGGTCGATGGCGGCCTCACCGCGCAGTAAGCCATGCACTTCAGCCATTGAGAGAAAGAACGATGAGCGAATACCAGAGCTTTACCCGCGACGATCATGAGGGAGTCGCCGTGGTGCGTTTCGATCACCCGCCGATCAATCTGGTCGACCGCACCATGGTGATCGACCTGCTCCGTCTGGCGCAAAAGCTGGAGGCCGACACACAGACCAGGGTCGTCATCTTTCGCAGCGACAATCCGGATTTCTTCCTGGCTCACTATGACCTGGGCAGCCAACTCGACGCGCCGCCCATCGCCCTGCCTCCCGGTACGACCAGCCTGCTCAGCACGCTCTTCACCCGCTTCAGCCGTCTGCCCCAGGTCACCATCGGCGAGTTGAACGGCCGCGCCCGCGGCGCGGGAAGCGAATTTCTGCTGGCACTGGACATGCGCTTCGCCGCGCGCGAAACCGCCGTGCTGGGCCAACCGGAGATTGGCGTGGGGCTGCTACCGGGAGCCGGTGGCACAGTGCGCCTGACACAACTGCTGGGCAAGGGCCGGGCCTTGGAAGTGTGCCTGGGCGGCGAGGATTTCGATGCCGCTACGGCAGAGCGCTATGGCTGGATCAATCGTGCACTGCCAAGCGAACAGCTCAGCAGCTTTTGCACTGCGTTGGCCCGGCGCATCGCCGGATTCCCGGCCAACGGCATCGCCAATGTCAAAGCGGTGGTGGAGCGCGGCAGCAGGCTCGATGAAGAGACCCTCGCGGATGAGTCGCAGCGCTTCGTTGCCGACATGCATGGGCCAGAAACCCTTGAGCGCGTGAAATGGATGCTCGCCCAGGGCGGCCAAGGCCAAGGCACCATGGAACTGGAGCTGGGCAAGCTGTTGGTGAGATATCCCCACCCTATCTAGCCCAGCGCGTAGACCGGGTATCCGGGCCTCCCTAACGGTGGATGAGCACAGCCTCATCCACTCTGCGCGGCCGAGCCGGTGGATTAATGCGTAGGGTGGGCGACGCGAAGCTTGTCCGCCGCATGACCGAGCCCCGAATCAGCGGCGAAAAACGCTCGCGCGTATCAAGCCGACCTGGGATGCCTGCGCGCACGGGCAAGAACGCTCAGCCGGCCAACGTTACAATGCCGCCATCGCCGATTCCCACGCGGGCACTCCGCCCCGGAGCAAAGTCTTCGATGTTCACCCTTACTCACCTCAACACGCCACCGCCCGAGTCCCTGAAAAGCCAGGTGCTGCAGATGGTGGTCGATTACTTCAGCGACCTCAGTCCCGCGCCGCGGACGCCGAGCAACCCGCTCTACCAGTTGTACCAGTACGTCATCGGTTTCGAGGTGCATCTGTACCTACAGGCTATGGGCAGCGAGGCGGACAGCAGCGCCCGGCTGATTCTCGCCCTGGATGACCAGGACCCGTCCCAGGTGCTGGGCTTTGCGCTCTACCTGCCCAGCGCGGACGATCCCGACGCCTGCACCCTGCTCTATACCGCCGTCAAGGCCAGCCATCGACGCCACGGCATGGCCCGCGCCATGCTGCAGCAGATGCGCATGCTCCATCCGCACGCTGCATTGGCCTGCGTCGCGGGCAAGGTGCCGACCTTCGAGGCCATGGGTTTTCAGGTGTTGGCCGCGCGCGGGCCGCAGGTGCTGATGAACATCCGCGACCACGCCTCGGATGGTTGGGTGGCGGTGCAGGACCTGGCGCCGATCTTCCAGTCCAAGGAAGTCCGGCAGATTCATGCCTACCTGCTCAAGCAGCACGGCTCCAAGGCGATGAGCGACGCGGAGAAAAAGCGCGACCGCCTGCTCGACCAACTGGCCCACCAGGCCGACATGCTGGTTCGGGAACGTCGGCGTCTGCATTGAGGGAATGGGCCTTGGTGGATGAAAGGAGCGTCATTCACACTCCGCATGGTCCCCATGGTGGATGAAAAAAGCGTCATCCACCCTACCGGATGGTGCCGGCGTAGATGGACAACGCGAAGCTTGTCCACCACGGCCAATCATCCAACCACCCGGTGCATTGGATAGCCGCAATGGGGGATGGGAAAAGCGTCATCCACCCTACGCGGCTATAGCGTGCATAGCCCGCCCGGCACGGCCATGACCCAGTCCCGTATGGCGCGGATGGTTGGGTCGTTCCTGCGGTTTTCCGGGTACACCAGAAAGAAGGGCTTGCCTTCCAGCTCCGGGCCGAAGGGCTGTACCAGGCGCCCTTCCTTCAGTTCGTCCTCGATCAGCTGGCGGCTCATCAGCGCCACGCCCTGCGCCCCGATGGCGGCAGAGACGGCGTGGGTTTCGTCGGAGAAGACCAGCCCGGCGCTGACATCCAGGCCCGGGACCTTGGCCTTTTTTTGCCACGTCGCCCAGTCGATGGGCGCCGAAACAACGGCCTGGTTGCGGAAGTGGATCAGCGAATGCCTCGGCAGGTCGGCCGCGTGCTGCAAGCCGAGCAGCGGGCTGCAAGCGGGGATGAAGGTGTTGTCGAACAGCTTCTCCGCCACCAGCCCCGGCCAGCGGCCATCGCCGTAGCGAATGGCGATATCCGCGGTGACGCCATCCAGTGCGACCGGCTCATGGGAGGCATGGATGCGCAGGTCGATATCCGGATGGGCGTCGCGCAGCAGGCAGACCCAGGACAGCAGCCAGCGCACCGCCACCGCCGGCGTGGTGCTGAGGGTGATGGCCTGGCGACAGGGCAGCGCGCTCAGGCGGGTCGCCGTTGCGCTGATGCTGTCGAACGCGGTTTCCAACACCTGCTGCAGCTCGCGCCCCTGGGCGGTCAGTTCGAGCTGGCGCGGCTTGCGCAGGAACAGCGCAACGCCCAGCGACTCCTCCAGCGCCCGAATCTGGTGACTGATCGCCGTCGCGGTCACCGACAGTTCTTCTGCGGCTTGCTTGGCGCTCTCGTGGCGAGCGGCGGCCTCGAAGGCCCGCAGGGCAGAAAGCGAAGGGAGCCAGCGCTGTGCCATGGCTGAGTTTCTCTCATTCGTAAGGGAAAATAATCGTCGTTTGTCGCGCTTGGCGACTGAACTTAGCCTGAGTCTGCTGCGAATTACAGATGAGTTCAACTTCGACAGGAGAGGCACCATGCCCCATATTCTGCACCTCGACGCCAGCGCCCGCCCCGGCCTTGCCGGTAAGGATCTCCACGGCTCCCACAGCCGCAACCTCAGCCACCGCTTCGTCAGCCGATGGCTGGCCCGTCGTGCGCAGGACACCCTCACCTACCGCGACATCGGCCAGAACCCGCCCTCTTTCATCAGCCATGACTGGATCGCCTCCGCCTTTACCCCGGAGGAGCAGCGCGAGCCCTGGATGTGGGAAACGCTGGCGGAGAGCGACCGACTGGTCGATGAGTTGGTGGCGGCGGATGTGCTGGTGATCGGCACACCGCTCTACAACTTCGGCATGCCGGCCGCGCTCAAGGCGTGGATCGACCAGATCGTACGCACCGGCAGAACCGTGGCCTTCGACGCAAGCAAGCCGCTCGATCCGTATGTGCCGATGCTGGCCGACCGGCCACGGCATGCCGTCGTCCTCACGGCCAGGGGCGGGGTCGGTTTCGACATGGGTGGCGAGCTGGCCCATATGAATCATCTGGAGCCGAACCTGATAACCGCCCTCGGCTTCATCGGCATTACCCGCGTGCACCAAGTGGCGATCGAAGGCCAGGAAGTGGGCGGTGAGCTGCTTGCCCAGTCGGTGGCCCAAGGCATGAACAAGGTCGATGCCCTGGTGGCGGAGCTGCAACGGGCGCTGCACGCAGAGCGCACGCCTGAACCGGCCTGATGAGGGCCTGCGCCGCGCGGTTCCGACCGCGCGAGGCGCGGCCTGCCCAGCGACCCTTGCGTGACCTACGCCCGCATATGGATGCCGTAGTAGACCAGATTGTCCCAATACCCCGTGGTCAGATTGGCCAGGTACTGCGCCGCAAGGTGCGTATCGGCGCTGCAGCAGCAGCCGTCCTGGACGTTGCCTCGATAGAGGCCGGAGTTGGGATCGAAGACCCAGATATAGTCGCTCCCCTTATAGACGCCGACCGCATGCCCCTCGCCTCCGGCGGTATGCGTCAGATTGAGAAACAGCACGTCGCCGCGCACCATGCCGGTGTCGATGAGATTCGACCAGAAATGCTCGGTGGCCCCGGCCTGGCTTCCCGAATAGTGCGAGCAGACCACGCCGAAGCTGTCCGCGTTGTTGAGGTCGCCATTTCTGTTGTTGGCCGCAACCCCCGCAAAGACCTGCTGCGACAAGTAGGAGATGAAGCGGTAGAGGTAGGTGCCGTCCTCGAACTGGTTGTAGAGCCTGTCCGCTTCGGCCGTCGTCGGCAGGTAGTCGCCGGCGCTACTGCCACAGTTGAACTTGCCGACTCGCGCTTGGATGCGTCTTAACCAGAGACAGACGGCGGCCTCGCACACGCCCGCGGCGTTGCCTCCCTGCCCCACGTTGTTGAATCTCTTTTGCCTTGCCCATGCCATCGCAGCGTCCTCCAGGGGCCTATCCATCTTGAGGCAGTGGGAGATCGACCCTCCCTGCAATCGATACGCCGTTGCCTTCGCCCTACTGACCATAGACGCAACAAGCGCTGCCGTACGCTTTCAATGGGCGATTCGTGGACTCGACCCGCTGCCACCCGTCCGCGCTGTGGGAATGTCATCGGCCGCGCATCGGGGATCGCTGTTTGCCCGGAGAGCCGGGGCGGCCCGCGGGAAACGAATGGCGGTGGCGGCGCTCGGCGGGAAACCTAACGAATCGCGCAGGCGCCGGACGGCAACGGGACCACCAAGCCACGGTGCATCAGCTCTTCACGCAGACGAAGATGGCGTTTCCGGAGGTGGTGTTCCACGGCAGGATTTTCTCGTAGTCGTGTTCGAGTACGTGCACCTCGAAGCAAGGCCGCAAGAGCGCCTGCAACGCTTCGAACCCCACCGCGACCATGGCATGTTCGTCGCGCCACACCTGGGTTTCGCTGGAGTTGGTTTTCTCGATGCGAAGTTTCAACGACTGCCGATCGCCTTCGCCGCTGTAGTTCCAGCCGGAGCTGAAGGTGAACAAGCCGTCCGCGTGCCGGGCGCTGTGAGTTACGGAGAGTGAGCTGTCGATCCTGTCCTTGTCGACCGCGTTGAAACAGAACACGCCCCTGGCGTCGAGCGCGGCGTGCACGCTGGCGATGCAGGCCTCGAGCCGCTCGATGCCGGCGCTGTAGTGGATCGAGTAGAGGAAGCAGGTGATCAGGTCCAGCGGCTCGGCCACGGTAAAGGCGCACATGTCCTGCAGGGAAAACCGGGCCTCCGGGCAGCGAAGCGCTGCTCGATCCAGCATGGGCTGGTTGATGTCGAGCCCGCTGCTTTCGTACCCCGCATCGATGAAGTGACGCACATGCGGGCCGGTGCCACAGGCCAGGTCGAGATGGCGGGCGCCACCATTGCCGAAAAGCCGCTGCAAGCGTTGAATGCCGTGGCTTTGCGCCTGATAGTCGATATCGGCGCACATCAGGTCGTAGTAACCGGACAGGTCGGTGTAGAGCGCATTGCCGGGCATGGTGATCGATCTGGCCGGAGGTTGGGGGCGCGCATCATATCCCAACGTCAGGAGAAGGAGCTGGCCAAAGGCCAGACGGAGGCATTGGCGGCACGATAGGCGCATGACCGAGCACGCAGGAGGATGTTCGCAGCTTGCCGGCGACAACCAGTGCCCGCCCCATGCCCGGCAAGAGAATCTGTACAAAGCGCCTGCCATGGCCTGTTGAGTCTGGAAAAACCTGTACAACACCGGCCAATAAAGTGGCTAAAACGCCATAATCAATGGTTATACGGCCTATATGGCAATTCGACATGACCGCTCGCCTCGAATAACTTGTACATAAAATGAATCGTGTATAAGTTTATCCGGCGAGAGTAGCGAGCAGCGCACGACAACTCTCTCTTCATGCATCCCGTAGTAGCTGCCTGCCAGGCAAGAGGAGTTGAACCATGCAAGAACACATGAGCATCGCGCAGCGATTGGGTCTGGGCTTCGGAATGATCCTGACCCTGATGGTGGTCATCACCTTGATCGGTGTGCAGCGCGTCGGCTTCATCGACCGCACCCTGACCGAGGTCAGCGATGGCAAGAGCCTCAAGCAACGTCAGGCCATCAATTTTCGCGGCAGCGTGCACGACCGGGCGATCGCCATTCGCGATGCAGTGCTGGTGGATAACGACCAGGCTCTGAACGTCCACCTCGCCGACATCCGCCGCCTGGACGCGTTCTATCAGGACTCGGCGCGGACCATGGAGCAATTGATTCGTGGGCAAGCCGAAGACGCCGACGAGCAACGCCTGCTGGAAGCCATCAAGGACATCGAGCGCACGGCCATGGCCCTGACCGAACAGCTCATCGACCTGCGCCGCCAGGGTCCGGGGCAGGCTTCGCAAGCCATGCTGTTGTCCCAGGTAGCGCCCGCCTACAGCGAGTGGCTCAAGCGCATCAACGCCTTCATCGATTACGAGGAAGACAATATCGGTGACAACATCCACGCGGTACGCGAGACGGCCGGGGGCTTTCGCCTGCTGATCCTGCTGGTGACGGCAGCGGCGGTGCTGCTGAGCGTCGGCGTCTCGCTGGTGATCATCAACAAGCTGAAATCCACCCTGGGGGCCGAGCCCCACCAGGTGGCCGAAGCCATCCAGCGCCTGGCCCAGGGCGAACTCGGCCAGCGTATCGAGACCCGCTACCCGGACAGCGTGATGGGGGCCCTGCAAGGCATGCTCAGGCACCTGGCCGATACGATCGTCCAGGTGCGCAACGCCGCTAGCGAGCTGACCCAGGCCTCCGACCAACTGCTCACCACGTCCGACAGCAACAACCAGCAGATTCGCCTGCAATCCAGCGAGGCGGAACAGATGGCCACCGCCATCAACCAGATGGCCGCCACCGTGAGCGAAGTGGCCAACTATGCGGCCAGCGCGGCGTCCGCCACCCGCAATGCCAACATCGAGGTGGTCACCGGCAACCAGGTGGTCAGCGCCACCGCCAGTGCCATTCACAGTCTGGCGCGTACCCTGGAAAGCGCCGCCGAGAGCGTGCAGCAGGTGTCCAGGGACAGCGAGAGCATCGAGAAGATCATCGAGGTCATCACCTCCATCGCCGAGCAGACCAACCTGCTGGCCCTGAACGCCGCGATCGAGGCGGCCCGGGCCGGCGAACACGGCCGGGGCTTCGCGGTGGTGGCCGACGAGGTTCGCTCCCTGGCCACCCGTACCCAGGACTCCACCCGTGAGATACGCGGCATGATCGCCCAGTTGCAGGAAGGGGCCGGCAAGGCTGCCGACGTGATGCGCAGCAGCCGCGAACTGGCCCAGCAGACCGTGGAACAGACCGGCCAGGCGGAAGCCGCCCTGAACAAGATCCGCAATGAAGTCACCGCCATCAACGACATGAACGCGCAAATCGCCAGCGCATCGGAAGAGCAGAGTTCGGTGGCCGAAGAGGTCAACCAGAACATCAACCGCATCCACAGCGCCACCCTGGAAACCTCCGCCGGCTCCGAGCAGGTGGCTATGTCCAGCCGGGAACTGGCCACCCTGGCCAACCGGCTGACCGACAAGGTCAGCTTCTTCAAGCTATAAGGCGGCGATAGCCAGGGATGGCATAGATGGTCGCTGGCACCGATGCTTGACTATGGTTTGCGGCTAATCCGCACTCAATAGATAGCGGGCTCCCCTCGCTGGCGGGCCAGGCGATTGCGGACACGCCGCTCCTGCAGGTCGCGGTCAACGACTACTTCCGGTGGCGGGGGCGGAGGCATCCGGCGATACCGTTCCCGCTCAAGCTCCTGCTGTCTCCAGACGGCTTCCCGCTCTGCCTTTTGCCGATGGACAGCCATTTCGTCGGCGAGCCTCCTGACGTTGTAGTTGTCGGCAATGTTGACTTTGCCCACCTCGACTTGATCGATGTTTTCCTTGGCCGCTTCCGTAGCGACATCAGGTCGCTTATCGGAGTAATGGGTCTTCCCAGTCTCGTCTACCCATTTGTAAATCTCGGCATGAACGTTGCCATGGCATAGCCAGATACCGGCCAGGATCCAGAGAGGCGCTATCGGTCTAAGCAGGCTCATCAGACCGTCTCCTCTCTCTGAAACCGGGCGTTGGACCTTGCAGCACACTGATTGAACCGAGATCGAGAGCGGACCGTCTTCCGACGAGCCAGCGGTTCGAGGGGAAAAGCCGATCCAGGCGAACGCGCGCTTGCTGACGCAAACCGGCCGCGAGAACTGAAACTGGAGTCATTCATCGTTCTTCCTTGAATACGAGTAGGCAGGACCGGAGCGACGACCCGGCCCAAGCATTGTGCCAGCATGGAACAGGACTGGGGAAGCGGACCTCTTGATCGCCGAGCGGAAACGCACCTCACTTGCCCCGAATCCCGCACGACATACGCCTGGACAGGAACCAAAGCACTGCTCTGAGCAGGTCACGCTTGTAGAATCGCCCAGCCTTGTGGCCCTCCGGCGAACCCCGTCTCGCCACTTACAATCGAGAGCATCAACGATATGGACGTCAAACGATTCGAGAAAACCCGTATTTCCTATGACTCCGTGCCGGTATTCAGGCGGCGCTGGTTCATCATGCTCACGCTGTTGTTCTTCCTGCCAGCCACCCTGCTCATTGCGATGACGGGTGACGTGTACGCCAAGAAGGGCACTACCGTTTACAAGTTCAGGGACAACGCGGTCCACCAGCTCATCATCATGGCCGTTGCCTTCCTCGCCGCCGGATTGTTCCTCGCGGCCAACCACTGAGCCCAGTTGCCCGTGGAGGCGCAGCGGGAACCGAGGCGATCGGGCATTGGTTCATCCCCAGCTACTCCAACCCACCCCGTCATACCGGCGAAGGCCGGTATCCAGGAGCAGGCAACGCCGCAGCCTCGGCATCGCCCTATGGACCCGCCGTCGGGGAAACGTCTGGGTAGCCGCGCAAATAGCACGCAGCCATGGGCGGGAACGCTGGGGCCCGGGCGAAACCAAGGCTCCCTGGCCCGAGCGGTAAACCGCACAAAAAAAGCCGGGCACTTATCGACGTGCCCGGCTCGACGGCAGTGCTGCTAGTCAGGTCTTGTCGACGCCGCGCTTGATCGCATCCTTGGCATCGCCTTTGATCTGCTGGCCTTTGCCCTTGATCTGCTGGGCATCCCCTTCGCCTTCCAGGCGCTGGTTGTCGGTGGCCTTGCCGATACCTTCTTTGGCCTTGCCGATGGTTTCGTTGACGTGGCCTTTCATCTTGTCTCCAGTGCTGCCCATGGGGCACCTCCTTTCCAGTGGTTGCAATGGTTTCGAGGCTGCCGCCGGGCAGAGGTTCGGTTTAATTCTGACCGTTCATCCCGACGCCGCGCTTGCAGGCACTCGAGCGGCCGAGCCCGAGGGAACCAATAGCGAAAAAGGGCCACTTATGGCTTAGCCACGGACCGGAGCCACCGCTCTAGCCTGGCCCTTCGCGGAATCCGGTCGTCTCCGCGCCCCACCAAGGACATCGCACAAGGAGACGCCCATGTCCCCCTTCTCTTCATCGTTCTGCAAAGCCCTGCCGTTCATGCTGTTCAGCGCCACGGCGCTGGCCACGGAGTTCGTGGTTACCACCGATAAGGATGAGTTCGACGGCGTATGCGACGCCCACTGCTCGCTGCGAGACGCCGTGCAGGCCGCAAACGGACAGCCCGGGCCGGATCGCATCCAGTTGAGCGGCACCTACATCCTGAGCCGCGCGGCACCCGCCGACAGTCCCTCGCCCGACGAGGACGACAACCAGACGGGCGACCTCGATATCACCGACGATCTGCTCATTCGCGGGCAAGGCGAGGACACTACCGAGATTCGCAGCGAAGGCTCGAACGACCGTATTTTCGAAGTGCTGCCGGGCGCCCGGTTTGCGCTGGAGGGAATAACGATCAGCGGCGGCTCGGCATTCTTCTACGGCGGAGCACTGGAGAACCACGGCGAAGCCATTCTGAAGCGGGTGACCCTCACCGATAACCGGGCCAGAGCAAAAAACAACGGCGATATCTGTCGCGGCGGTGCCATCGCCAACTTCGGCACGCTGGGTGTCTTTTCATCCAGGCTCACACTCAACAAGGCCCAAGGACACCATTCGCCCTTGCTCGGAGATCCATGCTATGGCGGCGCACTGTACAACGAGGGCCAATCGCTCGTGCGTGATTCCCTGTTCGAAGACAACGATGGCGGCTCCGAATATGGTTTTGCCGGAGCCCTGTACAACAGCGGCACGGCCGATATCGCCCGCAGCACCTTCGTCGGCAACTGGACGCCCGAATTCGGCGGTGCCAGCGTCATCCTCAATGAAAAGGGGGGCCACATGCGGGTGGCCAACTCCACGTTCAGCGCCAACCACGCGCTGGCGACGGTGATCCTCAACGAGGCACCCAGCCCGGAAGGCATACCCAGCATGGATCTGGTCAACGTGACCATCGTCGATAGCGTCGGCGTTGGCCTCACGAACGGCGGCAGGCTGCGGATTCGCAACAGCGTGATCGCCGGCATGCTGGACGAGCTCTTCGGCTACTCGACCGCCTGCTGGAACTTCGGCGACAAGTTCCAGTTCGAGGCCAGCGGCCTGCTGCTGGGCAACACCTGGGGCAACTGCCCGGCCGACCTGTTCATCGACGATGCCGAAACCCTCACACGCCTGGTCGAGCCACTGTCCACCGTCGACGACCGCACCTACGTGCATGTCGTGCGTGAGAACAGCCCGGCACTGGATACGGGAGTCGGCGCCTGCCCCGGGCACGATCAGCGCCGCCAGCCCCGACCGCTGGATGGCGACGGTGACGGCGAGGCGGTGTGCGACCTGGGCGCGTATGAGCGGGCTGCGCCCTAGGGTCTGTTGGCGTTTCGTCACGGCCGCGACGGAGCCTGTTTTTGCGCGGAACTAGGCGCGAGACGCGAAGTTTGGTCGTCCAAATGAGCCGTCGAGTAACGACGTGCCGCGCAAAAACAGGCCCGTCCCTGCGGGTTGCGCGGCAAATGGCGCCAGCCGTCGTTGCAGGACTTGGCAAGGGAACGACCATTCCCTACGTCCTGCGCCTAGCCTGGCGCCATTTGGCGCAGCAACGCGGCTCGCGACGAAACGTCAACAGACCCTAGGTAAAACCTCAGGTAATGGGCCGGTGGGAGCGCTTCGTCGCCGCTACCGGCGCCATCCGGCCGCCCACGGATGCCTCCCCGGCTGCGGGCCGCTACAATGCGCCCCTTTCCAACGCCGGTTGCCTCCGCCATGTCTCTGCCCAAACACCATCTGGAACTGCTCAGCCCTGCCCGCGATGTGCATATCGCCCGCGAGGCCATCCTGCACGGGGCCGATGCCGTCTACATCGGCGGGCCGAGCTTCGGCGCGCGGCACAACGCCTGCAACGAGGTGAGCGATATCGCCCAGTTGGTGGAGTTCGCCCACTGCTTCCATGCGCGGGTGTTCGTCACCATCAATACCATCCTGCATGACGACGAGCTGGAGCCGGCGCGCGCACTCATCCACCAGCTCTACGATGCCGGCGTGGACGCGCTGATCGTGCAGGACATGGGGGTGATGGAGCTGGATATCCCACCCATCGAGCTGCATGCCAGCACCCAGACCGACATCCGCACCCTGGAGCGGGCGAAATTCCTCGACCAGGCCGGCTTCTCCCAACTGGTGCTGGCCCGCGAACTGAACCTGCAGGAAATCCGCGCCATCGCCGATGCCACCGATGCGGCCATCGAGTTCTTCATCCATGGCGCGCTGTGCGTGGCCTTCTCCGGCCAGTGCAACATCTCCCACGCGCAGACCGGCCGCAGCGCCAACCGCGGCGACTGCTCCCAGGCCTGCCGCCTGCCATACACGCTGAAGGACGACCAGGGCCGTGTGGTGGCCTTCGAGAAACACCTGCTGTCGATGAAAGACAACAACCAGAGCGCCAACCTCAGCGCTCTGGTGGATGCCGGCGTGCGCTCGTTCAAGATCGAGGGGCGCTACAAGGACATGGGCTACGTGAAGAACATCACCGCCTACTACCGCCAGCGCCTGGACGGCATTCTCGCCGAGCGTCCGGACCTGGCCAGGGCGTCCAGCGGCCGCACCGATCACTTCTTCGTGCCCGATCCGGACAAGACCTTCCACCGCGGCAGCACCGACTACTTCGTCACCGACCGCAAGATCGACATTGGCGCCTTCGACTCGCCGACCTTTACCGGCCTGCCGGTGGGTCACGTGGAAAAGGTCAACAAGCGCGACCTGATTGCCGTGACCCAGGCGCCGCTGTCCAACGGCGACGGCCTAAACGTGCTGGTCAAGCGCGAGGTGGTGGGCTTTCGCGCCAACGTTGCCGAACTAAAAGACACCTTTTATGAAGGAGCCGAGGAAGACGGCGAGAAACGCTGGCGCTACCGCGTCGAGCCGAACGAGATGCCCGCCGCCCTCTCCCGCCTGCGGCCGAACCACCCGCTCAGCCGCAACCTGGATCACGACTGGCAACAGGCGCTGCTGAAGACCTCCGCCGAGCGCCGCATCGGCGTGCGCTGGCAGGCCACCCTGCGCGAAGCGCGCCTGGTGCTGACCGCCACCAGCGAGGAAGGCGTGAGCGCCACGGTAAGCCTGGATGGCCCCTTCGGCGCGGCGAACAAGCCGGAACAGGCGCTGGAGCAGTTGCGCGACCTGCTGACCCAGTTGGGCACCACGATCTACCACGCCGATGCCGTCGAGCTGGACGCACCGCAGGCGTTTTTCATCCCCGCCTCGCAGCTCAAGGCGCTACGCCGCGAAGCCGTCGAGGCACTCACCACCGCTCGCGTGGCAGCCCATCCGCGTGGCGGCCGCAAGGCCGAGACCAGTCCGCCGCCGGTATACCCGGAGGCGCACCTGTCGTTCCTCTACAACGTCTACAACCAGAAGGCCCGCGACTTCTACCATCGCCACGGCGTGCAGCTGATCGACGCGGCCTACGAGGCCCACGAGGAAACCGGCGAGGTGCCGGTGATGATCACCAAGCACTGCCTGCGCTTCTCCTTCAACCTTTGTCCGAAGCAGGCCAAGGGCGTCACCGGCGTGCGCACCAAGGTCGCGCCGATGCAACTGGTGCATGGCGACGAGGTACTGACCCTGAAGTTCGACTGCAAACCGTGCGAGATGCACGTGATCGGCAAGATCAAGGGCAACATCCTCGGCCTGCCGCAACCCGGCAGCGCAGCCACCCAGGTGGTCGGCCAGATCACCCCGGAAGACCTGCTCAAGACCATCCGCAACCGGCCGGGACGCGCCTAGCCCGCGCAACGGTCGCCTGTCAGCGCCAGCAGCCAGCCCGCGAGGAACAAGCCCACGCCGAACGCCAGGTGGGTGGTCAGCGTGCGCGCCCTGAGCCGCCATGGATGCGGCGTGCGCGAAGCGGCCAGACCCATGCCGAATGCCGGCTGCATCAGCAGCAACGGCGCGGCGACGCTCGATAACCCCACCGCTAGCGCCGGCAACAGCGTCGGTCGGCACAGCCATTGGTTGCCCGTTGCGGCCAGCAACGCCCCGGAGAACGCCACGCCGATCAGGTAGTGGCAGCTCCAGCCGAGCAACCGCTCGCCGCGCACCGGCGCCGCCTTGCCGATCGCCGCATGGCGGAAGCGGCCGTGGCGCATATGGCCGAGCCAACGCCCGAGCAGGGCATAGTCCAGCGAAGCGACCCCGAATACCCGCAGGCGCAGCAGCGCCCAGAGATCCATCACCAGGGTCGCACCGACACCCACCAGTACCGCGTTCAACACTATCGCGCTTGTCATGCTTGAACTCCTCTGCAACGCTGTTTCATCAGCCTGCCAGTTCAAGTCGACTTGAGGTCAAGCATGAAGGAGTTGGATATCGGCAAAGTCTCGCGCGGGTCCGGGTTGCCCGCGTCGACGCTGCGCTATTACGAGGAAAAGGGCCTGATCCGCGCCATCGGCCGCAACGGGCTGAAGCGGGTGTTCAACGAATCGGTGATCGAGCGCCTGTCGCTGATCGCACTGGGCCGGGCGGCCGGTTTTTCCCTCGACGACATCGCCGCCATGCTGGCAACCGGCACCCAGCCGGTCATCGACCGGCAGCGACTGCGCGACCAGGCCGACCAACTGGATCGCACCATCAAGCGACTTTCCGCAGTGCGCGACGGCCTGCGCCACGCCGCCGACTGCCCGGCAGACAACCACCTCGGATGCCCCAGGTTCCAGCGCCTGATGAGCCTGGCCGCAAAAAGCGCCACCCGAGAGAGAGGCCAGCCGCACGGTCGTCACGCGGGTTAGGTATGCCTGCCCCTGGGTTGGCGTGCTCAGGGCGCGCCGAACAGGGCCGTCCAGTAGATGCCCGCATTGCTCTTCGGGTCGGCGGCATAGGCGGCGCCCAGTTCGCTGAACTGCGGGTTCATCAGGTTGGCGCAATGGCCGGGGCTGGCCAGCCAGCCGTCGACCACGCGCTCCGGAGTGTCCATGGCCGCGGCGATGTTCTCGCCGATCTGCCGGCCGCTATAGCCGGCCAGTTCCGCCCGGTCGCTCGGGGTGTAGCCGTCGCGGCCCTTGTGGGAGAAGAAGTTGCCATTGGCCATGGCTCGGCTGTGGCTCTCGGCGGCGCTGGCCAGCGCGGCGTTCCAAGCCAACGGTGGCGCGGCGGCAAAGGGCTGGCCGCCGCATTGGCGAGCCTGGCCGCGGGCACTGTTGATGCGTTCCAGCAGCTTCTGCCCTTCCGCCTGCCAGTCGCCCAGGCGCCCACCGAGCAGCGGCCGGGCCAATACGATGCGCCAGTCGCGACCCGACCGATTCACGCCGACATCGACGAACTGCGGATCGAGCACGATGCGGCAGAAGCTTTCCCGCAGCGCGGTCATGGCCGCCTGGGCGTCGCGCGGCCCGGACAGGGTGATTGCCTGCACACTGACCATCGGATAGGCCTTGCTGGCCAGGGCCTCCTGCAAGTCACCGGAGCTCTCGACCGGCAGCACCAGCCGCGCATCCGGCGCCAGCGGCGGCAGAGCGTCGAACGCCTGGTCACCACAGCGCTGTATCTCGCCGCGATAGGTATTGATCGCTTCGATCAGCGCCGCCTCCTCGGCAGCAGTGGCGACGGCGGAGCACAACAGCCCCAGGAACACAGCAGCGAAACGGGAAAACGAAAGCACGCACATACAAACCTCCCTTGAGCGGATGCGCCATGATGCGCGATTTCGAGCGATGCTGCGTCCAGGCCGCGCGTTTGTCGTGCCTCAATGGGCAAGTACGCGGCCGGCTGGCTATGATCATTGGCCATGATTGCCTCCCCAACCATCCGCCAATCCTGCCCGCCCGGCCTCTGCGACTGCGGGCTCGACCAGTTGCTGGAACAGCCCGGCGGCGACCGGCGCATCCTGCTGCTTACCCGCAAGGAAGAAAAGCGCCTGCTCGAACGGCTGGAGAACCTGAGCAGCCTGGAAGACCTGGAACGCCTGCAACAGCGTATGTACGACCAACTCGGCATTCGCCTGGACATCGCCCCCGGCCACAACGAGGTGCGCAGCATGCGCGGCATCGCCATTCGCATCGAGCAGCAGCCTGGCCTGTGCCGCAAGACCCGCCAGGCGATCCCGGCGGCGATTCGCCGAGGCCTGGAGCGGCACCCGGAAATCGCCTATCGGCTGCTCGATGCCCACGATCTGCTGCGTGACGCCTGAACCCTCGCGACACGCGCAGCAGGCGATTCGATCACAACCGGACGCAGCCGCCACTCGCTCATCCGTCTCCGGCCATGCACAATCGCCGCGCCAATAACCGGAACGCCCCACAGCGCTCCACACGCCAAGGAATTCCATGCATCCCTCACTGCGCAGCAATCTGTTCTTCGTCAAAGAACAAGTCGGCATGTTCAAGGCAGCCAACAACTACGACATTTTCAATCCGCAAACCAATGAGAAAGTCTTCGAGTGTCGCGAGCCGAACCTCGGGTTGCTGACCAAGCTGTTCCGCTTCACCGACTACAAGCGCATGACGCCGTTCGAGGTCCAGGTTCGCACCGCCGACGGCCAACCCGTACTGATGGTCAAGCGCGGTTTCTCGCTGTTCCTGTCCAAGGTGCAGGTGCTGGATGAAACCGGCAAGGTGGTCGGCTCCTTCGCGCAGAAATTGTTCTCCATCGGCGGCAAGTTCGATGTGCTGGATGCGAACGACGCTGTGGTCTGTACCCTGCGCGGCAAGTGGACCAGCTGGGACTTCCGCTTCATGTCCGGGGAGCAGGAGCTGGCCAGCGTCTCGAAGAAGTGGGCCGGCCTGGGCAAGGAGCTGTTCACCACGGCGGACAACTACATGCTGGAGATCAAGGACGCGGTTCCGGCGGACGACAATGTGCGCATCCTGATCCTCGCCGCCGTCATGTGCATCGACATGGTGCTGAAGGAATAACCCCTCGGCGCTCCCGTGCAACGGCATGGGAGCGCAACCTCCCAGCTCCCCCTCCCGGTAATGGCCATATGCCGCTAGAATCGCGCCGCGCCGCAGGGTAGCCGGCGGGTTCGTTTTTGAATGGGCTCGAACGCCGGTTATCGACAGGCGCTTCCGCAGTCATTCAAGGACGTTCAGATGAACATGTTGCAGTACCTTGCCGCCGGCCTGCTGAGCCTGACGCTCACCGGTTGTATCTCCTTCACGCCAACCGGCCCCATCGGCCCGCCGTCGCAGATAGCCGACCAGACCCTGCCCAGGGGCGCCACGGTCAAAGACGTGCAGATCACCGATGAGCGCATCAATGAAACCCAGCGCCGCAACATCGGCAACCAGCTGACCAGCCAGATCGCCCAGCATGTCGAGCGCGGCGAGTACTTCCAGCGCATGATCAGCTTCCCGGCGAAACTGGACGAGCAGGACGTGGAGCTGCGCTTCGCCTTTTCCTCGCTCAAGGGTAAGCGCACAGCCCATCCGGGCTACATCCCCGGAGCCCTGTTGACGTTGACCATGTGGATCTGGGTGAACGGCCCGATCTATGTCGACAAATACGACCTGGCTGGCGAACTGACCATTCTCGACAGCTCCGGCAAACAACTGGCGCAGTCGCGCAAGGCCCTGGTGCTGAACCAGAACACCGGCCTCTGGGACAGCGACTACTTCAACACCTCCCTCGGCGCCCGCCAGCTGACCCAACTGGTCGAACAGCTGCTGCAGGACGGTACCCGTCAAATCACCCACTGAATAAGGACATCCCATGAAAAAACTGATCACCCTGCTGGCCGTCGTCGCCTCCCTGAGCCTGCAAGGCTGCATGACCTATTCGCATCACCAGTTGTCGCCCGTGCAACAGTGGCCGCTGGCAGAGAGCCAACCGCAGGCCGAGAAGCCGAGCGTCTACCTGAAGGTACAGTTCGAGTACCTGCTCAATGACAACCCGAGCGCGAACAACGCCAACATCGCGCAGCTGGAGAGCAAGCTGCGCCAGGAGTTCGTCGACAGCGGTCGTTTCTCTCGCGTCACCACCACCCAGGAAGAAGCGGACCTCTATGTGACCGCCACCCTGCGCAACCATGAGCAGGGCAATCTCGGGTTGGCCTTCGTCACCGGCTTCACCCTCTTCCTCGTTCCCGGCACCTACGACAACACCTTCACCCTGGACATGGTGTTCCGCGACGGCACCGGCCAGAAGCTGGGCAGCGTGGCGAAGCAGGAAAAGCTGACCACCTGGATGCACCTGTTCCTGATCTTCGCGCTGCCGTTCAACGAGTCCGGCGACAAGCTGTTGAGCGAGCTGATCCAGAGCAACCTGGAAGAAGCCGCTAAGCAGAAGCTGATCTGACGTCCCGGTCATTCCGGCAGCCCGGCGTCCTCGGCAGCCCGGCGGGCTGCCCCTCCTCGGCAGGGAATGTTTTCCCAACGCCTCGCTCTAAGCCTGTCGAATCAGCGGAATTCCGCAGTCTCCGCATCCCCTGCAGCCATGCACAAGGAGATGCACCATGCCCCCTTTCCCTCTCAGGCCCCTGGTCATGCTCGCGTTGCTGGGCGCGTCGAGCGTCCCGGCGCAGGCCATTGAGCTGACGGTCACCACCCAGGCGGACGAATTCGACGGCCTCTGCAATGCGCACTGCTCGCTGCGCGATGCGGTACAGGCAGCCAACATGCACCCCGGTGCCGACCGCATCATCCTGCCGGACGGCACCTACCGACTGACCCTGGCCAACGCTGGCGAGACCGACGAAGACGACAACCAGAGCGGCGACCTGGACATCCGCGACGTGCTGGCCATTACCGGGCGGGAAACGGATAGCACCGTCATCAATGGCGAAGGGTTGAACGACCGCCTTCTCGAGGTGCGACCCGGTGCCCGGTTGATCCTCGACCGCCTGACCCTCAGCGGCGGCGTGGCGCCCGGCTATGGCGGCGCGCTGGAGAACCACGGCGATGCCGTGCTCACGCGCGTGACCCTCTCCGGCAACCGGGCAGTCGCCAGGCACGACGATGACCCGAGCGGCGGCGGCGCCATCGCCAATTTCGGCGTGCTGGTGCTGCACTACGCGAAGCTGGCCGGCAACGAGGCCATGGGGCGCAACCAATCGGCCTACGGCGGCGCCCTGTACAACCAGGGTCGGCTGCTGATGCGCGACAGCTGGCTCAAGGACAACCTCGCCTATAGCTGGGGAGATGCCGGGCTCGGCGGAGCGCTGTACAACGTGGGCCAGGCGGACATCGCCCGTAGCGCCTTCCTCGGCCACTGGGTGCCCGAGGCCGGCCGCGCCAGCGGCATCCTCAATGAGGGCGCGGGGGTGCTCAAGGTGAGCAACTCCACCTTCAGCGACAACGTCTCGCTATCCCCGGTATTGCTCAACCAGGCGCCGAACCCGGCCGGCACGCCACGCATGGAACTGAGCCAGGTGACCCTCGTCGACAACCTCGGCCCCGCCGTGGAGAACGGCGGCTGGCTGCGCGTGCGCAACAGCATCATGGCCGGCAACTGGGACGAAGACGGCGAATATGCCGGCGCCTGCTGGAACGTCGGGAGCGGCTACCGCTTCGAAGCGACGGGCCTGCTGCTCGGCACGGACTCCGGCACCTGCCCTGCCGACCTCTACATCGAGGACAGTCAGACCCTGACGCACCTCGTCCAGCCTTTCGACGAACGTAGCTTCACCCACGCGCTGCGCCCGAACAGCCCGGCACTGGACGCCGGCATCGGTTCCTGTCCCGAGCAGGACCAACGCCGCCAGCCCCGCCCGCAGGATGGCGACGGTGACGGCGTGGCGCTATGCGACCTGGGCGCCTACGAACTGCAACCATGAAAGCCGCCCGGCGGGAACCGGAGCTTCCCGGCATTGGCGCAGCTCGTCGGCTCGCAGGCACCCGGGGCCCCGCCGCCAGGTCCGATGGAGACCCTCAGCCAAGGACAGCCGCCATGCCTCGATTCCCTTCCCCCCTACCCCTGGTCACCCTGCTCTGCGTCGCTCCGCTCGCCCTGGCCGCCGAACTGCAGGTCAGCAAGACCGGCGACGGCGACGATGGCCTGTGCGATAGCGATTGCTCGCTGCGCGAGGCGCTGCGGTTCGCCAACGCACAGCCGGGAGCCCACCGCATTCAACTGCCGCCAGGCACTTACGCGATCCCCGCCGTTTTCGCCGAGGGATTGCCGATCCGCGGCGAGATCAGCATCGTCGGTAGCGGACCCGAGCAGACGCGGCTGGATGGCCAGCAGCGCAGCCGCCTGTTCCGGGTCGAAGCCTCCGGGCGCTTGCAGCTGGAGCAATTGAGCCTGATCAATGGTCGCAGCCCGACGGCGGGAGGTGCCCTGCTCAACCAGGGCAAGGCAGTGCTGGATCGCGTGGACCTGCGCGACAACCAGGTCCAGGTACCGGCCGAGGCGGCCGACGAGGTCATCGCCATGGGCGGAGCGATCGCCAACCGGGGCGAACTGGCCCTGCTGTCGGTACACCTCGACAACAACGGCGCCTATGCCTCGAACCGCTCGCCGGCGGCACGCGGCGGGGCCCTGCACAACGCCGACAACGCCCGCTTGCTGGCGCGCAACACGACGTTCATCGGCAACACTGCCACCAGTGCGGGTGCCGAGGAAGGCTGGGGGGGCGCCCTGTACAACGAGGGTTACGCCGACATCACCCGCAGCGCCTTCGTCGACAACCGGATCGTGGTCTGGGGATTCGGTTCGACAGTCCTCAACCTGGGCGCGCTGCGGCTGACCAACAGCACGATCAGCGAGAGCTACTCCTTCGAACGCGGGGTCGCGCTGGTCAACGGCCCCGAACCGGGCTGGCCCGAGCACTTCCCGCCGCCGACCGTCCAGCCGGTCAGGCTGTGGCTGGAAAACGTCACCCTCGCCAACAACTACAACGGTGGCCTGCTCAACCATGCCTCGGCCGAGGTGCGCAACAGCATCGTCGCCGGCAACTACTTCGAGCCGGAGTCCGGTTGGCGCCTACCCTACAACTGCGAAGACCAGGGCACCCTGGTGGCGAGCGGCCTGCTGCTCGGCCACAGCCAGCACCACGACAGTTGCCAGGCAGACAGGCCGATCGACGATGCGCTCACCTTCACCGAGGTGCTGGGGCCTCTGGAGATCGAGCCGGGCATGTCGCCGGTGCATCCGTTGCTGCCGGGTAGCCCGGCGATCGACGCAGCCGTCGGCAACTGCCCCCGGCTGGACCAGCGCCTGCGGCGCCGCCCGCAGGACGGCGATGACGACGGCGTGGCGCTATGCGACCTGGGCGCATACGAGCTGGCTGCACCCTGAGCCCCGCCTGGCAAGGGGAGCGCCGGGTCAGGCCGACCGGCCCTCGCGCGCCTGCAGCTCGCCTACGAGCCTGGCCCACTCCCGGCGGAACGCCCAGCGCAACCAGGCCACCAGCAGGCGGTGCTGCAAACGCCGCCGCGCGCTGCCGGCACGCACCGCCCGACGGCGCTCGATTTCCTCGGCCAGCCATTGGCTGTCGAAGCCGGCCCAGACAGGTGGAATGGGCGCCAGCAGGTTGGCATGGCACACCGGCGCCACCTCCTCGAAGAGCGCCCGTTCCACCACGGACAACGGCTGACCGTCGAGGGCACGGGCCATGGCCGCATAATCCACCGCGTTGTCGACGAACAGTTCGGATAGCGCGGCGTGCAGGTTTTCCTTCACGAGCCTTCTCCAGCGAACGGCAAGTACCAGTACAAGGCGATCTCCGGCCGATCCAGGCCCAGTCCCTGGTACAAGCAGCGGTCGAAGCCGCCGAGGGAAAAACCACAGCGCTCGTAGAGCCGGCAAGCCGCGACATTGTTGTTCTGGGTTTCCAACATCACGCCAGCGAGCTGGCGCTGCCGGGCCCAGTCGATGGCCTGGCAAACCAGCGCCT
Source organism: Zestomonas ipomoeae (assembly GCF_057128665.1). Lineage (NCBI taxonomy): Bacteria > Pseudomonadati > Pseudomonadota > Gammaproteobacteria > Pseudomonadales > Pseudomonadaceae > Zestomonas > Zestomonas ipomoeae. Next base: position 46,086 of record NZ_JBSKHQ010000029.1, read on the forward strand.
GGCCGATACCCTGGCCGCGACTGCCGTCATCGACCAGGATGTCATCGACCAGGGCGAAGCCGTTCCAGTTCTGTGCCAGCAGCACCATGCCCTGCGGCCGCTCGCCGACGCAGGCCACGAAACCCGCCAGGTCATCGTCGGCCAGATGGTCGAGCAGCGCTTGCTCCCGCCCCTCTTCATCGTAGGTCTTGATGTACGGCTCGACCGCTTCGAGACGATAGGTCAGTTGCCCGTCGGCAAGCACCGGGTGCAGCACCTGGGTCACGGCGAAGGCGCCATCGAGTTGCAGCAGCGCGGGAATGTCCTCACCCGCCAACGGGCGAATGAGCGGGCACCGGCTCATTCGGCCACCCGCCATAACACCGGCCACTCTCCCGGACCGCCGCCGGAGCAGCGCCCCATCGGGCGGGGGGACGCGGCCTGGAAGCGCTGGCCATCGAAGCGCCAACTGGGCACCGGCTCAGTGGCTGCCTGTGCGGCCACGCTCAGCAATAAGAGGGGAATCGTTTTGTGCAGCACTGCGGAAAGCTCCTTGCACCCTGGTCAGCGCCGGAGAGCTTGGGCGATGTCCGGACCAGCGGCAAGCCCTGCCTGGCCACGGCGCTGCCCGAGCGAGTGCACTACGAGCCGGCGGAACCCCGGGCGACGAGGGGCTTCACCGCAGCGCAGGAAGACTCGCCGAGCACCCCCTTCAGCGCCGCGTCGAGTTCTTCGAGGCGATAGGGCTTGGGCAGCACCTTCACCCCCACCGCCTCGGCTGCCTGACGGGCGGCATCGGCGTAGCCGCTGGTGAGCAGGATCGGCACGCGGTGCTGGCGCTGGCGGATGTTTCGCGCCAATTCCACGCCATCCATGCCGCCCGGCATCATGATGTCGGAGAACACCAGGTCCACCCGCCGCCCGTTGGCCAGGGCGCCCAGGGCGGCGATACCGCTGGAGGCGCGGGTCACCTCGTAGCCCAGCTGGCTGAGCATTTCCGCCACCAGGGTGGCGACCTCCTCATCATCGTCCACCAACAGCACGTTGCCGGCGCTCTGGCCATTGGCAAGGTCCGCCTGCACGTCGCTCGCCGGGCCGCGGGCGGCGGGCAGCCGGGTCGAGCGCGGCAGAAGCAATACCACGCTGGTGCCCTGTCCCGGCACCGTGTCGATCCACACCTTGCCGCCGGATTGCTGGGCGAACCCATAGACCTGAGCGAGCCCCAGCCCCGAGCCCTCACCGACTTCCTTGGTGGTGAAGAACGGCTCGAACACGCGGCTCTGCACGTGCTCGGGAATGCCGGTGCCGGAGTCGATCACCGCCAGCCTCACGAAGTCGCCGTTGCGTCCGGCGATCCGTTCGTTCGGCGCATTGGTGGCATGCAGCAGGATCGAGCCGCCCTTGGGCATCGCATCGCGGGCGTTGACCGCCAGGTTGAGAATCGCCAGTTCGAGCTCGCCGGGATCCACTTCGACCGGCCATAGATCGGCGGCGAACTGCACCTCGACGTGTACATCGCCACGCAGGCTGCGATCGAGCAGCTCACGCATCTTGCCGATGCGATGCGCCAGGTCGACCGGCTCGGGGGCCAGCGGCTGGCGGCGCGAAAACGCCAGCAACTGCCGGGTCAGGGCGGCGCCGCGCTGGGCTGCCTGGCGCATGCCATCCACCAATAACTGGCGACGAGCCGGGTCGGTACGGCGGTCGAGCATGTCCAGCCCGCCGCTGATGACCATCAGCAGATTGTTGAAATCATGGGCGATGCCCCCGGTCAACTGGCCCACCGCCTCGATCTTCTGCGTCTGCCGCAGGGTTTCCTCGATTTCCGCGCGCTCGGCCATCTGCCGCCGCAACTCGCGGTTGGCTTGCTCCAGCTCTCCGGTACGCTCCACCACCAGCGCTTCGAGTTCCTGGGAAGCGCGCTCGCGCGCCTCCAGCAGGGCACGCACCTGGTACTGGCGCAAGCGACCGCGTACCGCTGCCTGCACCGCACTGGTGAGGGTGATGCCCTGCACCGGCCGCTCCAGCAGAGAAACATTGCGCAGGGTATCCACCAGCCGCTGCCGCCAACGCGCCACGGCGGGCTGCTGGTGGCGACTGGTCAATACCACGAAGGGGAAGTCCGACCAGGCCGGCTGGCTTTCCACCCAGTGGGAGACGGCCTTCATGCCTTCGCCGAACAAGCCTTCCTCGGCGATGAACACCGCATCGGCGCCCTGCTGTGCCCGCTCGAGCAGCTCGTCCAGGCTGCCACAGACCGCGGCGGACAAACCGCTGCGCCGCAGCAGGTCCGCCGTGGCCGGGCCATCCCGCCCGATGGGCGCGAAAACCAGGACTTGCGGGCCTTCCGTCTCAGAAATCGTCATGCTCGTCTTTCATGAGTGGAGCGGCATCGCCGATGTATTGCGGGGTCCCGCTGAAGATGCCGTTGAAATCCCTCAGCGGTTCGCCGACCGTGAGCCCTCGCGCACCCAGGCGAAATTCGCGAATGGTCTGCTCGTGCCGGCCGCTGCGCTTCTTCACCACCGACAGCGCGCGGCGCACGGTACCGGCGTGCTCGAAATAGCGCAGCATGATCACCGCGTCGCTTAGGTAGCTGATGTCCACGGGTGACTCCATAGGCCCGACCAGCCCATGCTGCGCCAGCACCAGAATGCTCAGCACGCCCTTCTGGCCCAGGTAGCTCAGTAGCTCGTGCATCTGCAGGATCAGGAAGCGCTCGTCGGGCATGGCATTGAGATAGCCATTGAGGCTATCGATGATGACCATGCGCGCACCATCCACCTCAACGCTGCGGCGCACCGCGGCGGCGAACTCGCCGGGCGACAGCTCGGCCGGGTCGATCTGCTGCAGGCGCAGCAGACCGCGCTCCAGCCAGGGCTCGACGTCCAGGCCAAGGGCCCGCGCCCGGGCCTTCAGCGTACCGACGCCCTCGTCGAAGATGAACGCAGAAACACGCTCGCCGCGCTGGCAGGCGGCGATGGCGTAGCACAACGCCAGGGACGACTTGCCGACCCCCGCGCCACCGATCAGCAGTGCGTTGGTGCCACGCTCCAGCCCGCCGCCCAGCAACTGGTCGAGTTCCCGGCTGCCACTGGAAAGCCGTTCGCCGACGAACGCGCTGTGGTGCTCCGAGGCCACCAGGCGGGGATAGATGGCCAGCCCACCCTTGCGGATGGAGAAGTCGTGATAGCCGCCGCGAAACTGAATGCCGCGCATCTTGATAACCCGCAGGCGGCGGCGCTCGGCCCCATAGTCGATGGCCAGCTGTTCCAGCAGCACCACGCCGTGGGACAGCGAATGCAGCTGCAGGTCGCCGACCTGCGAGGTGAGGTCGTCGAGCAGGATCACCGTGCACTGCCGGCTGGTAAAGAAATGCTTGAGCGCCAGGACCTGCCGACGATAGCGCAGCGGGCTCTGCGCCAGCAGGCGCATCTCCGAGAGGCTGTCGAACACCACGCGGCTGGGATTGGTTTCACTGACCCGGTCGAACACCTGCTTGGTGGTCTCGCTCAGCTCCATTTCGGCGGGGTGCAGCACGGTCAGTTCGAGGTCCGGATCGAGCGTCGCTTCGGGCGACACCAGCTCGAACACATCGATATTGTCCAGCCTCCAGCCGTGCCGCTGGGCGACCAGTTCCAACTCGCGCTTGGTCTCCGAGAGCGTGACGTACAGCACCCGCTCGCCCTGGCGCACCCCCTCGAGCAGGAACTGCAGGGCAATGGTGGTCTTGCCAGTGCCCGGACTGCCCTCGTAGAGGTACATGCGATTGGGGTCCAGGCCACCGCCGAGGATGTCATCCAGGCCTTCGCTACCCGTCGAAATGCGATTGGCTTCCTCGATGAGGCCCGGGGGAAGGGACGTTGGTTCGGGCATTTGCCTACTCCTGAAGAGCGATTTTCTTCGCCGGCAATGGGAATATCGCTGGGCGCTCTCGGGTCGACACCGCGACGCGCTCGAAAGGGCTCAGGCAGGCCCGCTTTGGAGCGAAACGACTGCCGAAAAGTGGCTGCTGCCAGCGTGCAGCCGTTAGATCAGACTCATGCCGCCGCCGGCCGTTCCGGCTGTGCCGGCGACAAGCGACGCCAATGCTTGAAACGCGCCGCGATTCGGGTAGGCTCGGCAGCCTCATTGAAAGGAGTACACCCCATGGCCAAAGCCACTGCCCGTCACATCCTGGTTGCCAGCGAAGCCAAGTGCAACGAACTGAAAGCCGCCATCGAAGCCGGCGCCGACTTCGCCCAGGTCGCCAAGGAACATTCCACCTGCCCCTCCAGCCGCGACGGCGGCAACCTCGGCTCCTTCGGCCCGGGCCAGATGGTCAAGGAATTCGACACCGTGGTCTTCAGCGCCCCGGTCAACGTGGTGCAAGGCCCGGTCAAGACCCAGTTCGGCTACCACCTGCTGGAAGTGACCAGCCGCCAGGACTGATACCCGCCCAGCGCTCCCAGGCATCGCCTCGGAGCGCTCCACCTTCGCCCATCCCCGCTACCTCGCCCAACGAAACATGGAAATTACCGCCGTCGTCTTCCTTATGTCGGGATTGGCCTGTGCCATTCTCGGGCAGCTCTACAGCTTCGCTCTTCTGCTCAGGAAATCCGGAGAGATCGCCTTCCTGGCCCTGGTCATTCCCGGATTCGCCTTCTTCATCGCCCGGCGCCACGGGATCTACTGGCAGATCCTCACCCCTTATCTGCTGGGCATGACGCTCATGACCGTCGGCATGCTCATCGCCAACTGACGCGGGCCCTCTCGCCGCTCGTCCCCAGGAGCCCGCAATGATCACCTTGACCATTTCCGCCGCCTGCCTGTTCGACGCAGCTGGGCGCCTGCTGCTGGTGCGCAAGCGCGGCACCCACGCCTTCATGCTGCCAGGCGGCAAGCCCGAACCGGGCGAAGACGCCCTGGCGGCGCTGCGACGGGAACTGCAGGAAGAATTGAATGATCTTGCCCAGCAATCGTGGACACCCCGTTAAGCGATAAACTCTAACGAGGTGAACCATGGCAAGACCAGCAACC
>NZ_JBSKHQ010000030.1:0-49140 GCF_057128665.1 Zestomonas ipomoeae
TCCACCGGCAACAAGCAGGTCAGGCCATGGCGGCCTGACTTAAACGAAACAGCCTCCACGAAACCCGGGGCGATTCAATTCATCAAGTCTGCCGCGGTATTGCTGCCAAAGCCTGTCGGTGCGCGGCCACGGACCATCCAGGCATTCATCCAGGGCGATATGGCTGTCCTCACTGCAGCGCATGTCCAATTCACAGCGCGCATAGAAACCGTTGACCAGTTCGACCATCTCCCGCCGCTGGTTTTCCATCAATACTGCTCCGTGGGCCAGGACCACGTGGCGGCCGTCGCTGGGGCGGCGGCGCCAGCGTTGCGCGGTGCCGACCAGTTTGCGGTCCTGCAGGTTGACGTTGTAACGGCCATCGCAGAAGGCGCCGGCCACCTCGCCCAGGCTCGGCACGAGCCCAGCGCCGCGCAGCCAGGCACAGAGCGGTTCGCACAGGCGCAGGTAGGCGCTTTCCAGGCGGGTACGTTCGCTTTCGCCGGGCGGCAAGGCATAGGCGAGGGCGACGTTCAATACCGCTGGCGACTGGGGCACCGGTTCTCCACCGGTATCGCGCAGCGCTACCGGCCAGCCGAGGGCGCGGCAGTATTCTTCGGCCACGGCGAACCCGGGCAAGCGACCGAATTTGCGCGGCATCACCAGCGCCTGGTCCTGGGGCCGCCAGAACAGCAGGTCGGTCTCGATCTCGCCGCCGTGGACTCGATCCAGCAGCAGGCGTTCCGCATCCAGCCCGGCCGCAATCTCGTGGCGATGAATGAAATCCATGGGAGTTGCCTTTTGCTTCGATGCCGAGGAAACCGCAGGATAGCGCAGCGGCCGCGTGGCGCCGCCAATCGATATGAGGATCGCACCATGGAATGGAATCGACTGGTACCTGAACTGAACGTGGACAGCTATGAACAGGCCAAGGCGTTTTACCTGACGGTGTTTGGCTTCAAGCTGTGCTACGAGCGTCCCGAAGATCGCTTCGGCTACTTCGACTTGCAGGGCTCGCAGCTCATGCTGCTGGAGCGACCCAGGCTTGCCGAGGCCAAGGGCCTCGGTCTGCACTTCCAAGTGGAGGTGGATGCGATCGAGCCGCTGCTGACTCGCCTGGCGCGTGCCGGAGTGGCGTTGCAGGCGCCGGTTGTCGAGTCCTGGTACCGCGCCGACGAGGTGGAACATGGCCAACGGGAGTTCTTCGTCGCCGATCGGGATGGCTACCTGTTTCGCTTCTTCGAATTCATCGGTGACCGCCCAGTACAGCCGAACGGCTGAAGCGCCGGCCCGCTCCGGTTATTCCTTGCAGATCAGCCGCGAGGCGCGCTCGTTGCGATAGGTCAGCTGCTCCAACTCCAGCGGTGCCTGCCCGGCCTCTTCGCGGGCCGCGAGGATGAGGCCGTGGTGGGCCGACTTGCCGCACACCGGATCGGCGTTGCTGGCATCGCCGGTGAGTTGGAAGGCCTGGCAGCGACAGCCGCCGAAGTCGCGCTCGCGCTCATCGCAGGAGCGGCAGGGTTCGGACATCCAGTCGTAGCCGCGGAAACGGTTGAAGCCGAAGGAGTCCTGCCAGATATGGCGAAGGCTGTGCTCGCGCACGTTGGGAAAGCGCAGCGGCAACTGCCGCGCGCTGTGGCAGGGCAAGGCGGTGCCATCCGGGGTGATCGCGAGGAAGAGGTTACCCCAGCCATTCATGCAGGCCTTGGGTCGCTCCTCGTAGTAGTCGGGGGTGACGAAGATCAGCTTGCAGGGATGGTTCTCGGCAGCCAGCCTGGCGCGCCATCGGTTGGTGATGCGCTCGGCGCGCTCCAGTTGTGCGCGGGTCGGCAACAGGCCGGCGCGGTTGAGCTCGGCCCAGCCGTAGAACTGGCAGGTGGCGAGTTCGACGAAGTCCGCCTCCAGCTCCAGGCAAAGCTCGATGATGTGCTCGATCCGGTCGATGTTGTGCCGGTGGGTGACGAAGTTGAGCACCATCGGGTAGCCATGGGCCTTGACCGCACGGGCCATGGCCAGCTTCTGGGCGAAGGCCTTGCGCGAGCCAGCCAGCAGGTTGTTCACCTGCTCGTCGGCGGCCTGGAAGCTGACCTGGATATGGTCGAGCCCGGCGTCGGCGAATTCGGCCAGCCGCGCTTCGCTCAGGCCGATGCCGGAGGTGATCAGGTTGGTGTAGAAGCCCAGTTGCCGCGCCGCCCCGATCAGTGCGGCGAGGTCCTGGCGCACCAAGGGTTCGCCGCCGGAAAAGCCCAGTTGCGCCGCCCCCAGTTCGCGAGCCTGGCGAAAGACCTCGATCCACTCGGCGGTGGACAGCTCATCCCCCTGGGCGGCGAAGTCCAGCGGGTTGGAACAGTACGGGCATTGCAGCGGGCAACGATAGGTCAGTTCGGCCAGTAGCCAGAGCGGCGGGCCGGGCTGGCGGTCAGTGCAGCTCGATCCAGTGCTGGGCATGGGCCTCCTCGATGAATTCGCGGATGTCCGCGTCGATTCCCGCCGCGCCGGGAAAACGCCGTTTGAGTTCCTGGACAATGGCCGCCACGCTGCGCCGGCCGTCCACCTGCTTGAGGACCTCCCCGGCACTGTCGTTGAGCCTGACCATGCCCTCTGGGTAGAGCAGTACCTGGCAGCCCTGCGCCGGCTCCCATTGCAGGCGGAAACCGCGGCGCAGGGTCGGCACCTGATGACTCAAGGGTTCTTCCATCGTTCGATCTCCTGGTGGCGTGACACTCATGTCCAGCCCGGTTCGATGCCCCGATGCCAGACGCGCTCGCTGGTCACCGTATGGTATGGAGGGCGGTGCAGTTCGTAGGCCATGCTCATCGCATCGAGCATGCTCCAGAGCACGTCGAGCTTGAATTGCAGGATGTTCAGCATGCGCAACTGGGCCTGCGCAGTGCGGTAGTGGCCCAGGGTGATGCGAAGGCCGTGCTCGACATCGCGGCGGGCCTGGCCCAGGCGCTGGCGGAAATAGTCGTAGCCGCCGGGATCGATCCACGGGTAGTGCCCGGGCCAGCTGTCCAGGCGCGACTGGTGTATGGCCGGGGCGAACAGCTCGGTCAATGAGCTGCTGGCCGCTTCCTGCCAACTGGCGCGGCGGGCGAAGTTGACGTAGGCATCCACCGCGAAGCGCACACCGGGCAGCACCAACTCCTGGGAAAGCACCTGCTGGCGGTCCAGGCCGACGGCCTCGGCCAGGCGCAACCAGGCCTCGATGCCGCCCTCCTCGCCCGGCGCACCGTCGTGATCCTGGATGCGCCGCAGCCATTCGCGACGGGCGCCGCGATCCGGGCAGTTGGCAAGGATCGCGGCATCCTTCAGTGGAATGCAGGCCTGGTAGTAGAAGCGGTTGGCCACCCAGCCCTGGATCTGCTCGCGGGTCGCGTAGCCTTCGTACATGGCGACATGGAACGGGTGGTGGGTGTGGTAGTAGGCGCCCTTGGCGCGCAGCGCCTCTTCGAATTCTCCGGGGCTCATGGCGGCCAGGGGCATGGGGCTATCCTCGGTTGGGCTACAGGTCGATGAGCATGCCATCCCAGGCGACCTCCACACCCTGGCCGGCCAGCAGCGCGCGCTCGGGGGAGTCGACGTCGAGAATGGGATTGGTGTTGTTGATGTGGATAAGCACCTTGCGCGGCGCGGGCAATCCGGCGAGCACGTCGAGCATGCCGCCGGGGCCGCTCAGCGGCAGATGCCCCATCTCGCGCCCGAGCTTGTCGCCAACCTCGCAGACGCGCAGCTCGTCGTCGCGCCACAGGGTGCCGTCCACCAGCAGGCAATCGGCGCGGCGCATCCAGGTCAGCAGCGGCTCGTCCACGTCGCCGAGGCCGGGCGCGTAGAACAGCCGCCCGCCGGTATTGGTGTCTTCCACGAATAGGCCGATGGTGTCACCCGGATGCGGATCGCCGCGATGGGGCGAATAAGGCGGCGCATTGCTGCGCAGGGCAACGGCGGTGAAGCGCAAGGCAGGGCAGGCCGCGATGGCGAACGGTTCGCCATGCACCGCGACGGGGTTCCACTGCAGCCCGCCGTTCCAATGGGCCAGCAGGTCGAACAGGGGAAAGCCGCTGCTCAGGTCGCGATGCACGCGCTCGGTGCACCAGACCTGCAGCGGGCAACCTTCGCGCAGGCTGAGCAGTCCGGTGCAATGGTCGATCTGGGCGTCCAGCAGCACGACGCCGGCAATCGCCGTGTCGCGCGGCTTGCGCGCGGGCTGCAGCAGCGGGAAGGCTTCGAGCTGGGCACGAATGTCCGGCGAAGCGTTGCACAGCACCCAGTCCACGCCGTTGTCGGACAGGGCGATGGACGATTGCGTGCGCGGCTGCGCGCGCAGGGTGCCCTTGCGCACGCCGCGGCAATTGCGGCAATTGCAATTCCACTGCGGAAAGCCGCCACCGGCGGCGGAGCCGAGAATGCGGATATGCATGGAATCCCCCGAACGGCCCCGGCCAGGCCGGGGCGAAGTGCATCAGCGGTTGGCGAAGTACAGGGTGACTTCAAAGCCGATGCGCAGATCGGTATAGGCCGGTTTGGTCCACATGGCTGCTGTCCTCTGCAGGTGGCGCCGGGACATCCGGCGCCCTGTCGGTATCCACCCGCCGTCTACGGGCGATACTTCGAAAGAAGACCGCATCCCGTCGCGGTAGTGCCCTGGCATCGAGCGATGCCTCAGGCGGGCATTTCCTTCTCGCCAGGGTCCTTGCCGCCGGCCGCATGATGCTCGATGACCGCATTGAGTTCGGCGCCGAACAGCAGCACCGCCGCGGAAATGTAGAAATACAGCAGCAGGATGATGATCGCGCCGATACCGCCATAGGTCGCGTTGTAATCGGCGAAGTTCTGCACGTAGTAACCGAAAGCCAGCGATGCGGCGATCCAGACGATCACCGCCACCACCGATCCGGGCGTGATGAAGCGAAACTCCTGCTCGACGTTCGGTGCCAGGTAGTACAACAACGCCACCGCCAGCATGAGCAGCATGATCACCGCCGGCCAGCGCAGCCAGGCCCACAGGACGACGACGATGCGCTCCAGGCCCACCTGTGCCGCCAGCCAGTTCATCACCTGTGGCCCGAGGACCATCAGGCCGGCGGCCAGCAACAGCATGAACGCCACGCCGACCGTATAGATCAATGACAACGGCAGGCGTTTCCAGAGCGGACGCTGCTCGCCCACCTTATAAGCGACGTTCATCGCGTTCATCATCGACCGCATACCCACCGACGCCGACCAGACCGCCACCAGGATACCGACCGACATCAGCCCGGTTTTCTGCTCCTGCATTTCCTCGATGGCCGGGTTGACCAGATCGAGCGCTGGCGCCGGCAGGATTAGCGTGGCCTGCTCCCGCAGCCAATCGAAGAAGTCCGGCAAGCCGAGCACACCGACCAGGGCCACCAGGAACAACAGGAACGGAAACAAGGCAAAGAGCATTCGATACGCGAGGGCCGCGGCATAGTTGCTCATGTCGTCGTCGCCGAACGCCTTCACCGTGCACTTGAGCACACCCCAAGCCCCGATTTCCCGCAGCTCCAGCCACCCCATGGAGCACCTCCTTACCGACCAGTCCTAAATTCGGACGATCGCTACCCACGAGAGTTCGCCGTGCCGCTGGGCACTAGCCAACCCGCCAGCGCCGGTCGACCGCTTCGGCATTGGCCAGTACCCACCAGCCGCCCTCGGCATCGCGCAGCGCCTGCTGCGCCGCGGACATGCACGACGGGGTCATCGCTCGCAGCGCCTGGCACACGCCGGCGCGTCGGGCGGGCGAGTGGCCCGCCAGGTACTCCTGCCATGCCAGTTCGGCCGCCACGCGCACCCCTGCCGGATGCTCCAGACAGGCCGCCAGCTGGCTGCCCTGCTCGCGCACCACACCGGGGGCAATGTCGGCCAGGGTCGCCGACCATTCCCCGAGAAAGGCCTCGATATGTCCGAGGATCTCGCCCGCCGATGCCCAGGGCGACTGCACGGCATACAGCAGTCCGGACTGCGCGCCGCACTGGCGATAAGCGGAGAACACCGCATAGCCGAGCTGCAGCTCGCTGCGTAAACGCCGGAAAAAGTCGGCCTCCTGCAGGTGCGCCAGCAGGCGCCAGGCCGCCTCCGTCCGCGCATCGCGGCGCGGCAGCGGGCAGAACAGCAGCAACGCGCACTGCCCGTCGGCGATCCGGGCATCGCGCCAGACGTAACCGGCCTCGTCGCCGGTCGCCCAGGTTGGAGGCGGCCCGGGTCGCCCCGGCAGCCTGGCGAGCACGCCGCTCATCCGTGCCGGCGCATGTCCAACCGCCAACCCGTGCCAGCGAGCCCTGACCCAGAGCTGCTGCAAGGCGCAGGGCGTCGGCTCCGGCAGGCCCGGCGCCAGGGGCTCCAGCAGCCCAGGCAGCGCCCGCCACAGGCGATGGATCAAGGGCATGTCGCCGCCTTGCAAGGGGCGCATTGCTCGCCGCCAGGCGTCGGTTGGCGGGCGCTCGAACAGCGCCAGGATCGACGCCAAGATCGACGCCTGTGGCTCCTGGGCGCCGAAGAGGCTGAGCTGCCAGTGGCTCGCCTGTTCCTCGAAACGCAACTCGACCCCGGCATGACGCGCGACGGAACGAATATCCTGCAAGGCGGCATCCAGGACCTGCCAAAGCCCGCCCGCCGGCGCCGCCGCGAACGTCCATCGCAGATGGAGCGCAGCGACCGCAGCCTCGGGCGCGGGAGCGGGCAGCCACCTCACCCCGGCCTGCTGCTCGCGATGCGGCCCGGCCGGCACGCTGCCAGCAAGCGGATCGACCGGCGCGAGATGCCAGCGCCAGCATCGATGCCGCTCCGACAGCGGACGCTCGATGCGCTGTGCGCAAAATGGAAAGCCGTTCGCGTCCGGGCTGCCCAGCACCTGGTCGGCCGTGCACAAAGGCACCATGTGAGCCGCAGACAACTGCGCCAGCACGGCCAGTAGCGCGTGCCGGTCCAGCTCCGCCCGGTCCGCCTGGTCGCCATGCGATGCCAGTCGCTCGGCCCAGTCGCAGGCCAGTTCCAGCGGCTCCATTGCCAGCCGGCGCAGGTGGCAACTGCGCCGATAGCGATGCCACCAGGCCGGCCAATGGTCCCCGGATGACCAGGCGCGCAGCCAGTCAAGACAGGCCGCCGCCAGCTCGGCATGCCTCGTGGAGCCGGGCTCATCGAATGCCACAACCAGCACCGCTTGCCCGGCAACGCGGTAGGCGATGCGCACACGCAAGCCGGTGCACCAACCCAGCCGGCGAAGACGACGAGGCAGCTCGCCCGTCTCCAGACAGAACGCCACGAAGCGCAGGGACTCGCCAGCGGCTACAGGCAGGGACTCCAGCACGAAGTACAGGCTCAGGCGCGACGGGCCCGCCACCTGCACGCGCACCCCGACACCGGGCAGCGGCAGCAGGCTGGGCGGCGCGGGACACACGACCCGCCGGCCAGGCGCCAGCCTGCCAGCGTGCAGGCCGGCCAACCGCTGCAACGCCGCGCAAGGTAGCGGTGCCACCAAGATCAGCGTGGCCTGCCCCGCGTGAAAAAAACGCCGATGAAATGCCCAAAGCGCCTGCTGGAATTCACCCTGCTCCACCGGCAGGCTATCGCGATGCCCAGCATGGAAGCGCAGGAACGGATGGGGCCGGTCCCACGCCACGGCCAGCGCCGCGTCGCACAGTGTCTCCGCATCCCGCGCGCGTGCGAGATATTCGGCATGCAGCACCTCGCGCTCGCCCAGCTGCCTGGCTGGCTCCAGCAGCGGTCGGGCGATCATGTCGCACAGGCGCGCCAGCGCCTCGCCGAGCGAATCGGCGGGCACCGAGCAGAAGAAGTCCGTATCGCGCTCGCGCGTGCTGGCATTCAGCTCACCGCCGCAGGCCTGCACGAATGGCATCAGCCCTTGCCCGGCCGGAAAACCCTCGCTGCCGAGAAAAACCAGGTGCTCAAGAAAATGCGCCAGGCCGGGATAATCCGACGGCTCGTCGTGACTGCCCGCGGCAATTCGCAAGAGCGCGGCTGCGCGGGCTGCACCCGGGACCGACTGGGTTACTACCGTCATGCCGTTGGCCAGCCGAGTCGATTCGGTAATTGAGTCGGACATGCCTGTTAGTTCAACTTGCGATTGTTGCACCTGTCACCGCCTGGCAATTAGCGCCTGGACTAAACTTGGTGCGCAGCAGGCAGGAAAAGTTTTACCTGCCACAACAATGCCCGCGGCGTCTTTCCTCGTAGAAACCGCCATGAAGCACGGGCGTACATAAAACGGAACAATCCTTCCCTATAACAGACACACACTTTTTGCATTGCGCATAGACAAGCACGGGAGAATCGCGATAATCGACCCTGAACCGCGACCCGCGGTTCGCCAGCAACAGCCCGCCCCAGCAAGAGCCGGCGGCGGGCGGCCAGGGGCAGCGGGCCCACCAGCAGCGAACTCCCTGGCGATGCTGACGTCGATATATAAAGCCAATCGACTATTTCCCGACAGCAAGAACTCACTCTTGCCCAGTCGTTCAATCGATTCGAATAACTCACTACCGACCATTGGATAAAACCACGTGACGAAAGACGAACTGCGCGCAGAACTCGAGCGCCAGGCGCAGCGTTACAAGGAAGTTTACGGCGGGGAAGTCATTACCTACGCTGCTCAGCCTGCCCCCGAGCGCAAACCCTGGCGTAAAAGAGCCAGCCTGCTGGACCAAGCCTTCGAACATGAGTTGAAAAAGATCGAAACCGATCTTCAAAAACAAGACTCCTAGTTCCCCTCCCCCGGCCGCATCGACGACCTGTTCGTCGATGCGGCTTCGCGCCCGCTGTTCCCGTACAACGCCCGTCTAAAGCTTTTCCCGCTTGCGGCCGACATAGGGGCCATACCCGCCTCGCCTTGAAGCCAGCACAGCACCCGGACGCAGAAGCCATGCCCAAGAACCTTAAGTTCAGCCACAAAATCCTAATCGCCGCTTCCCTGGTGGTGGCGACCGCTTTCGCCCTGTTCACCCTGTACAACGATTACCTGCAACGCCAGGCGATCCGCGACAACCTCAACAGCCATCTGCGCGACATGGGGGAAGTGACTGCCAGTAACATCCAGAACTGGTTGTCCGGACGCATCCTCTTGGTGGAGAACCTCGCGCAATCGATTGGCAACGACAGCGCGCCCGAGCGTGTGGTCCAGCTGCTGGAACAAAAGACCATGCTCTCCACGTTCATGTTCAGCTACCTGGGCAGCGAGGCCGGTTCCTTTACCATGCGCCCGGACAACGCCATGCCAGCAGGCTACGATCCGCGCACCCGTCCCTGGTACAAGGACGCCAAGGCCGCTGGCGGCAGCACCCTGACCGAGCCCTACGTGGATGCCGCCACCGGCCAACTGATCATCACCATCGCCGCGCCCGTGCAGCAGAGCGGCCAATCGATCGGCGTGGTCGGCGGCGACTTGTCCCTCGACACCCTGGTTCGAATCATCAACTCCCTGGATTTCGGCGGCATCGGCTATGCCTTCCTGGTCAGCGCCGACGGCAAGATCCTCGTCCACCCGAACAAGGATCGGGTGATGAAGAGCCTTGGCGAGGTCTACCCAGACAATACGCCCCGCATCTCCACCGAAATCACCGAAGTGGAGCAGGAGGAAGGCACGCGCATCCTCACCTTCACCCCCGTCCAAGGGCTGCCGTCGGTCAACTGGTACATCGGCCTCTCGGTCGACAAGGCCAAGGCCTACGCGATGCTCAGCGAGTTCCGCGCCTCGGCGCTGATCGCCACACTGGTGGCCGTGGCCCTGATCATTGGGCTGCTGGGCATGCTGATCCGCGTGCTGATGCAGCCGCTGCATGTCATGGGGCGCGCCATGCAGGACATCGCCCAGGGCGAAGGCGACCTGACCAAGCGCCTGGAAATCCACACCCAGGACGAATTCGGCGAGCTGGCGGGGGCATTCAACCGCTTCGTGGAGCGCATCCATGAATCCGTTCGCGAGGTTTCCTCGACCACCATCCAGGTCAACGAAGTCGCCCAACTGGTGCTCAATGCCTCCAACTCTTCAATGAGCAACTCCGACGAACAGGCCAGCCGCACCAACAGCGTCGCCGCGGCGATCAACGAACTCGGTGCCGCCGCGCAGGAGATCGCCCGCAACGCCGCCGATGCCTCGCATCAGGCTTCGGATGCGCGCAACCTGGCCGAAGAAGGCCGCAAGGTAGTGGAAAACACCATCAGGGCGATGAGCGAGCTGTCCGCCAAGATCAGCGCGTCGTGCCAGAACATCGAGACGCTCAACAACAAGACCGTGGATATCGGCCAGATCCTCGAAGTGATCAAGAGCATCTCCGAGCAGACCAACCTGCTGGCGCTCAACGCGGCCATCGAGGCCGCCCGTGCCGGCGAGGCCGGGCGCGGGTTCGCGGTGGTCGCGGACGAGGTGCGCAACCTGGCCCATCGCACCCAGGAGTCGGCACAGGAAATCCAGCAAATGATCGAGGAGCTGCAGGTGGGCGCCCGCGAAGCGGTCACCACCA
This sequence comes from Zestomonas ipomoeae, assembly GCF_057128665.1. NCBI lineage: Bacteria > Pseudomonadati > Pseudomonadota > Gammaproteobacteria > Pseudomonadales > Pseudomonadaceae > Zestomonas > Zestomonas ipomoeae. The sequence continues at coordinate 10,476 of NZ_JBSKHQ010000030.1, forward strand.
TGACCGAGAGCCAGCAGCACAGCGAACAAAGCGTGCAGATCGCCAATCAGGCCGGTGAACGCCTTTCCAGCGTGACCCAGCGCATCGGCGAGATCGATGGCATGAACCAGTCGGTCGCCACCGCCACCGAGGAACAGACGGCAGTGATCGATTCGCTGAACATGGATATCACCGAGATCAACACGCTCAACCAGGAAGGTGTGGAAAACCTCCAGGCGACCCTGCGCGCCTGCGGCGATCTGGAACAACAGGCCGCGCGCCTGAAGCACATGGTCGGCAGCTTCCGCATCTGACACATCGCTGAAAACACGACGGGCGCCAGGAGGCGCCCGTTTCATTCCGGCTGTTGGGACGGCTGCTCGCTTTGCAACTCATCCCACAGCTCGGCAGCATCGGCGAACTCGGTGCCCAGCTCGTCACTCAGCGCATCCGGATCGTAACGCCGGACGCAGCCCTCGCCCACCGTCGGCGGCGGGCTGGCCGTGGCACGCTCGAATGGATCGTCCATAACACCTCCCGACTAGCTGGCGACCTGTCGCCCCTGATCGTGCTGAGCGAACTCCTTGACCGCGCGCAGCACATCGCTGCGGCTGATCTGGCCGATCAGCCGACCATTTTCCACCACCGGCAGGCGCCCCCGGCGGCCCCGCAGGAAGCTCTCGGACACCTCGATGATGTCCGCTTCCGGGGAAATGGTCTCGATCTCGGTATTCATATAAGAACTGACATTGCCGCCCACCGCCTCGTAATACGCGCCGGAGAGAATGCCGCGCAGGCAGTCGCCCTCGGACAGCAGGCCGATCAGATGCCCCTGGGAATCCACCACCGGAGCACCGGAAATCCGATGCTCCAGCAACCGGTTGATGGCAGTGAACAAATCCGTATCGGAACGGAAAGTCACCAGGTGGACGGTCATGTAGTCGCGCACCTTGATTGACTTGAGCATGGACGAACTCCTCTGTCGTGCACCAGAACGGCCCACGGCAGCAAGATCAGTCGAACACCACCGTCTTGTTGTCGTGTACCAACACTCGATCTTCCAAGTGATAGCGTAGCCCACGGGCCAGCGCCATTTTCTCCACATCCCTGCCCAGGCGGACCATGTCCTCGATGCTGTCGCGATGGGTCACCCGCACGACGTCCTGCTCGATGATCGGCCCGGCATCGAGTTCCTCGGTAACATAATGGCAAGTCGCCCCGATCAGCTTGACGCCGCGCAATGAAGCCTGGTGATAGGGCTTGGCACCGACGAACGACGGCAGGAAGCTGTGGTGGATATTGATCACCCGCTGGGCGTATTCCCGGCAGAGCTGGGCCGGCAGGATCTGCATGTAGCGCGCCAGCACCACGGTATCGGCCTGGTTCTCGCGCACCAGCCGCGACACTTCGGCGAAGGCCGGTTCCTTGTCCTTCGGATCGACCGGCACATGGTGGAACGGAATGCCATGCCACTCGACCATGCTGCGCAGGGCGTCATGGTTGGAAATCACGCAAGGGATCTCGCAATCCAGTTCATCGCTGTGCCAGCGATGCAGCAGGTCCGCCAGGCAGTGTGACTCGCGGCTGGCCATCAGCACGACACGCTTCTTCTGCGCGGAGTCGGTGACCCGCCACTCCATCGAGAACTCGCGGCCGATGGGCGCGAAAGCCTGGCGAAACCCCTCGATATCGAACGGCAGGGAATCCGCACGAATCTCGTGGCGCATGAAGAACCAACCGGTCTGGTTATCCGAGTGATGGCTGGCCTCGGTGATCCAGCCGTTATAAGTCGCTAGGAAGTTGCTGACCTTGGCAACGATACCGACGCGGTCCGGGCAGGCAATAACCAGCCGAAAAGTGCGCATGGAAAACTCCTGAAACTTTTTACAAAGACCGCCATTCTAGAGGCTGCCACCGTGGCTGTGCGAGCCGCCGGCAAAGATACGACAATCATTCGGGAAGGACACGGGAAACTTGTACATCCCCCCGCCAAATGCCGAGTCCCGGAACAACGCATTGGCCCCTCAATTAAACCGGTACCCGACAAGGGGAGCGCCAAACGGCCACCAGAACAGGAAATGCATCCGCCGCGGGTAAAATCCCGGTTAACTATCCGGGCTTCGTCCACTCGCCAGCGCGACAGTTTGGCAGGCAACTCTTTGCACACCGGAACCACCCCAGTGCCGTCGCCCCCCAATTAGTCACGTCCCCGTAAGAGTGCCGAAATATCCCGCCGATAATTCCAGTAAAACTTTTTAGCGTGTTTACTTAGGCAGGCTGTCTGACTATTATTGCTGACACTTAATCCGTGCCACCTCACTCATCAAGGTAAGCGACATGTCCCTGATCAATGAATACCGCGCCACCGAAGAAGCCATCAAAGAACTACAAGAGCGCCTGAAGAATCTCTCCCAGGACGACAAACTGAAAAAGGAACTGGAGTTCGAAGGCAAACTCCGCACCCTGATGGGCGAATACCAGAAGTCGCTGCGCGACATCATCGCCCTGCTCGACCCGGAAGCCAAGCTGAGCAAGGCGCCGCGCGCTGGCAAGGCCACTGGCAGCAAGCGTGCCCGCAAGGTCAAGCAGTACAAGAACCCGAATACCGGTGAAGTGATCGAGACCAAAGGCGGCAACCACAAGACCCTGAAAGAGTGGAAAGCCAAGTGGGGCGCCGACGTCGTCGAAGGTTGGGCTACTCTGCTCAGCTAATCACCCGCGCGGTTTCATCGCTCACAAAAACGCCAGCGTATGCTGGCGTTTTTTGTGTCCGCTTGAATATGCCCGCAGCGCATGACCGCGCAGTGCCACAGTAGAACAAGCCGAGCGCCCATAGCCGGCATTGAACACTCGACTCCGGGCCATGTTCAATAAACACTCATCGCGGCAGCGTGGCCATGGCTATTTATTAACCAGACCGACGCGTCGCGCCGACGATCAAACGGCATAGCGTGCACTCAACTGCTGCGCATGTTCTCGCCATTCGGCCAATAATCGTTGCTGTGCTGGCGTCGCCTTTTCCCAATACTCCTTCGTTGCCGCGTCGAAACTTGCCACGGTATTGGGTGCTCCCCAGCGGGGATCGCTTAAGCGCTGCTGACAGAACTCGCGCCAGCGCTGCTGCTCGCCGACCGATAAAGTATCGGGAAAGTTGCGGGCACGGTAACGAAAGAGCAACTCCGGCAACCGGCTATCATCGAACGGCCAGTTTTCCCGGGCCAACATACCAGGCTCGGCACGACGAACTTGCTCGCACAGACGCCGATCACGATCTCCCAGAAAGCCTGCATATAGTTGTTGTTCGGGATCCTCGTGCCCGACCAAGTCATCCTGCCCGTAAAGCACCTGCAGCTTGTCCTGCCAGAGCGACTGGGCATCGCTCAAGGCCGACGCCCGGGCATGGCAAGCCTCCAGGTCGAGCTGCAGACGCTCTCGATCGCCGTCGCGCAATACCGATAGCGGTGCCAGCACCGGACAGCGATTGATATGCAGCAGCTTCAGCGGAATCGGCGACTCGCCCTCGGCCAACTGCTCACGACGGGTATAGAGGCGTTGGCGCAGCCCGTCGGCATCCAGTTCCAGCAACGGCCCATGATCGGCCTGCAGATCGCAGACGATCAGCGCGTTGCGGTTGCGCGGATGCCATGCCAGCGGCAGCACGACCGCGAGATAGCCGCGCGCGCCAGAGAAGCGCCCCGACACATGCACCAACGGCTGCAGCAGGCGAATCTGCTCGAGCACCTGCTGCTTGGTGCGCAGTCGATAGAGATAGTCGTAGAGCTTCGGCTGCCGGCTTTTCACCAGCCGGGCCAGGGCGATGGTCGCGCGTACATCGGCCAGGGCATCGTGCGCCTGGCCATGGTCGATACCGTTGGCAGCCGTCAGCAGTTCAAGCTTGAGACTGACCCGTCCTTCCTCTTCCGGCCATGCGATGCCTTCGGGACGTAGCGCATAGGCGGTGCGCACCAGGTCGATAAGATCCCATCGACTGTTTCCGCCCTGCCACTCGCGGGCATAGGGGTCGAAGAAGTTGCGGTAGAGGCTATAGCGCGTCACCTCGTCGTCGAAGCGCAAGCTGTTGTAGCCCGCGGTGCAGGTGCCCGGCCGAGCCAGTTCGGCATGCACACGCGTCATGAATTCCGCCTCGCCCAGGCCTTGTTCCGCCAGGCGACTCGGTGTGATGCCGGTCACCAGGCAGGCCGCCGGATGCGGCAGTATGTCGTCGCTCGGACGGCAGTAGAGGTTCAGGGGCTCTTCCACCTCGTTCAACGCTTCGTCGGTGCGGATGCCGGCCACTTGCAGCGGGCGGTCGCAGCGCGGGTCGATACCGGTGGTTTCGTAGTCGTACCAGAAGATGCTTGAGGTCACGGGCGCGTTCCTGAAATGGCGAGCCGCGGCAGTCTAGCATCGCCCTTCGCCGCATGAGCCTTGGCAGCCGAAACATGAACTTGCGCACAGCCCGGCGACACCTGCCACCAAGCCGGTTGCCGGCCAGTTGCCAGTACCGCTAGGATCGCGCCTCCAAGAAAGCACTCGCCACTACAGGGACAGTCAGCATGAGCGATAGCCTTGCGCCAAATCCTTTTTCCGCCCCCGCCAGCAGCCTGGCGATCGTCACCACCGAGACAGCGCCAAGCGTCGACGAAGCCCTGCGTCGCGGCTATGACTTCAGCATTGGCGGAGTACTCAGCGAAGCCTGGCAACGCACCCAGGGCACCAAGGGCGTGATCATTGGCGGGTTCGCCGTGTTCTATACGGCCCTGTTCGTCATCAGCAACATCCTCGGCACCCTCATGCTCCTCCTCGGTGTCGCGGGATTCGCCGGCCTCGGCCTGCTCGGCGGTGACAACGGCATGCTCGCCGTCAGCGCAATCTTAGCCTTCATCCTGGGCAGTCTGGTCATCACCATGCTGGCGGCGGTCCTGAGCTATCCCTTCCTGGCCGGCATCAACATGGTCGGCATCCGTCGCGCAGCCGATCAACCGGTCACCTTCAACGAACTCTTTCGCCATTTCGGCCGCAGCGGCGCGGTAATCGGCGCCGGCCTGCTGACCATCGTGCTGACCAGCATCGGCTACATGCTGTTCTTCATTCCCGGTCTCTACCTGAGCATCGCGTACATGCTGGCCATTCCGCTGGTCGTCGAACGTGGACTGTCCCCCTGGCAGGCGCTGGAAGCCTCGCGCAAGGCCATCAACCAGCACTGGTTCAAGATCTTCGGCCTTCTGCTGGCAGTGTTCGGCATCGTCTTCGTCAGCGCGATTCCCTTCGGCATCGGCCTGATCTGGAGCATTCCCATGAGCGTCATCGTGCTGGGCGTGCTCTATCGCACGATTTTCGGTGTGCTGCCCGCACCGAACTGACGATTCGCGCACCGGGCTGCCATGCAGTCCGGTTGCTTCCCGGCCCGCTGCTGGCTAGCATCGGGCTTTCTTCGACGCAGTTCTCCGATGTCTCCCAACTCCACACCAACCCACCTACGCAACGCTGCGCCGCCAAGCGCAACGCTGGATACCCGGTACCGGGTAGAGACTCCGGAAGGCATCGACCTCACCCTTCGCCCCGCCAGTCTGGTACCGCGTGCCCTGGCCTATACCGTCGACCTGCTCATTCGCGGCGCGGTGCTGGCGGTGATGTTCATCGTGCTCGCGCTGCTCGGCAAGTTCGGCATGGGGCTGGGCACCATCCTGCTGTTTCTCGTCGACTGGTGGTACATGGTGCTGTTCGAGGTGCTCAACCAGGGACGCACGCCGGGCAAGCACCTGCTGGGTTTGCGCGTGGTAAACGATGACGGTACGCCGGTGGGCTGGGGCGCCTCGTTGCTGCGCAACCTGCTGCGTTTCGTCGACATGCTGCCGTTCGCCTATTGCCTGGGCATTCTCAGTTGCCTCAACCATCCGGCGTTCAAGCGGCTCGGCGACCTGGCGGCCGGCACCCTGGTGGTCTATCGCGAACAGGCCCCGGCCCGCCCGAAGCTGCCCGAGGCCGAACCGCTGCGAGCCCCGTTCCCGTTGAGTCTGGATGAACAGCGCGCACTGCTCGGCTTTGCAGAGCGCCAGGATGGACTGTCCAGCGCCCGCCGGGCGGAGCTGGCGGCGATTCTCGCCGAACCGCTGGAAGTGCCCGCGGAACTCGCCGAAGCGCAACTCAATGGCATTGCCCGCGGCCTGTTGGGGCAAGCATGAAGCAGAGTCTCTTCGAAAGCCGTCACCAGGCAGACTGGAAACGCTTCGCCGAACAGCTCGATGCGCTCGAACGCGGCAAGGCCGACAGCAAGACCAGCCAGGGCTTCGCCGCCGACTACCGGCACCTCTGCCAACACCTGGCACTGGCCCAGGAGCGCGGCTACAGCAGTCACCTGATCGACCACCTGCAGCAGCTGGCGATGCGCGGCCACCAGCAGTTCTACCGCCACCGCAGCCATCTCGGCGCGCGCCTGATCGGCTTCCTGCTGGGAGGGTTCTCCCGCCTGGTCCGTCGCGAATGGCGCAGCCTGCTGGTAGCCAGCCTGCTGTTCTACGGCAGCCTGCTGGGCATGGGCTTGCTGGTGTACCTGTTTCCGGACTTGGTCTATAGCCTGATGGACCCGGAGCAGGTCAGCTCCATGGAATCCATGTACGACCCCGACGCCCATCGTCTGGGGCGCTTCGCCGAACGCCATTCCGGCGATGACTGGATGATGTTCGGCTTCTACATCATGAACAATATCGGTATCGCCTTTCAGACCTTTGCCAGCGGCCTGCTTTTCGGCCTCGGCACGCTGTTCTTCCTGCTGTTCAACGGGCTGTACATCGGCGCGGTGGCCGGTCACCTGACCGAGATCGGCTACAGCCAGCCGTTCTGGTCCTTCGTCATCGGCCACGGTGCCTTCGAGCTGACCGCCATCACCCTTGCCGGCGCCGCCGGGCTGAAGCTCGGCTGGGCCCTGCTCGCCCCCGGCCGCCTGCGTCGCGCCGAGGCCCTGCGCCTGGCGGCAGCGATCAGCGTGCAACTGATCGCCGGCGCCATGCTGTTCCTGCTGATCGCCGCCTTCATCGAGGCCTACTGGTCTTCGATGACCTATGTCGGCCCGCAGGTGAAATACCTGGTCGGCGCCGGCCTGTGGACACTGGTGGCGCTCTATTTCGCATTGCCTGGACGGAACCGCCATGCGCCTGACTGACGCCAGCGTCGCCATTCGCCCGCGCAGCGCCTGGGAAGCCATGGACCTCGGCGTGCTGCTGGCGCGCCGCCACGGCGCTCTGCTGATGGCCAGTTGGGCGCTGGTCACCCTGCCGATTTTCCTGCTGCTGAGCGCCGTGTTATGGCGTCACCCGGGCTGGGCGATATTCCTGTTCTGGTGGCTGAAACCCGCCTACGAACGGCTGCCGCTGTTCATCCTGTCACGTGCCCTGTTCGGCGACACTCCGACCCTCAAGCAGGCTCTCAAGACCTGGCCGCGGCTGCTCAAACCGCAGCTGCTGGCCAGCCTCACCTGGCGCCGCCTGAGCCCCACCCGCAGCTTCGACCTGCCAGTCCAGCAGCTCGAGGGGCTCTCCGGGCAGGCCCGCAGCCAGAGGCTGACCGTGCTCGGCCAGCGCGAGTCGGGCAGCGCCAGTTGGCTGACCATTGTCGGCATGCACCTCGAAGGCGCGCTCTGGATCGGCCTGATCGCGCTGCTCTATATGCTGTTGCCGCAGCAGCTCAGCGAAAACCTGGACTGGCAGAAGCTGACCAATGCCGCCGCCGGCGAATGGCTCTGGCTGGAACACCTGTCCAACCTGCTCTATGCCCTGGTCCTGATCGCCTGGGAGCCGGTCTACGTCGCCTGCGGCTTCACCCTCTACCTCAATCGCCGTACCGCCCTCGAAGCCTGGGACATCGAACTGGTGTTCCGCCGCCTGCGCCAACGGCTCACCGGCGTCGCCTATGCCCTGCTGCTGGGTTGCGGTGTGCTGCTGATGCAACCGACCAGCGACGCCTGGGCCGGGTCCGCCAACAGCTGCCCGTTGCCCAGCGAGGCGCTGGAAGATAGCCAGGACGACCCCACCGGCCCCAAGGCGGACCGCCTGGTCAACCAGGCCCTGACCAGCAAGGCCGCCCAGGACGAGATCAAGGCCCTGCTCGATCAGCCGCCGTTCGAGAACCGCGAGACGGTTACCCGTTGGCGCTTCGGCCCCGAGGAGAAAGAGCAGGATCCGGACAAGGACGATCTCAAGGGTTTTGCCAAGTTGCTCGAAGGACTGCTCAAGATCGGCAAGTTCTGGGACAGCCTGAACACCGCTGCGCTGGTACTGGAGGTACTGCTCTGGGGCCTGTTGTTCAGCCTGCTGGCCTTGCTGCTATGGCGCTACCGCGACTGGCTGAGCGCCTTTGCCGGGCGCATCGGCCTGCCGAAGCGACAGAAGCGCCAGCCGCCGAGCATGCTGTTCGGCCTGGAAGTCGCGCCGGAAAGCCTTCCCGACGATGTCGCCAGCGAAGCCGAACGCCTCTGGCGCGAGCAGCCGCGCGAAGCGCTCGGGCTGCTCTACCGCGCCCTGCTCAGCCGCCTGCTGCATGACTACCGGCTGCCGCTCAAGGGTTCCCATACCGAAGGCGAAGTACTGCATCAGGTGCTGCGCCTGGAGCAGGCGGACCTCGGTGCCTTTGCCCAGACGCTGACCCGCCACTGGCAGAATCTCGCCTACGGGCACCGCCTGCCGCCGGCGGAACTCAAGGGCGAGCTATGCGCTGGCTGGCGCCAGCTGTTCGAACGGGAGGCGATGGCATGAGCCGACGTGCTGCCGTACTGCTGGGGGCCGCCCTGTTCCTGCTGCTGGGGCTGCTGGCTGTTTACCTGCTGGGCAAGGCCGAGCCTTATGAGCAGACGCTCAAGCACGGCCCCTCGCCCGAGGCCAAGGCCAACCCGTACCTGGCCGCCGAACACTTCCTGCGTCAACGAGGCCTGCAGGTGCGCCATGCGGACGGCCTGGAAGTGCTGTCCAGGCTGCCAAGCGCCGGCCAGACCCTGTTGCTGCTCAGCGACCGTGAGAAGATGACGCCGCGCCAGGCCGACCGGCTGCTGGAGTGGACCAGCAAGGGCGGGCACCTGCTGTTCGTCGCCGAGCAACTCTGGGATGAGGAAAGCGGCAAAAGCGGCGACCTGCTGCTCGACCGCCTGGGTATCCAGCAATCCCTGACCGAAGAACTGGACGTCGAAGAAGACAGCGAAGAGGCGGACCCGGCCGACGCAGTCGAGGCGCAAGCGACGGCTGACGGGTTCGAGGCAGACCCCTACCCCGACCTGACCAAGCTCTACCTGGAAAACGAAGAAGCGCCGGCCTACATCGCGTTCGATACCGACTTCCACCTGTACGACGCGGAAAACCGCGCGCACGCCTGGGCCAACAGCGGCAATGCCACCCACATGCTGCAGCTCTATCACGGCGAAGGCCTGATTACCGTGCTGACCGACGCCTGGATCTGGCGGAATCACGATATCGACGAATATGACCATGCTTGGCTGTTGTGGTACCTCACCCAGGACAGCGAAGTCACCCTGCTCCATCGTGCCGAGCGCGACGACCTGGCCAGCCTGCTGGCCCGCAATTTTCCCGAGGCGCTGGCGGCGCTGGCGCTGCTCATCGTCTTCGGCCTGTGGCATGTCGGCCAGCGCCAAGGGCCGCTGCAGGCGCCCGCCAGCCGTGCCCGCCGGCAGCTCGAAGAACACCTGCGCGGCAGCGCCGACTTCCTGCTCCGCCGCAGCGGCCAGCACGCCCTGCTGCAGGCCCTGCAACGCGACATCCAACGCCGAGCGCGCCGCCGCCACCCCGGCTTCGAGCGCCTGGCGGTGGCCGAGCAGTGGCAGGTGTTGGGTCGCCTGACCCGCTTGCCATCCAGCGACATCAGCCAAGCCATGCGCCCGCTGCCCAGCCAGCGCCTGTCCGCACTCGACTTCACCCGCCAGGTCGCCCACCTGCAAACCCTCAGGAATGCCCTATGAGCGAACAACCCAGCAACAGCGAACCGTCCGCACCGCAACCGAGCAGTGCCGCTGCCGTTGCACCGGCCACCCCGACAACCCCCTCGGCGAGCCCGCGACAGCGCGCCAGCCAGCTGGCCCAAGCCCTGCGCCAGGAGCTGCAGAAGGCGGTGATCGGTCAGAGTGCGGTCGTCGACGACGTGCTCACCGCGCTGATCGCCGGTGGCCACGTACTGGTCGAAGGCGTGCCCGGCCTCGGCAAGACCTTGCTGATCCGCGCCCTGGCTCGCTGCTTCGGCGGCGAGTTCTCGCGCATCCAGTTCACCCCCGACCTGATGCCCAGCGATGTCACCGGCCACGCCGTGTACGACATGCAGAGCGAGCAGTTCAAGCTGCGCAAGGGGCCGGTGTTCACCAACCTGCTGCTGGCCGACGAGATCAACCGCGCACCGGCCAAGACCCAGGCGGCTTTGCTGGAAGTCATGCAGGAGCGCCAGGTGACCCTCGAAGGCCGCGCCCTGCCGGTACCGCAGCCGTTCCTGGTCATGGCCACGCAGAACCCGATCGAGCAGGAAGGGACCTACCCGCTGCCCGAGGCGGAGCTGGATCGCTTCATGCTCAAGCTGCGCATGGACTACCCCGAGAGCCAGGAAGAGCTGACTCTGGTTCGCCAGGTCACCCGCTCCGCCCGCGCCGACATGCTCGAGGTGGCGCCGCTGCGCACGCTGCTGCAAGCCAAGGAAGTGCTGGCGCTGCAAAAGATCGCCAGCGACCTGCCGATCGACGAACAGGTGCTCGATTACGCCGTGCGCCTGGCCCGGGCCACCCGCAGTTGGCCGGGCCTGGCCCTCGGTGCCGGGCCGCGCGCCTCGATAGCCCTGGTGCGCGGCGGTCGTGCTCGCGCCCTGCTGCGCGGCGGCGATTTTGTGCTGCCGGACGATGTCAAGGGCTGCGCGCTGGCGGTGTTACGCCATCGCGTGCGCCTGGCACCTGAGCTGGACATCGAGGGGCTGTCGGTGGACCAGGTCCTGCAACAATTGCTCGACCAGGTCCCGGCCCCGCGTCTATGAGCCGATTCGCCGATCATCGCGCATCGAGCCGGGAGCAGCCATGAAGCCGTCTCGCGTACTGCTGTCGCTGCTTGGCGGGCTGCTGGCTCTGGCGATTCTGCTCGGCGCGCTGCCGGCCCTGGGCATCAAGCTGCCGGCCAGCCTGCAACCGCTGTGGTGGGGCTTGCTGCTGGCGCTGGCTCTGGTTGCCGCGGCAGACGCCCTGTGGCTGCGCAGCCTGCCCTCGCCCAGGCTGGAGCGCGAGCTGCCGGGCAATCTGCCCCTGGGTCGCTGGAGCGAAGTGCAGCTGGTGGCACACCACGGCTATCGGCAGTCGCTGCAGCTGGAAGTGTTCGACCATGTGCCCGAGGCCATGGAGTTCGAGCACCTGCCGCTGCGCATCGAGCTGCACCCTGGCGAACAGACCCAGTTCGGCTACCGGGTGCGTCCTTTGGTGCGCGGACACTTCCACTTTCCCCAATGCGAAGTGGTGCTGCCCAGCCCGCTGCGCCTGTGGCGCGGACGGCGCTACCTGCCGCTAGCGGGGGAAACCCGCGTATACCCGGACTTCGCCCGTCTCTACGGCGCGCAGCTGATGGCGGTAGACGACTGGCTCAGCCAACTCGGTGTGCGCCAGCGCCCGCGCCGAGGGCTGGGACTGGAATTCCATCAACTGCGAGATTTTCGCGATGGCGACACCCTGCGCCAGATCGACTGGAAGGCCACCGCCCGCAAGCGTACCCCCATCGCCCGCGAATACCAGGACGAACGCGACCAGCAGATCGTCTTCCTGCTCGATTGCGGCCGGCGCATGCGCAGCCACGACGGCGACCTCGCGCATTTCGACCACGCCCTCAACGCCTGCCTGCTGCTCAGCTACGTGGCGTTGCGCCAGGGCGATGCGGTCGGCCTGGCGACGTTCGCCGGCGACCAGCCGCGTTTCATCGCACCGGTCAAAGGGCCGGCGCAGCTGAGCGTGCTGCTCAATGGTGTCTACGACCTGGCCAGCACCCAGCGCCCGGCGGACTATGCCGCCGCCGCCGACAACCTGCTCGCCCGTCAACGTCGGCGCGCGCTGGTGGTGCTGCTGACCAACCTGCGCGATGAAGACGACGAAGAGTTGCTTGGCGCGGTAAAGCGCCTGGGTCGCCAGCATCGCGTGCTGGTCGCCAGCCTGCGCGAGGAGGTGCTCGACCGCCTGCGCCAGAACCCGGTGCAGAACTACGAGGATGCGTTGGCCTACTGCGGCACGGTCGATTACCTCAATGCCCGCTCCGGCCTGCACGAACGCCTGGCCGCCCACGACGTGCCGGTGCTCGATGTGCGTCCGAGCGAGCTGGGGCCGGAGTTGGTAGGGCGTTATTTGGCGTGGAAGAAAGCAGGCGTGCTCTGACAGCCCGTTGAACGCGGCTGGGGAAGACGACGCCGTGAGAGCGGCCTGATCACTCGTCGAATCGGAGGCAAACCTGAAGGCCGACAGACCGGATACCGCACGGTCCGTCGGTCATCGTCGATGCGCTCCTCAACCGCGGCCGGCCTTCCTGGCCGAGACTCAGAGCCTTCCCCTATGCCGATGCGGCGAGGGGACGAAAGGTGAAATAGTAACGCAAGGCCTCCACCAGTTCGACATACTCGATTGGCGGCGCAACCAGGGAAAAGCCGGAATCGAAGGTGCCGGGAGTGACATCCTCCTTGCTCCACTGGCAGGTGCCGTAGAAATCGATGTTGTGCATCAGGCCATCCTGCCCTGGAATCTTCAGGCGCATGTCGAAACGCGCGCCCACCAGCATCGGCAGTTGGCTGATGAGCATGAGCCCATCCAGGGAAATGTTGCCGATATAGCCCATCGGCTTATCGGTGAAGCGGTTGAACACCTTCAGGTAGTACGGCAGTTGGTGACGTTCGATGCGGCGCTGGGTACGCATAATGGCAGATCGCTATAGAAGACCATTGGAGTATGGTCGCACTACTGCATTGAGACCAGCCCTAACCGCAATGCGTGGCCAATAGGCTGGTCAATTCCTGGCGGGCGGCAGCGATTTCTTCGTCGCTGTAATACACCATCTCGCCCTGGGCGTCCGTGCGGAAGAAACGGCCTCCCTGTTCCAGCTGCGCCAACTGCTGGCGCAACCGACTACATGCTTGCTCCTGCTTGGCCTCGCGGGCGGCCGACTCGGAGGCGGCTTGCGCTCGCTCCTCCTGACGCGCGTCGTAGAAGCGCTCGGTGCGCTCCAGCCGCTGGCGGGTGGCCTCGTCCTGCTCGATCACCTGCGGCTTGACCTCGACCTGCTCGGCGCCGGCAGGCGGCTGCTGACCGAAGTGTACCCGGCCTTGCGCATCGGTCCAGCGGTAGATTTCCGCATTCGCCAATGACGACAGGAGCAACAGGCAGAACAGCAGGCGACGCATGGATTTCCTCCCTGGTCGGGCACTTCAGCTTAGCGCTGGCAAGCTGCCATAAAAACCGTCGGCGACCGGCGGTCAGTAGCGAGCTAGGGCGCTGCCGGCTTCGTGCCAGCTTGCTCGACCGGCGAATGGTGCCCCAGTTGGCGCAAGGTTTCCAGCCTGGCGCGGGCGCGGTAGGCATATTCGCTGTGGGGATAGCGGCTGAGGATGAACTGGTAGGTCTGCGCCGCGTCGACGAACAGGTTCTGCCGTTCCAGGCACTGGCCGCGCAACAGCGAGATCTCCGGCTGCAAGTACGGCCGCGAGCGACTCTTGCGTTCGGCCTGGGACAGTTCGAGCATCACGCGCTCGCAGTTGCCCTCGTCATAGAAGCGGTAGGCGTTGTTCAGATGGTGATCCAGGGACAGGCGGGTGCAGCCGGCGGCGCTCGCCGCCAGTGCCAGGACGATCAGGATGCGCATGGGTATCTCCTCCGTTGCCCTCTGTATCGACAGCCCGGGCACATTCTTCAGTACCGGCGCGACGGCTGCACGCGCCGGCAAAGCCAGGCACAATCGCCCCTGCCCGATCGGCGGGCGGAGGAAGTCAGCAACCGATGTCCAAGCGCAACGAGCGCGCCGAACAGCGCCGCCAGGAAATTCTCGAAGCCGCCCTGCAGGTCTTCGCCGACAAGGGCTACCACGCCGCCGGCATCGCCGACATCGCCCGTCTGCTGGGCATCGGCCATGGCACCTTCTACCGCTACTTCACCAACAAGCGGGCGATCTTCGACGCCCTGCTGGCGCAGATCACCCAGGCGCTTGCCGAGGTGCTGCGCGACGAGCCGCCGACCTGCGACAGCCTCGCCGAATACGAAGCCCAATTGCTGCGCATCGCCCACCGACTGTTCGCGGTATTCGCCGCCGATGCGCGCCTCGGGCGTATCCTGCTGTTCGAGGCGCCCGGCGTGGATTCGGAGTTGCAGCGGCAATTCCAGGTCGCCATGTCGGCCTTCGCCCAGATCACCCAGCAATATTTGCTGAATGGCCAGCGCAAAGGCTTCCTGCGCGCCCAGGACAGCACCATCGCCGCCCGGGCCATCAATGCAGTGATCATCGAGGGCATCCGCGAAGTCTGCTTCAGCGCCGATCCGGAGCCCATGGCCCGGCAATGGGCCGAGCAAGGCGTGCCGATGATGCTGCGCGGCGTCGCCGCCTGATCGAAAGACTGGAAGCCGGCCCTGACCGGCTTTTATCGCCCTCAAAAACGGAATGACATGTCATTCTTCTATGGCGGGCGTCGTCTCGTCTCTCGGGGCATGGCTTGCAGACTCTTCTAACTCTCAGGGAGACCGATCATGGTTCAGGTAGATGTGTTCTGGGCATACGGCTGGGGCGCCAGCCTGGCGGTGGCCTGCGGCCGCCAGTTGGCGCGGCGCGACAAGCCGTTCGAAACGGCCTTCTGGGCCCATACGATTCTGTTTCTCGCGCTGTTCTGGGCGCCCACCGGCCAGCTCCTGCTGCTGCGCCACCCAAGTTGGGAAACCATGCAGGCTGCCGGCAGCTTCGGCGAGTTGCCGATCTGGCTGGTGCTGGCATTCGGCATCAGCAACATCACCCAGGGCCTGCTCGGCTTCTGGGTCGGCCAGCGGCTGATGCGCGGCGGGCAGGTTTATGCCGCCCAACTGAACTGGATCGCCGGCTACTTCGGCATGTTCTTCATCCTGCTGTATGGCTGGGATGGGCTGGGCTATGACCGCTTCCTCTACGACCGCGACCTGCTGCCCGGCAGCCCTGCCTGGACGCCCGGTGCCGGGACCACCAGCGGCGTGCTGGATGCGCTGCAGCGTTTCGGCCTGACCTTCAGCCATCCCGCCGGTGGCGCCAGTGTGATCACCACCCTGCTGACCGATGGCCTGTGGCTGATTCCGCCGTTCATCTTCCTATTCAATCGCTGGTTGCACGGCGACGCCGCCGCGACCGGGCGCCCCGCGCCACGGCTGGGCAGCGCTTTCGCCAGCTACCTCGCCGGCGTCTTCGTCGTCGGCTTCGGCTGTGCGGCACTGGCGGCGCTGTCCGTCGGCGCCATCGGCCAGTTGCTCGGCATCGGGGCGGTCGTCTGGCATGACGGCTTCTATGCGCCGGAGCAGTTGGGCCGGCATGCACTCAGTTACCTGCTGGGCCTGCCCCTGGCGCTGCTGCTGGCCTGGTTCGCCTTGCTGCGACCTGGGCGACCGTTCGCCACGCTGCTCACGCCGCTGCTGCTCGGGGCCGCGCCGGGCCTGCGGGCACCGCGGACCGTGCAAGCATAACCTCCGTTGGGTTCTGCGCCCGCCCCGTCCAGGCGCGGCGGGCGCGCTGCTAGACTGCCGCCTTCGCCGTCCCGCCAGGAAAGCCCATGCGCCGCGCCCGTTTCAGCCTGCTACTCCTCGCCCTGCTTGGTGGCTGCTCGCCGACCACGCCCTTGTTCATCGCCCAGATCACCACCCAGGAAGTGGTCGAGTACAAGGAGCTGAAGCACAACCGCATGACCGCCGCCATCAAGGAAGAAGGCGACCTGCTGACCTACACAGCCATGGCCATTCGCGACGCCCAGAGCGCCAAGGCCGAAGCGCTCTACCTCAGCGGCTACCGCGACGAACAGCTGAGCGACGAGGTGCGCGCCATTGCCCTCTACCAGATCGGCCTGCTGTACATGAACCGCTACAACGACGAACGCGATGACAGCAAGGCGCTCAACTACCTCTACCAGGTGCTCAACGAGTTCCCCGCCAGTCGAGCCGCGAGCCGCGCCGAAACGCGCATCCAGGCGATTCGCCGACGGGCCGACGACCCGGTGCAGAAGACCTCCCGCGAGCTGTTGGCCCACTGGAAGCCAAGCCGCAATATCGACCTCTACAAGCCGAGCCTGGATCAGGACCTGACCCTGCTGTCGCGCCGTGCCGTGCTCAAGGGGCGGGTCGATGAGGCCGAGGAGCTATACCTGCTGGCCCTGGCCGATCCTGCCGTATCCCGCGACATCAAGGAGAAGGCGCTGTACCAGCTCGGCCTGATGTACCAGGCGCCGGACAACCCCCAGGCCAACCGCGACAAGGCCATCGGCTACTTCCGCCGCCTGCTGGTGCAGTTCCCGGAAAGCACACTGGCGACCAAGGCTTCGCAGCACCTCGACCAGGCACTGAACCAAGGCGGCGTCTGAGACGCTGCCCGTCCAGGGCGACGGAATCGGCTAGGCTGATGCAGATCAAGCGTCGCGGCGCGCGCTTGAGGTGCAATACAGCCGACGACCCAGCCGAGGAATGCCGCTATGAACCTGCGCCAGCTACTGGTGGTGATCGACCCCACCCAGGACAGACAGCCCGCCCTGCAACGCGCCGCCTGGCTGGCCCGGCAGACCGGTGCAGCGCTCGAGTTGCTGCTTTGCGAATATCACTCGGCCCTCGATGGCGGCCTGCTGCTGCAAGGCTTCACCCCGGACAAGGCCCGCACGGCCCTGCTCGACCAGCGCCGCCAGTGGCTGGAGGCACTGGCCGAACCGCTGCGCAGCGAGGGGCTCGACGTGCACCTGGAGGTGCGCTGGGGCAAGCCCTGGCACAAGGTCATCCTGGCCCGGGCCGAGGAGCTAAAGCCCGACCTGGTGTTCAAGTCGGCACGCAACCATGGCCTGCTCAAGCGCCTGTTCCTGACCAACACCTGCTGGCACCTGCTGCGTCACTGCCAGACGCCGCTCTGGCTGGTGCACCACGGCGAGTGGCAGGGCCGCCGGTTGTGCGCGGCACTCGACCCGCTGCACAGCGCCGACAAGCCGGCCGCGCTCGACCACCAGTTGATCACCGCCGCGCGCGAGCTGGCCGGCACGCTCGGCATGGACGACCAGTACCTGCACAGCTTCGCCCCGCTGCCGCGCACCCTGGTGTTCGACGCCGAGCTGGTGACCGACTACGAGCAGTACGCCAAGCACTGTGCCGAGCAGCATCGCGCCGCGTTCGAGGAACTGCTCAGCCAATATCCGATCCCACTGCCTAGTACCCACCTGCTGGAGGGCTTCGCCGAGGAAGTGATTCCCCGTTTCGTCAGCGAACAGGGCATCGACCTGCTGCTGATGGGTGCCATCGCCCGAGGCCATCTGGACAACGCCCTGATCGGCAACACCGCCGAGCGGGTGCTGGAGGCCGTCGAGTGCGACCTGCTGGTGCTCAAGCCCAATGCTTCCGGCACGGCCTTGCAGCCCTGAGCCCTGGCACCGCCGCCCGGGCCATTCTTCCTGAGGAGCCCCGCATGATTCCGCGTCGCAGCAAGATCGTCGCCACCCTCGGTCCCGCCAGCAGCTCGCCGGAGGTGCTGGAGAAGCTGATCCTGGCCGGGCTGGACGTCGCCCGCCTCAATTTCTCCCACGGCAGCCCCGACGAGCACCGTGCCCGCGCGAAGCTGGTTCGTGAACTGGCTGCCCGGCATGGCCGCTTCGTCGCCCTGCTCGGCGATCTGCAGGGCCCGAAGATCCGCATCGCCCGGTTCGTCAACAAGCGCATCGAGCTGAACATCGGCGACCGCTTCCGCCTGTCCACGCGCCACCCGCGCGATGCCGGCAACCAGCAGGTGGTCGGCATCGACTACCCGGACCTGGTGAAGGACTGCACGGTGGGGGACGAACTGCTGCTCGACGACGGCCGGGTGGTGATGCGTGTCGAGGCCCGGCATGCCGATGAGCTGGAATGCCGGGTGGAGATCGGCGGGCCGCTGTCCGACCACAAGGGCATCAACCGCCGCGGCGGCGGCCTCACCGCACCGGCGCTGACCGAGAAGGACAAGGCCGATATCAAGCTGGCCGCCGACATGGACCTGGACTATCTGGCCGTGTCCTTTCCCCGCGACGCCGCCGACATGGATCTGGCCCGCCGCCTGCGCGACGAGGCCGGCGGCACCGCCTGGCTGGTGGCGAAGATCGAGCGCGCCGAAGCGGTGGCCGACGACGAAACCCTCGACGGGCTGATCCGCGCCAGCGATGGCGTGATGGTGGCGCGCGGCGATCTGGGCGTGGAAATCGGCGACGCCGAGCTGGTCGGCATTCAGAAGAAGATCATTTTGCGCGCCCGACAGCTGAACAAGGTGGTGATCACCGCCACGCAGATGATGGAGTCGATGATCAGCAGCCCGATGCCGACCCGCGCCGAAGTCTCCGACGTGGCCAACGCGGTGCTCGACTACACCGATGCGGTGATGCTGTCCGCCGAGAGCGCCGCCGGCCAGTACCCGGTGGAAGCGGTCAAGGCCATGGCGCGGGTCTGCGTCGGTGCCGAGAAACACCCCACCAGCAAACGCTCCGGGCATCGCCTGGGGCAAAGCTTCGAGCGCTGCGACGAGAGCATCGCCCTGGCCGCCATGTACACCGCCAACCACTTTCCCGGGGTGAAGGCGATCATCTGCCTGACCGAGAGCGGCTATACCCCGCTGATCATGTCGCGCATTCGTTCGTCGATCCCGATTTTCGCCTTCTCGCCGCACCGCGAAACCCAGGCGCGGGTGGCGCTGTTCCGCGGCGTGCAGACGGTGCCCTTCGACCCCGCCGCGCTACCGCCCGGCGAGGTCAGCCAGGCGGCGGTGGACGAACTGCTCCAGCGCGGCGTGGTGGAGCCCGGCGACTGGGTGATCCTGACCAAGGGCGACAGCTACCACGCCATCGGCGGTACCAACACGCTGAAGATCCTGCATGTGGGCGATCCTCTGGTATGACCCGGCAGGCACTCAGCAGAACGGCGTGAAGTCCGGCTTGCGGCGCTGCAGGAAGGCGCTCAGCGCTTCGCGGGCCTCCGGCGCGTGCAGGCGCTGACCGAACAGCTCGCCCTCTTCGCAGATCACCCGACGCAGCTCCTCGCGTCCGGGCCCGCGCATCAGCCGCTTGCTGGCCTCCACCGCAGACGGCGCCAGTTCCTGGAACCGCAGGGCCATTTCATGGGCCTTGGCCTGGGCAGCAGCCCCGCTCTCCAGCGCGGCATTGGCGATGCCCCAGGCCGCCGCCTGCTCACCGCTGAAGGACTCGCCGAGCAACAGCAGTTCAGCGGCCTTCGCCTGGCCGAGCAGGCGCGGCAAGATCAGGCTGGAACCGAACTCCGGACAGAGCCCGAGATTGACGAAGGGCATCTTGAACCTGGCGTCGCGGCTGACGTAGACCAGGTCGCAATGCAGCAGCAAGGTGGTGCCGATGCCCACTGCCGGGCCGGCGACCGCGGCCA
Organism: Zestomonas ipomoeae; assembly: GCF_057128665.1. Classification (NCBI taxonomy): domain Bacteria; kingdom Pseudomonadati; phylum Pseudomonadota; class Gammaproteobacteria; order Pseudomonadales; family Pseudomonadaceae; genus Zestomonas; species Zestomonas ipomoeae. The sequence goes on from NZ_JBSKHQ010000030.1 coordinate 30,058, forward strand.
CCACCGGCTTGTTCATGTCGAGCAGCGCCTGCATGAAGTGGAACACCGGACTGTCCAGGCTGGTCGGCGGCGCCTGGAGGAAATCGGCGACGTCGTTGCCGCTGGTGAAGCATTCGCTGCTGCCGGTAAGCAGCACCGCACGCACGCTGCGGTCGCTGTCCGCATCCCGCAGCACCTCGGCCATGCGGCTGTACATCGCGCGGGTCAGGGCGTTCAGCTTGTCCGCCCGGTTCAGGCGCAGGGTCAGCAGCCCCTGCTCGCGCTCGACGAGAATGTGATCGCTCATGAAAGGCTCCTTGATAGCGGCAACCGACGCCCTCGAACGGGCTGAAGTCGTCGACTCGCGCCCAGGGCAGACCGGGATTCAACCGACGCGAGGCAGAAAGACGTCGGCCAGCAGTTGCGAGCGCGGCAGACCGGCCAGGTAAAGCCGCCGCGCGAAGGATTCGACACTGCTTGGGTGGCCGCAGAGTAAGGCCAGGGTTCGCCGCGAAACAAGGTGCAGTTCGGCCAAAGCAGCCGGCAGCTCGGCCGCTACGCGCAGCTCCACCTGCAGCTGCGCATGCGCCCCGGCCAGCGCCGCCAGGGGCTCGGCGAGGTAGTGCCCGCTGCTGTCATGGGCGACGTGAATGAGGCGAATGGGGCCTCGATGATCGTGCCGCAGCGCCTCGCGCAGAACGCCCCACAGCGGCGCCAGGCCGGTGCCGGCGGCGAGCAGCAGCAACGGTCGATCCTGCCAGTCCGCGTCGTAGTGCAGGGCGCCGCCGCGCAACTCGCCCAGGCGCAGTTCGTTTCCCGGTCGCAACTGCCGCGCCGCGTCGCTGAAGGCACCGCTCTGCCGGCAGTCGATATGGAACTCCAGCCAGGGGTCCTCGCCCGGCAGGCTGGCCAGGGAATAGGGCCGGGCAATGCCGGCGCCGTTCCACAGCACCAGGTGCTGGCCTGCCCGGTAGCGCAGCGGTCTCTGCGGCGACAGCCGCAGACGCAGCACCTCGGGTCCTGGCCAGTCGACGCCATGGACCTTGGCCGGCTCGCCGTCGCGCTGCGGATCGAACACCTCGACCCGCAAGTCCTCGACCACCCGGCACTGGCACGCCAGTCGCCAGCCCTCGGCGCGCTGCTCGCCGCTTAGCGCCAGCGGCTGGGCATCGGCCGGTTCGCCCTGCACGCAGCGCACCAGGCAGGCATGGCAACTGCCAGCGCGGCAGCTGTAGGGCACGGCGATGCCGGCGCGACGCAGGGCATCGAGCAGGTTGCTGTCGGGGTCCACCGGCCAATGCCGGTCGCCAGCGGCCAGTTCAGGCACCCGCGCCCTCCCAGGCCGCGGCGCAACGGTTGCGACCGCTGCGCTTGGCCCGATACAGCGCCTGGTCGGCCCGCTGCAACGCAGCGTCCAGCTCATCCCCCTGGACCAGCAGGGTCATGCCGGCCGACAGGCTGAGCCCGTTCACCTTCACCCCCACCGGCTCGGCGCTGGCGAAGGCCTCGCGCAGGCGCTCGCAGCAGTTGGTGAACTGGTCGGCGTCGGTATTGGGCAGCAACAGCACAAACTCCTCGCCGCCGTAGCGGGCCAGCACGTCGCCGTCACGCAGGCAGGCCCGCGCCACCGCGGCGAAGGTTTGCAGCACGCGGTCGCCGGCGGCATGGCCATGGGCATCGTTGATGCGCTTGAAGTGATCGAGGTCGATCAGCGCAAGGCCATGTTGCCGGCCGGGCTCCAGGGTGGCCAACTCGCGTCCGGCCAGGCGCAGGAAGTGCCGGCGATTGAACAGCCCGGTCAGTTCGTCGGTCGCCACCAGGTCTTCCAACTGGCGCATCATGCCGCGCAGGGTGTCCTGGTGGGCCTGCAGGGCGAAGCGGCGTTTGCGCATACGCTGGCGCAGGGTCTGCATATAGCTGGCGAACATGCTCAGCCAGATCAGCACGATACCGAGCACGCCGACCTGCAATACCGCCAGTTCAGGCTCGGCGAGCTGCATGCGGTAGGCTTCCCAGAGATTGAGGCCGGCGAAGCAGAAGAAGGCGAACGCGGAGCAGCGGGCGAATACCCGGGGAGCCAATTGAAAGGCGCCGAACAGCAGGATCAGCACGTAGAACATCAGCAGGGTGCCGCGCGCCGTGTCCAGGTGCGACAGCAGGTAGCTGTGCCAGATCAGCGCCACCAGCACCTGCGGCTCGGTCAGGCTGGGGTCGCGGAACCGCAGGTTCAGGCCGTGGCGGAACATCAGGAAGAAGCCCACCTGGCTGGCCACCACCAGCACCGAACCGACCAGCGCGGTAACCAGGGAAGCCTGGTACAGGCCCGACAGCACCAGCACCCAGGTCAACATCAAACCCAGGGCATAGGTCGCCACTGCCATGCCGAAGCGACTCAGCAGCAGGTTTTGCAACGCCTTGTGTTTGAGCCTATGACTCGCTGTACCCATGGGCTCCTTCCCTACTGGCACCTGGCCGCCACTGTAACCCTGTGACCTGGCGATGCCTAGGCCATGTTTCGCCCCGCGCAGGCCGCCGAGGCACCCGCGCCGGGTCGCGCCCGCCTGTCGCCGCGGGTCCTGCGGCTGTGCGCCTGGCGGCTCGCGGGTTATACTGCCGCGCCGTTTTCACCGTGAAAGCCTGCGCCGGATCGTGGTCCGGTGCTTCCTCCAGAATCTGTAGGCGAATGTGCGAGCGTAGCTCACGTTGGGCAAAGCGGCTGAAGAATCGAGTTTACGCGGCGTAAATGACATTCCAGAAGCCTGAGAGCACAGCGTGGTCGAGCATCGCGGATCGTAAGCAGATGGTTCCCGTGTTTCAGGAGCGCCCCGCATGACCGTGATCAAGCAAGACGATCTGATACAGAGTGTCGCCGACGCTTTGCAGTTCATTTCCTACTACCATCCCGTCGACTTCATCCAGGCCATGCATGAGGCCTACCTGAAGGAAGAGTCCCCCGCCGCCAAGGACTCCATGGCGCAGATCCTGATCAACTCGCGCATGTGCGCCACCGGCCACCGCCCGATCTGCCAGGACACCGGCATCGTCACCGTGTTCATCAAGGTCGGCATGGACGTGCGCTGGGACGGCGCCACCATGAGCGTCGACGACATGATCAACGAGGGCGTGCGGCGCGCCTACAACCTGCCGGAGAACGTGCTGCGCGCCTCGATCCTGGCCGACCCGGCCGGTGCCCGCAAGAACACCAAGGACAACACCCCGGCGGTGATCCACTACTCCATCGTGCCCGGCGACAAGGTGGAAGTGGACGTCGCGGCCAAGGGCGGCGGCTCCGAGAACAAGTCGAAGATGGCCATGCTCAACCCGTCCGACTCCATCGTCGACTGGGTACTGAAGACCGTGCCGACCATGGGCGCCGGCTGGTGCCCGCCGGGCATGCTCGGCATCGGCATCGGCGGCACCGCCGAGAAAGCCGCGGTGATGGCCAAGGAAGTGCTGATGGAGCACATAGACATCCACGAACTGCAGGCCCGCGGCCCGCAGAACCGCATCGAAGAGCTGCGCCTGGAGCTGTTCGAGAAGGTCAACCAGCTGGGCATCGGCGCCCAGGGCCTGGGCGGCCTGACCACCGTGCTCGACGTCAAGATCATGGACTACCCGACCCACGCAGCCAGCCTGCCGGTGTGCATGATCCCCAACTGCGCCGCCACCCGTCACGCCCACTTCGTGCTCGACGGCTCCGGCCCGGCCTCGCTGGAAGCACCGGACCTGGACGCCTACCCGGACATCGTCTGGGAAGCCGGCCCGAGCGCGCGCCGCGTCAACCTCGACAGCATCACTCCGGAAGAAGTGCAGAGCTGGAAGCCGGGCGAGACCATCCTGCTCAACGGCAAGATGCTCACCGGCCGCGACGCCGCACACAAGCGCATGGTCGACATGCTGAACAAGGGCGAAGAGCTGCCGGTGGATCTCAAAGGCCGCTTCATCTACTACGTCGGCCCGGTCGATCCGGTTGGTGACGAAGTGGTCGGACCGGCTGGCCCGACCACTGCCACCCGCATGGACAAGTTCACCCGCCAGATCCTGGAAAGCACCGGCCTGCTGGGCATGATCGGCAAGTCCGAACGCGGCCCGATCGCCATCGAGGCGATTAAGGACAACAAGGCCGTGTATCTGATGGCCGTCGGCGGCGCCGCCTACCTGGTGGCCCAGGCGATCAAGAAATCCAAGGTGCTGGCCTTCGCCGAACTGGGCATGGAAGCCATCTACGAGTTCGAAGTGAAAGACATGCCGGTCACCGTCGCGGTCGACACCAACGGCGAGTCCGTGCACATCACCGGCCCGGCGATCTGGCAGCAGAAAATCGCCGAGAACCTCGCGGTGGAAGTTAAGTAAGACCAGAAACCGGCTCACATGAGCCGGTTTTTTATTTCTGTAGGGGCGAATTTATTTGCCTTTGGCTATGTCGTCGGCGTTGGGCTTCGCTTCGCTCAACCGCAACCTACGACGCGCATTGTAGGTTGCGGTTGAGGAGCGCAGCGACGAAGCCCAACGAGTCATGCAAGGCGAATAAATTCGCCCCTACAGGTAATCGCATCATCAAGGAGGAAGCGCCATGCCCACTATCCCGAACCGCCTGCAAGACCTGCTCGGCGTCGACCTGCCAATCATCCAGGCACCCATGGCCGGCGTGCAGGACAGCCGCCTGGCCATCGCCGTGGCCAATGCCGGCGGCCTCGGCTCGCTGCCCTGCGCCATGCTTGGCCAGGACGCACTGCGCGGCGAACTGGACAAGCTGCGCAGCCTTGGCGAACGCCCGATCAACCTGAACTTCTTCTGCCATACCCCGCCCACGCCGGACGCGGCGGCGGAGATGCGCTGGCGCGAGCGCCTGGCGCCCTACTACACCGAACTCGGCCTGGACCCGGCAGCCAGCGTCAATGCCCCGGCCCGCGCGCCCTTCAGCGCCGAACTGGCCGACCTGCTGGACGACTTCCGCCCGCGGGTGGTGAGCTTCCACTTCGGCCTGCCCGCGCCCGAGCTGTTGCAACGGGTGCGCCAGTGGGGCGCGAAGGTGCTCGCCTCGGCGACCACGCTGGAAGAAGCCCTGTGGCTGGAAGCCCACGGCGCCGACGCGATCATCGCCCAGGGTCTGGAAGCCGGCGGCCATCGCGGGAATTTCCTCAGTGAGGACCTCAGCCGCCAGGCCGGCACCTTCGCCCTGCTGCCGCAGCTGGTTCGCGCGGTGCAGGTGCCGGTGATCGCCGCCGGCGGCATCGCCGATGCCCAGGGCGTGGCCGCCGCCATGGCCCTGGGCGCGGCCGGCGTGCAGGTAGGCAGTGCCTACCTGCTGTGCCCGGAGGCCACCACCAGCGCCGTGCACCGCGCCGCCCTGCAAAGCCCGGCGGCTGGTCATACCGCCATCACCAACCTGTTCAGCGGCCGCCCGGCTCGCGGCATCGTCAACCGGCTGATGCGCGAGCAGGGGCCGCTGGCCACCGAAGTGCCGACCTTCCCCCTGGCCAGCGCCGCCCTCGCCCCGCTGCGGGCCAAGGCGGAAAGCCAGGGCAGCGGCGACTTCTCGCCGCTCTGGTGCGGGCAGAACGCCAGCGGCTGCCAGGCCGTGGGTGCTGCCGAACTGACCCTGCAGTTGGCCAGGGGCCTGAGCTGAGTGCACCGCTGTCGGCCTGCCGCATTCGCCGGCAGGCCGACTTCCCTTCCTTAATGTTGAGTTAAGCCCGCCCCCCAAGAATGCCCCCAGGCTCATCAACCGAGGTTCCCCGATGGAACTGCCCTGGGTGCATCAAGACGGACCGCTGGCGCGCATTGGTCGCGACCGCCCGCTTACCCTGCGACTGGCCCAAGCCCACCACGGCGAACGCCGGGCGGCGCTGGAAACCTTCATCCGTACACGCTTCGCCGAGCACTATCAGGCGCGCATCCGTCACTTCATGCCCTGCCTGCTGGGCCTGGAGAACGATGCCGGCGAGGTCCAGGGCGCGGTCGGCCTGCGCAGCGCGCAAAGCCGGCCGCTGTTTCTCGAACGCTACCTGGACGAGCCCATCGAACAGGCCATCGCGACCAACCATGGCCAGCAGATACCCCGCGAGCAGATCGTCGAGGTCGGCAACCTGGCCGCCCTCGGTGCCGGCGCCTCGCGCCTGCTGATCGTCGCCCTGGCCGATCTGCTGGTGGCCCAGGGTTTTCGCTGGGTGACCTTCACCGGCACCCCGACGCTGCTCAACAGCTTCCAACGCCTGGGCCTGAACCCCTTGCCGCTGGGCCATGCCGACCCGGCGCGCATGGGCGAGGAGTTGGCCGACTGGGGCAGCTACTACGCCAGCCGGCCACAGGTGATGGCTGGGGAAATCCTCGGCGGATACCAACGCCTATTGCAGGCCGGCGTCTACCCGCGCCTGGGCTACCAACCGCTGTTCGCCGAGGGAGAGATGCCCCATGTCGCCTGTAGCTGAGGGCTTCTGGCAGGCGCTGGAAAACCATGGCGAGCGCCTTGCGCTAAGCCAGGGCGGGCGCCATCTGAGCTATGCCGAGTTGCTCGCCGAGGTCGCCGAGCGCATGGCAATCCTGCGCGAGCTGGGCGCGCGACGGGTCGCCCTGGCCTTGGACAACGGCCTGGACTGGGCGCTCTGGGACCTGGCCCTGCTGCGCGCCGAACTGATCTGCGTGCCATTGCCGGGCTTCTTCTCCGCCAGCCAGCAGCGCCATGTGCTGGACAGCGCCGGCGTCGATTGCCTGATCGGCGAGGCCAACCAACTGACCGACGCCTGCGGCTTCGAGCAAAGCCGCCCCGGCCTGCTGCAGCGGCAACCGGCGCGGGTGCCGGAGGTACCGGCCGGCACCCTGAAGATCACCTACACCTCCGGCACCACTGGCCAGCCGAAGGGCGTGTGCCTGGATGCCGACGCTCAGCTCACCGTCGCCGCCAGCCTCTGGCAGGCCAGCCTGCCCTGCCAGGTGGAGCGCCATCTCTGCGTGCTGCCACTGGCCACCCTGCTGGAAAACCTCGCCGGGATCTATGCCCCACTGCTGGCCGGAATCATCGTCGAACTGCGTCCGCTGGCGGAAATCGGCCTGACCGGCGCCAGCGGCTTCGACCTGATGCGCTTTCTCACCAGCCTCAACGCCAGCCAGCCGCACAGCCTGATCCTGCTGCCGCAACTGCTGCTGGCGCTGGTCAGCGCCGCCGAGCGCGGCCTGCCACTGCCTCCCTCGCTGCGCTTCATCGCCGTCGGCGGCGGCCGCGTCGCGCCGCAGTTGCTGGAGCGCGCCGAAGCGCTCGGGCTGCCGGTGTTCGAGGGCTACGGCCTGTCCGAATGCGCCTCGGTGGTTTGCCTGAACACGCCCCTGGCACGGCGCATCGGTACGGTCGGCACGCCGCTGGCCCACGCCGAGGTGCGCCTGGCTGCCGATGGCGAGGTAATGGTGCGCGGCGCGCGCATGCTCGGTTATCTGGGCGAAGCGCCGCTGCGTGACGCCTGGCTGGCCACCGGCGATCTGGGCCATTTCGAAGACGGCTTCCTGGTCCTGCACGGGCGCAAGAAGCATCAGTTCGTCACCGCCTATGGGCGCAACGTCAACCCGGAATGGGTCGAGGCCGAACTGGTCCAGCAACTGCCCATCGCCCAGGCCTGGCTGCATGGCGAGGCGCTGGCCGAGAACGTCGCCGTGCTGGTGCCGCGCTTCGCCAACACCGCCGACGCCGAACTCGCCGAGGCGGTGGCACAGGTCAACCGCGGCCTGCCCGACTACGCCCGCGTGCATCACTGGCTACGTGCCGAACGGCCCTTCAGCGCGGAAAACGGCCTGGCCACCGCCAACGGCCGGCTGCGCCGCGCCGCCCTGCTTGCCCACTACCGCGAGGCCATCGAGGCCCTGACGACTGCCCCCACCCACTGAGGACGCCCATGGACTTCTTCGACCAGTTGCAACAACAGACCAGCACCGAGCGCGACTACCTGCTTGCCGCACCGATCATCCAGCAGGCGATGACCGGCAGCGTCAACCTGGACAGCTACGTCGCTTTCCTCACCCAGGCCTATCACCACGTCAAGCACACCGTGCCGCTGCTGATGGCCTGCGGCGCGCGCCTGCCGGAACGGCTGGAGTGGCTGCGCGAGGCCATCGCCGAATACATCGAGGAGGAATACGGCCACCAGGAGTGGATTCTCAACGACATCCGCGCCTGCGGCGCCGACCCCGAGGCAGTGCGCGCCGGCACACCCAACCTGCCCACCGAGTTGATGGTCGCCTACGTCTATGACCGCATCGCCCGCCACAACCCGGTGAGCTTCTTCGGCATGGTCAACGTGCTGGAAGGCACCAGCATCGCCCTGGCCACCCAGGCCGCCGGCATCATCCAGGACAAGCTGCGCCTGCCGCCCCAGGCGTTCAGCTACCTGACCTCCCACGGCAGCCTGGACATCGAGCACATCGAGTTCTTCAAGAAACTGATGAACCGCCTCGACAACGACGACGACAAAGCCGCCGTGGTGCATACCGCCAGGGTGGTCTACCGCCTGTATGGCGACCTGTTCCGCAGCCTGCCGCTGTCTGCCTGAGGAGAACGCCATGCGCCTTAGCGAATGTCGCGCCCTGCTCACCGGCGCCAGCGGCGGCATCGGCCAGGCCCTGGTCGAGCAGCTCTGCGCCGGCGGGGCACGGCTGCTGCTGGTCGGCAGGCAGAGTGCAGCCCTCGACACCCTGGCCCAGCGCTACCCGACCCAGATCAGCCTGGTGCGCGCGGACCTGCGCCAGGCCGCCGACCGCGATGCGGTGGTCGCCGCCGCCCGCCAGTTCGGCGGTCTCAACTGCTTGATCAATGCCGCCGGGGTCAACCAGTTCGGTCTGCTGGAACAGCAGGATGAGGCCGCCATCGCCCGGCTGATCGACCTCAACGTCACCGCCACCCTGCAACTCAGCCACCGCCTGCTACCGCTGCTGCGCCAGCAATCGCAGGCGTTGCTGGTCAACCTCGGCTCCACCTTCGGCTCCATCGGCTATCCGGGGTTCACCGCCTATTGCGCCAGCAAGTTCGCCCTGCGCGGCTTCTCCGAAGCCCTGCGACGGGAGCTGGCCGACAGCCGCATCAAGGTGCTCTACATCGCCCCGCGCGCCACCCGCACCGGCATGAACGCGGACCACGTGGTGGCAATGAACGACGAACTGAAGGTCGAGATGGACGACCCGCAGACCGTCGCCGCACAGATTGCCCGCGCCATCCGCGACGAGCGCGAAGAACTCTACCTGGGCTGGCCGGAAAAGCTCTTCGTGCGCCTCAACAGCCTGTTGCCGCGGGTGGTCGACCAGGCGCTGCGCAAGCAGTTGCCCATCATCCAGCGCTTCGCCCGCCACCGTTCCTGACCTGGAGAACCATCCGATGAACCACCTGCAACGCCTGTGCCTTGCCCTGCTCGCCGTCATCAGCCTGCCCGCCTTCGCCCTCAGCGACAGCGGCCAGCAACACCTGCAGCAACTGCAAAGCCGCTGGGCCGAAATCAACTACCAGACGCCGCAGAAGCAGCGCGAGGCGGCCTTCGCCGACCTCGCCAGCCAGGCGGAAAAGGCCGTAGCCGAGGAGCCGCAAGCCGCCGAGCTGCACATCTGGCACGGCATCATCCTGAGCACCTGGGCCGGCGCCAAGGGCGGGCTCGGCGCCCTCGGCCTGGTCAAGCAGGCCAAGGCCAGCCTGGAACAAGCCCAGCAGCTCGACGCCAAGGCCCTCGACGGCTCGGCCTATACCAGCCTCGGCAGCCTCTACTACCAGGTCCCCGGCTGGCCCATCGGCTTCGGCGACAAGGCAAAGGCCGAGCAGATGCTCAAGCAGGCCCTGGCGATCAACCCCAACGGCATCGACCCCAACTACTTCTACGGTGACTACCTGCAACGCCAGGGTCGCTACGCCGAAGCCCGCGTGGCCCTGGAAAAGGCCCTGGCCGCAGCCGACCGCCCCGGCCGCGCCAGCGCCGACGCCGGCCGCCGCGCCGAAGCGCGCAAGCTGCTCGCCGAGGTCGAGAAGGAGCTGGAATAAGCCGCCGCCACAGGCTTGAATGTCAGCACCCGCGCCGCCCGCCAGGCGGCGCTTGTCAATGATCGACAGGATTCCCCATGCGCATTCTGCTGGTAGAAGACGACCCCGCCCTGGGCGAAGGCATTCGCACCGCACTCAAACCCGAAGGCTACACCGTCGACTGGCTCAAGGACGGCGCCAGCGCCCTGCACGCGCTGAGCCACGAGAGCTTCGAGCTGGCCATCCTCGACCTCGGCCTGCCGCGCATGGACGGCCTGGAAGTGCTCAAGCGCCTGCGGGCGGCGGCCAACCCGGTGCCGGTGCTGGTGCTCACCGCGCGCGACGCCACCAGCGACCGCATCGCCGGGCTCGACGCCGGCGCCGATGACTACCTGATCAAGCCGTTCGACGTCGCCGAACTCAAGGCCCGCCTGCGCGCCTTGCTGCGGCGCAGCTTCAACCGGCCGCAACCGGCGCTGGAATACCGCGAGATCCAGCTCGACCCGGTGAACCAGCAGGTCAGCTATCGCGGCAAACCGGTCAACCTGCCGCGCAAGGAATTCCTCCTGCTGCACGAACTGCTCGCCCAACCGGGCCGCGTGCTGACCCGCGACAAACTGCAACAGGCGCTCTACGGCTGGGACGAGGAAGTCGAAAGCAACGCCCTGGAAGTGCACATCCATCACCTGCGCAAGAAGTTCTTCCCCGAGCTGATCCGCACCGTGCGCGGCGTCGGCTACCTGGTGGACAAAGCCTGATGCGCTCGATCCGCAGTCGCACCCTGGTACTGGTGCTGGGCCTGCTCGGCATTTCCCTGAGCGTGCTCTCCTACAAGAGCTATCGCGACGCCCAGCACGAGATCGAAGAATTGTTCGATGCCCAGTTGGCGCAGAGCGCGCGCCTGCTGCAAGGCATGGTCAGCCACGACATGGACGAGCACGGACGCCAGCAGTTGCAAGCGGCGCTGGACGAAGCGGTCAGTTTGCAGCGCTATGCCGACGACGAGGCCAGCAACCGCGGCCACCCCTACGAGAGCAAGCTGGGCTTCCAGGTTTTCGACGACCGGGGCCAGGCGCTGCTGCAGTCGGCCAGCGCCCCGCTCGGTGCACTCGACCGGCTGACCGGGGATCGCTCCAAGTCGGCCCGCCTGTCGGCCCTCGGCGAGCGCCTGATCGGCTATCACGACATCTCCATCGGTGGCTATCGCTGGCGCCTGTTCATGCTGCACGACTCGCGCGACGACCTGTGGATACTGGTGGGCGAGCGCGAAGACGTGCGCGGCGAGCTGGTCGAGAACATCGCCATGCGCAGCCTGCTGCCCGACCTGCTCGGCCTGCCGCTGCTGGCCCTGCTGGTGTGGCTGGCGGTCGGCTGGGGCCTGCGTCCGCTGGCGCGCATGGTGCAGCTGTTGAAGACCCGCGATCCGGACAACCTCGACCCGCTGCTGCTGGCGCCGCTGCCGCAGGAACTGGAGCCGATGGCCGCCTCGCTCAACCGCCTGCTGGCCCAGGTCACCGACCTGCTGGAGCGCGAGAAGCGCTTTCTCGCCGACGCTGCCCATGAACTGCGCACGCCACTGGCGGTGCTGCGCATCCATGCACAGAACGCCCTGGAAGCCCGCGACGCGCAGGAGCGCGACGATGCCCTACGCCACCTCGGCAGCGGCGTCGAGCGGGCCACTCGGGTGGTCGCCCAGTTGCTTACCCTGGCCCGCCTGGAACCCAGCGCCGCGCAACTGGCCATGACCGAACTGGACCTGCACGCCCTGCTGCGGGACGAGCTGGCCGAACTCACGCCGCTGGCCCTGGCCCGCCATCAGGAGCTGACCCTGGAGATCGCCGACGGCGCCGATGCGCACCTCAAGGGCGACGCGCCGAGCCTGGCCACGCTGCTGCAGAACCTGGTCAGCAACGCCGTGCAATACACCCCCGAGGGCGGACAGATCCAGGTACGTCTGGAAGCCCGGCCGGAGGCCATCACCCTGCACGTGCAAGACAGCGGCCCCGGCGTGCCGGCGGACCTGCGCGGCAAGCTGTTCGAGCGTTTCTTCCGCCAGGGCGAGGGCCTCGGCGCGGGCCTGGGCCTGTCCATCGTCGCGCGGGTGGTCGAGCTGCATCGCGGCAGCATCGAACTGCTCGACTCGCCGCTGGGCGGGCTGGAAGTAAGGGTTACGCTGCCGCGCAACACGGCCTAGTCGCTACTCTCAGTCCTGTTCGTCGTCGCGAATCAGTACATAGGCGCCACCTTCGCCACGCTCGTGCACATAGAACATGATCACCTCCAGCCCCGCCATCACCGCCACGTAGTCGCCGGCCTCGGCCTCGCAATAAGCCTTGCTGCCCGGCTCCGCCTCACAGGCGATATGGGCCACGACGAAGGCCGCTGGATCGTCGTCGCCGAAATAGTCCTCACGCTCGCGAGCATCCCAGTCCGCCGGGGGCTGGAAGGCACCGACGATGAGAATGCGCGCATCGCCGAGGTCCTGCTCCTCGGCGTCCGCATCCTTCGGGTCGGGGCGGTAGAGCGTGCAGTCCTGGGCATCGGGGTGGGCGAGGGTGGCTTGGCGGGACAGATCGGCGGGGTGGGACACGGGAATCTCCGCGGGTGAAGGTAGGGCGGCTAGTTTGGGCGCACGGGGTAATGGCTGCAATCGGGGCTCGCCGGCAGACCTAGCCAGGATGAACAGCGGAACACGGTGCTATCCGGGCGCTTGCCACGCTCATCCCGTACCACTACTCTCGCGGGCCGTGAGCCAAGAGCAAAGGAATGCAGCCAGGTGAGTCCTTTCTTGCGGTGCACCACGATTTCTGCGAAACCAGCCCGCTGATGCGCTCTAATGGACTGCCCCAATGCACACTCTCCTCCGCTGTTTCTTTGCCTCCGTGGCATTGCTAGCCAATGCTCAATTGCACGCCGAGTCCACCTCCATACAAGCCGTCACACAACAAGCCCTTGGGATGAATGAATGGGTGGCGGATACCGAGCAATGCCCTGCCGACTTCGTCCCTTCTTACGAATTACAGACCCAGTCGGAACAGAATCCGTGCGCCCCAGGGCGCCTAGAGCGCTGTTTCAACGAATGCATGGCTGAATCAGCAAACGCGTGCTACTGGCTCGCTCAAGAAATCCAGGCGAACCATGGCGAACAACTGGCTGCCGAGGTGCTTTTCCAGCGCTCCTGCCGGCTTGGTGTCGTTTCTGGCTGTACCAATAGAGCTGCTGGCATGCTGAGTGATAATGGGGAAAACGCTTCCGTACATCTCTGTTCAGTCAGAACATTTTCCAAGGGATGTGCGGCCGATGATCCTTGGGCTTGCACGATGTATGGGCTGCAACTGAGCAAAGGGCAAGGCGTACCAAAAGACATTCATTTCGCCATCGCAGCGCTGAGAAAGTCCTGCAGATACGGCCTGCACGACTCCGCATGTACCCATGCCGACGCTCTTCAGAAACAACTGCTTCGTGAGATAGCGGTAGAGGCTGGTTTGATTTCAGAAGAGAAGAGTGCTCCATGAATAACCAAGCAAAGCATGTTCTGTTCATTTGCAGCCAGAACCGCCTGCGCAGCCCAACCGCCGAACAGATCTTCGCCAACCATCCGGGGATTGAATGCTCTTCGGCAGGGCTGAACAACGACGCGGAAAATCCGCTCACACCGGAGCTGCTGGAGTGGGCGGAGCTGATCTTCGTGATGGAGAAAGCACACAGAAACAAGCTGGGCGCCAAGTTCAAACGCCACATCAAGGCTCAGCGAATCATCTGTCTGGATATCCCGGACGAGTATGACTTCATGGACCCGGTTCTGGTCCGTCTGCTTGAGTCCAAGGTAAGCCGCTTTCTGCCAGCTGCCGTAGCGCAGTGCGAAAAAACGACTGACCTTACCTAAGCTCTCCAACCGTCCTCATCCAAGCCAGTACCTAGCCTAGGGCACAGTCACAGCCGTACGCAGGCAATCGCCCTCAAGCAACACCGGAGCCACCAAGCCACTGGCCCTCCCAAACCCGTCGTACCGACGCAGGTCGGTACCCAGGGGCAGGCAGCGCGGAGGCTCCCAGCCTAATGGGCACACCGTAGCCCGGATCAGCCGCGGAACGCGGTGCAATCCGGGAAGCGCGCCCCGGATTGCGCTGACGCTTATTCGGGCTACAAGCAGGCCCACCCAAACCCGTCGTACCGACGTAGGTCGGTACCCAGGGGCGAGCAGCGCGGACGCTTCCTGCTAAAGCCCAGTGCAAGCAGAAAGCGAATCCGAGCCTCAGCAAGTCACCTCTACCGACCAAACGCACAGCACCAAATAAATCCCCAACCGCTGAACGCATCGCCCAACACGCAGTCCATGCGCAGCGGCACTGGCAAAAAGGAGAGGGGAATTCATGGAAATTAGGCGCATCCTGTTCGGTCTGACGATCATGCTGATCTGTTCGAGCCCCCTGCCGGCCGCGACCGCGCCAGTGTTGTTCAAGACCGATGCGTGGCCGATCCCGACCGCCCAGGCCATGACCTACCCGCTGTTCTCCGACGAACTGCAGCGAGCCAAGGCCGACTTCGAAGAAGCCCGCCGCGCCGGTATCCAGGTGCCCTACCCCACCGATCCGGGTGGCGGACCGAGCCACGAGCAGCACAAGCGCAACTACCGCACCCTTTACGAGGCCGGGCTGCTCTACCGCATCACCGGCGAACCGGCCTATGCCGAACATGCCCGCGAGCTGCTGCTGGCCTACGCCGAGCTCTACCCGTCCCTGGGCCGCCACCCGGCCGCCGCCAGCAGCGCGCCGGGCCGGTTGTTCTGGCAGAGCCTCAACGAGAGCGTCTGGCTGGTGCATGCCATCCAGGGCTACGACGCCATCCGCGCCACCCTGCCGCTGGACGAACGCCAACTGCTGGAAGAAAAGCTGTTCCGCCCGATGGCCAGCTTCCTCTCCGAAGGCCAGCCGCAGACCTTCGACCTGATCCACAACCACGCCACCTGGGCCACCGCCGCGGTCGGCATGACCGGCTACGTGCTCGGCGAACGGGACTACGTGGAGCGCGCCCTCAAGGGCCTGGCCAAGGATGGCCGCAGCGGCTTCCTGCGCCAGCTCGACCTGCTCTTCTCGCCGGACGGCTACTACTCGGAAGGCCCCTACTACCAGCGCTACGCCCTGCTGCCCTTCGTCGTCTTCGCCCAGGCCATCGACCTCAACGAGCCGCGGCGGCAGATCTTCGCCTACCGCGACGGCATCCTGCTCAAAGCCATCCGCACCAGCATCCAGCTGACCCACGACGGCTACTTCTTCCCGCTCAACGACGCCATGCCGGACAAGAGCCTGCGCACCGACGAGCTGTACCACGCGGTCGCCATCGGCTACGCCCACAGCGGCGACCCCGGCCTGCTGGCCATCGCCCGCTGGCAGGGCCGCGTGCCGCTGACCCCGGAGGGCCTGCAGGTGGCCCGCGACCTGGCGGCGGCGCGGGAGCGGCCCTTCCCGTTCACCTCCCTGCTGCTGCGCGACGGTCCCGAGGGAAAGCGCGGTGCCGTCGCCATCCTGCGCTCCGGCGAGCAGACCCTGGTGGCGAAGAACAGCGCCCAGGGCATGGGCCACGGCCACTTCGACAAGCTCGGCTGGCTGCTCTACGACAACGGCAAGCCGCTGGTGACCGACTACGGCGCGGCGCGCTTTCTCAACATCGAGGCCAAGAACGGCGGCCGCTACCTGCCGGAGAACGAAAGCTGGGCCAAGCAGAGCGTCGCCCACAACACCCTGGTGGTGAACGAGACCAGCCACTTCGGCGGCGACTGGCAGCTCGGCGAGAGCCGCGCCCCGCGGCAATTGGCCTTCGTCGTCGACGACCGCACCCGCGCCAGCACCGCCGAGATGACCGGCGCCTACCCCGGCGTGCGCTGGCGCCGCAGCCTGGTGCAGCTCGACGTCGCCGGCAGCCCCGCCCCGCTGGTGCTGGACCTGCTGCGCGTCGAGGGCGAGCAACCGGCGCAATACGACCTGCCGCTGCACTACGCCGGCCACCTGATAGACATCGGCTTTGCGCTGCAATCCCACCCCAGCAGCCGCCCCGTGCTCGGCCAGGCCAACGGCTACCAGCACCTGTGGGTCGACGCCATCGGCACGCCCCAGGCCGGCGCCGCCACCCTGACCTGGATGAACGGCGAGCGCTTCTACAGCTACCGCATGCTGCTGCCGGAAAACGCGCAGATCATCCTGGCCGAAAGCGGCGCCAACGACCCGCACTTCAATCTGCGCCGCGAGCCGGTGGTGATCCAGCGCCAGGCCGGCGCCGCCGACGCCACCTTCGTCTCCCTGCTGGAACCCCACGGGAGCTACGACCCGGAAAGCGAGGCCGTGACTGACAGCCGCAGCCGCATCGCCGCGCTCGAACACAGCCGCCAGGTGGCGACGGACCTGATCGTCATCGAATGGCGGGACGGCCGGCGGGAACTGCTGGCGCTGGCCGACAGCACCGACGCGCAAACGCCCCACCGTATCGACTACGGCGGGGCGCAATGGGACTGGAAGGGACACCTCGGGCGTTTCGAGCTACCCGCCCGGTAACGCCCGCCGGTCGGTTATTGCGCGTTCGAGCGGGTGTACACCTCGACGTCCAGCTCCTTCTCGCTGCGACCGACCAGGGTGGTGGTCATCAGGTCGCCGGCGACGTTGACCGTGGTGCGGCACATGTCGAGGATGCGGTCGATCCCCGCGATCAGCGCCACGCCCTCCAGCGGCAGGCCCACGGAGGTCAGCACCATGCCCAGCATGATCAGGCCGGCGCCGGGAATGCCCGCCGTGCCTATCGAGGCCAGGGTGGCGGTGAGGATGATCATCAGGTACTGGCTGGCGTTCAGATCGATGCCGAACGCCTGGGCGATGAACAGCGCCAGCACGCCCTGGTAGATCGCCGTGCCGTCCATGTTGATGGTCGCCCCCACCGGCAGCACGAAGCCCGCCACCCCTTCCGACACGCCCAGATTCTTGCGCGCGCAATCGATGGAAACCGGCAGGGTGCCGGCGCTGCTCGAGGTGCTGAACGCCACCGCCAAAGCCGGCGCGATGCCCTGGAAGAAGCGCAGCGGGCTGAGCCGGGCGAGCACGCCGATCAGGCCGCCGTAGACCAGCAGCACATGGGTCACGCTGGCCAGGTAGATCACCCCGATCACCCCGGCCAGCGGCAACAGCACCTCCGGCCCGTGCTGGCCGACCACAACGGCGGTCAGCGCAAACACGCCGTAGGGCGCCAGGCCCATGATCAGATCGGTGAGCTTGTACAGCGCCTCGGCCAGGCTGTCGAAGACCTTCACCGCCGGCCGCCCCTTCTCGCCCACCAGATTCAGGCTGACCCCGAGGGCGATGGCGAACACGATGATCTGCAAGATGTTGCCCTCGGCGAAGGCGGCCACCGGGTTGGTAGGCACCAACCCCACCAGAATGCTCACCAGCGAAGGCGCGGCCTTGGCCTCCTGCTCGCCGCTGGCGACCATCTGCATGCCCTCGCCGGGCGTGAACAGGGCGCCGAACAACAAACCGATGCTCACCGCGAAGGCGGTGGTCACTAGATAGATGGCGATGGTCTTGGCGCTGATCCGGCCCAGCTTGCGGCTATCGGCCATCGCCGTGATACCGGCCACCAGAGAGACGAACACCAGCGGCACGATCAACATCTTGATCCCCGCCAGGAACAGACTGCCGACCGGCGCCAGCACCTGGGCATCCGCCTTGAAGATCCACCCCATACCGATGCCCAGGGCCAACCCGATGAGAATCCGCTGCCAAAGCGCAAGGCTGCCCCACAGGCGCAGCGGCGCGCCCAGGGTCGTTGTCTGCTGAGTCATAGTGCTTTCGTCCGTTATTGTTGTGATCGGCCCACAGCGGGGCCCCGCATCGGCCCACGCAAGCCGATGACCGCAAGACCAGCCCCAGGAGGGCCGGCGCGGTGCAATCTGCGGGAAACGGAGAACGCCGACCAATGCCGATTTACGGTGGGGTATGCGTAAGTGGCATAGGCTGGGGCGGCGCTTGCTGGGAATGCTCGCAGGGGAATGATCTGAACGATAGGCGCCATATGCGCATGGCAAATCGCCACGCTCTCGGCTACCGTCTTCCCCAACCAGAGCGCCCTTCCCGCCATGACGTATAACTCCCTTGTACAGTCAGGGCCTCTCGAAAAGGCCCAGGCTAGAGAGCGAATCGGTAGTGGAAAGAATTTTATCCGTCAGACGCTTCCAGCGTCTTATACGTCAAATGACGCCTAACTATAGTTAGACCTACACATAGAATCGTATGGCACGAGTTCCGCAATCGAAAACAGAACTACGCTCACACCTGCGAGAGCAATTTGAGTTTCTCAGCCGATCATGCTCAGTGTACGACACCGGCTTTACGGCAGAGGCAAAGCGTATTGCCGCAACGCTTCGACTGATGCTGCATGATACGAAGAGCTCACACTCTTTATTCTCACAGCTTGGCCTCAAGTCAATTGGTTTCTTAAATACCGCAATTCCAATAGCGAAAGGAGAAAAACAAGCCATCCTTGCTTTCCTCCAAACCAAAATCACGGTCAATGAAGACTTAACTTTAAGCGGGAAGCATCACCCACTCCTGGGACATCGACCAGAAGGCTGGCCCCGCGCAAAGAAAGTTTTGTTTCCCGACTGGTGGAACCAAGCTGTTTTAACTGATATGCAGGGCACAAGGTTCTCTCGACGCATGCTCGTCATGGCAGTCGCCAATACAGATGGGGGAGCTCACGTGGATCCTGAAATCGACGCAACTTATGCAGCTCTCAGCAGGCAAAATTCCATCGGCTATGCTGTCGGGGTCAATGACAACATTAAACCAATCGACAAAGTTGAGCTGGCTTGCATTCGTCAAATAGCTTACGAATTAACTGTGTCAGTTTTAGATCGCCATCCCGAGCTTGTGCCAGAGGTCTAGCAATGCGCTCAACTATCGCTCACTTCGTTCGCTGGACAGTCAAAAGCTTCGCTTTGTCTGCCCCTTAGCTTAATCGTTGAGGCTGTAGAAAAACCTCAATGCTTATTCAGGAACCTTGTCGTGGTCAAGTTTTAGTGGACACCCGAATAGGGGATTTCAGGCGGTTGCCTTCTCGTACTCGACTGGAGGCTG
>NZ_JBSKHQ010000031.1:0-43085 GCF_057128665.1 Zestomonas ipomoeae
GACAAGGACAAGGCGGGGGAGGTGCTGGAGCAGGCCCTGGCCAACTGCACGGACAAGCCGCAACCGGCGGTCTGCGAGGAGTGTTTGCGCCGTGCGCAGAATGCTACCCAGAGCGTCGTTGCTCGCTAACTCAAGGAAGAAACCGAAATGAGCACCCCCATCGACCACTGGCTGGTCCAGCTTCACGAACAGGCGGAAAACGCCAGCCTGCCATACCTCGACCTGCTGATCGACGCCACCAACCTCGGCTACCCGCTGCTGCCCAGCCTGGCCGCGCTGGAGCCTTCGGCGCTGCTGGCCAAGCTGTTCGACGGCACGCCGGAAGCCGCCCTGGCGGATATCGGCCCCATGCTGCTGCGGCTGGACCGTCAGGCGCATACCCATCAGGACTGGCTGGTCGCCCTGCTGGCCACCGCCGACTGCCGCAACCACCTGCTAGCCCTGACCAGCCCCTGGGAATTCCAGGCCCTGGCCGCACACCTGCGCCATGCCACCCAGGCCGAATGGAACGACGGCAAGGCCAGCGGCCTGCTGCGCTACTACGACACGCGCCTGTTCGAAGGCGCCAGTGACGTGCTCGACCCCACGCAGAGCCACTGGTTTCACGCCCCGGTGATCGCCTGGCACTGGCTGGACCGCGACCACCAGGCTCGCAGCCTGGCCGGCCTCTGGTCGCGACATGCACAGGTGCCACAGCCGCCGCTCATGCGCCTGAGCCATGAACAGCTCGCCGGCCTGCAAGCCTGGAGCGCCGCCGAGGACTACCGCAGCCGGTGGCACGTCTGCCCCCAGCACTACGGCCTGGCCCAAGAGGAAACACTGGTACGCCACCTGTTGCATGCCCAATTGGCGGCCAATCGCGCCGGACTGCGGGAGATAGGGGGGCGGGATGACTTCGTGCGCGAATGGCTGGCGGCCAACTCGCCGGTGGTCAACCCTGCCGAGCCCGAAGCGCTGATATGAAGGCAATGTCCCGGTGTCAATTGGCCATGCGCGGCCGACAACGCCCCATGGGGCCCCCAATCTTTCCCCCAATCAGGGCTTCGAAATGAAAAAGATAGTCATTGCACTGCTTGCCTGTGTCGCTCTCGCCGGATGTAAGCGAGAAGGAGAAGACTTCATTGGTACTTGGGTCAATTCAGAACAAATCTCGAGCTCCCAAGTGATGACGGAAACCATAACCGTCACCAAGAGCAATGGCGGATATCGGGTGACTTCAAGAACCGATCCGGATATTTGGGGAGCGCTTGAATTCATGCTCGCCGCCGAATCCGACAATCTTCTGGTCGAGAGCGACAGCAAGAAAAAGAGGCTGGAACTTTCAGCCGCAAACCAACTGATCAGTTATTTGCGGAATAAGCCAGTGAAACTCTCGAGGGTCGAGTGAACCCGGCTTTCTCGCATCCGACTGATCTCAATATGTAGAAAGGAATGGCTTTGAACGGATTACTACGGATGGGCTTCCTCTGGTTGTTTATGTGCAGCATGACAGGCTGCGGCTCTCTGGGAAGCCGAGCAATGGAAGGCCCTCGGCACTTTTCCTCTTCGGTGTATCGAGGAACGCAATATGATTTTCAGCTGTTGTTGTTTAGCGACAAGATGAACCGTGGATATGTACCGTTTAGTCTGTGGTGCTGGATGTCAGTGATCTGTCCGGTCGCCACCATTTACTCGGTGCCTGTGGATTTAGCGGTAGATACCGTTCTACTTCCTTACGATATATACGAGAGCTATTAGGGCAGCGCAGGTATGAACTACGTTCGTCCGTTCGCCCTGCTGTTCGGCAGCCTGTTGCTTGGCGGCTGCTCGGCGCGGGAATCGGAAATGCTGGCCGCGCCAATCGGCGGTTATAACCACACCTCGGCTGCCATCAACCACTTCACCGTCAATGGCGCCGGCGGACCGAATATCGGGCCGCATCAGGGGGGGCTCGCAGGTTTGCTGCGGCGCGCTACCGCTTCACTGGCGCCCCGGTCTTCGGGCCATCGTCGAGTGGGAAAAAGACCCCAACGTCGGCGCATCCAAGGACTGGCCTGAGCCCTTGTTTTCCGATGCCTGGCACGAGCAAATGGAGGAACATCGCCGCAAATACACTCGGCATAGCGCCACGGTGGAGATTCCGCAGTACGGCGAGGACGTCTGTTCACTGAAGGTTCATTTTTTACCTTGCGATGAAGTCAAGATTTCTACCACCTGCTTTGCCCCCTCGCATCCCGACTATCCCGACAAAGCCTATTTCGCCACCCAGGAGACCAAGGAATGTCCGAAACCCTGACCCAGCCGAGCAACAATGAGAGTGCGCTGATTCCCAAGGCATTTCCCGCCGGCGGCCGGCTGCCGCGCAGCCCGGCGCAGTTGGCGAAGAATATCCGCCGGCAGCAGCGCGCCGAGGTGCGGGCATGAACCTTCACCATCTATTCGTCTTGCTGTTCGGCAGCCTGTTGCTTGGCGGCTGCTCGGCGCGGGAATCGGAAATGCTGGCCGCGCCAGTGGAGGGCTATAACCATACCTCGGCAGGCATCAATCACTTCACCGTCAATGGCGCCGGCGGGCCAAATATCGGCCCGCATCAGGGAGGAGGGAAGCAAGTGTGCTGCGGCGCACTACCCATCCACTGGCGCCCCGGCCTGCGGGCCATCGTCGAGTGGGAAAAAGACCCCAACGTCGGCGCATCCAAGGACTGGCCTGAGCCCTTGTTTTCCGATGCCTGGCACGAGCGAATGGAGGAACATCGCCGCAAATACACTCGGCATAGCGCCACGGTGGAGATTCCGCGCTACGGCGAGAAGGTCTGTGCCCTCCAGGTGCACTTCCTGCCCTGCGATCAGGTGCGGGTATCCACCACCTGCTTTGCCCCCTCGCATCCCGACTATCCCGATAAAGCCTATTTCGCCACCCAGGAGACCAAGGAATGTCTGAAACCCTGACCCCGCCCAGCAATAACGAGAGTGCATTGATTCCTAAGTTTTTTCCTGTCGGCGGTCGGCTGCCGCGCAGCCCGGCACAGTTGGCGAAGAATATCCGCCAACAGCAGCGCGACGAACTGGTCGCCTGGAGCGCCGCCAATCTCGCGGCGGCGGCCAGGGCAGAGGCCGAACCCGGCAAGCCCTGCTGCAAGGTGCTGCACCTCTCTCTGTTCTTCGATGGCACCAACAACCACGAGCCTTCGGACAGTACGGCCGACCCGCGCTGTACCAGCAATGTGGCGCGGCTGTTCCATGCCAGCATCGGTCATGCGGAGCAACAGGACGCCATCGACAAGGGCTTTCATGCCTATTACAGCCCCGGCGTGGGAACGGTCTTTCCGGATATCGAAGAGTACGCCCCCAGCCAGTTCGGCCTGATCGGCGCCAAGGGTGGGGAGGATCGCATCAACTGGATGCTGACCCGTTTGCTCGACGCCTTGCGCTTCACCTTGACCCAGCAGAGGCTGGAGCTGCCTGAAACTCGCACTCTGGTAAAGGCCATGAGCACCAGTTGGACGACCAACGTGCTGAGCGGCGGCCTGCTGGAGGATGGGGCGCGCAAGCGCGAGGCGGCGCTGCGGCCGAAGCTCGCGGAGCTGGAAACCACCCTGGCACAACGCCGGGAGGCCGGGCAGAAGCCGGAGATTCTCGCCCTGCGCCTGTATGTATACGGCTTTTCCCGTGGCGCGGCGGAGGCCCGCGCCTTCGCCAACTGGTTGCTGGCGCTGACCCGCATCCAGAGCACGGAGGGCGGGATCGACTACCGCTTCGCCGGCTTGCCGCTGTCCATCGAGTTCCTCGGTCTGTTCGATACCGTGGCGGCGGTGGGCCTGGCGGACAGCGCACCCTTCGCCGCCGGCCATATGAGCTGGGCCGACGGCAGCATGCGCCTGCCGGACCTGGACACGACGCTGCCCGAGGACCGGCGCTTTCTCAAGCGCTGCGTGCACCTGGTGTCCGCCCACGAGCAACGCGCCAGCTTTCCGCTGGACTCGATCCGCCGCCGGGAGAAGGATGCCGAGGGCCGGCGCGACAGCCAGCGCCCGTCCAGCTACCGGCAGGACAGCGTGGAGTACGTCTATCCAGGCATGCACTCCGACGTCGGCGGCGGCTACCCGCCGAGGGACCAGGGCAAGGCCCAGGGCGGGCAGGGGGAGCTGCTGTCGCAAATTCCGCTGCACCATATGTATGCGGAAGCCTTCGAGGCCGGCGCGCCCCTGCAGGTGCCGCCGCTAGCGGTGGGCAACTACGAGGAGTGGCGAGGGATGGGGGAAGATACCCTCGCAGAGTTTGGAATAAAGGACCTGCTCATCACCCGATTCAACGCCTGGCAAGCCCAGGCCAAGGCCGGGCCGCTGGAGCATATCGTCGAGCGGGAAACCGCGCTGATCACCGGCTGGCGCATCGACCGCTATGCCGAGAACCTGTACAAGCAGCGCTTCTACGCCGAGGTGCGCGGCAAGGATATGAGCAAGGATGAGCGCAAGGCTCGAGAGCGTTTGCATGAGCGCAAACTGGAGGAGTACCAGGCCGCCCAGCAGGGCCAGCCGCCGCACGAGCTGAGCGCCGGCGAGCAGGCGCAGCGCGAGCAGGACCTGGCGCTGATCGGTGAGCAGGAACACGCCAAACTCAATACCAACAAGTGCTTCGAACCGAGCCTGGACGACCGGCAACTGCGCCGCGCCGCCGCCGAATTCCGCCGCGATTACACGCGGAGCTGGGAGATTGGCGAAGACACCTTCGAGTGGGGTGGCATCGTCAATATCCTGCTGGGCGGCACCGTCTATTTGATCAACGAAGAGGACGAGGCCAAGGAGTATGGCTTCCTGTATACCGAGGGCACCCGGCTCTACCAGCGGCTGTTCAGCTCCTCCAACATGCCGGCTGCCGGCCAGGAAGAGCTGGTACGGCTTTTCGACGACCACGTGCACGATTCCCGCGCCTGGTTCATGAACTCGTCGGGCCTTGAAGAACGCGAGCCGTTCACCGATTACTTCCGCATCCGCCTGGTGCACTTCGACAATGAGTCGAACAAGGACCTGTCGGTGCTGGCCACCGCCGGACGGGTAATTGGCGTCGGCATCGCCCTGGCCAGCGTTGGCCTACTCATCAAGAAGGGCGACCCGCGCTACCTGCTGGGGCTGATCCTGCCATCCCTGGGCACGCCGGTGCTGCGCGGCAAGGTCGGCCTGCCGGAACTGCCGGGCGTTGCGAAGATGCCGCAGGTCAGCGCCTACGACCCGCTCACCGGTATCGCCCTGCCGATGGTGCAGGGCGCGCAGGCGCTGCGTGCCTATACCCGCAACCCTGGCGACGTGGTGAGCCTGGTCAGTGCCTTGCCGCTACCGGAACCGCTCAGCGAGAAGACTGCCGATACCCCGGAGTTGGCCGCCATCCTCAAGGCCCATCGGCTCGCCGAGGTGGCCAAAGAGGCGAAGGAGAGCAAGGACGCCAGCGGCCTGCTCGGAGCCATGCTCGGCACGCTCGCGGACAGCCCCATAGCAGCCCCGGAGAGGAAGCCCGGCTGGTGGGAAAAGGCCGGCGAAGCGCTGGAAACCCTGAACGGCGAGAGCTGAACAGCAACTGCAGTTGGCGGGACACGGGCAGCGGCCCCACGCGTCCCGCCGGCAAAACGCAACCGATAGTGAGGAAAGCTCATGGATTCATCCACCGAAACCGGCTGTCCCCAAGCGGCGCTGCCGGAGCGCCTGTATGCACTGCGTCGCATGGAGCCGGGGCGCAATGGCTATTGGGACGTGGCCCTCATGCGTAACCGGCAGCTCTTTACCGCGCAGTTCAGCGATCTCCAGTATGGCGGCAAGGAGGCGGCATTCCGCGCGGCCCTGACCTTTCGCAACCAGACGATCCTGGAGAACCCGCCGCAGAGCAAGCTCGCCCTCAGGCAGCGCAAGCGTCGGGGCTTGCCGGGCATGGCAGGTGTATACCGCACCATGAAAAAAAGCAGAAAGGGCGAAGAGGTCTATTACTGGGAAGCCAAAACCCGAATGTCGGATGGGCGCTATCGCAGACGTTGTTTCAGCGTGAAGCAGCATGGCGAGGAGCGGGCACGACAACTAGCCGAGACGGAACGCCTGAATCAACTGGCCCAAACCGATGACGTCCCTTATCTGCTGAGTTCGGAAGCTCGGCAACTGCATGGAGCCCTCTTCGCGGAACATGCTGGCTCCCCGATCGCAGGCTGACAAGGCAACTGACAGAGCCTCCGGTGCGGTTCTAAATGGTCGCGCGGACTATTTGGCTACCGGAAAATCCTTGCCCCACAGGCGAATGGAGGTACCGCTTTCCACCGGGCCGGCGAAGACGAACTTCTGGCGTACGCCAGTGTTGGCCGGGATGGTGACGTCGTCGGGGTTTTCCAGCCCGGCCAGTAGCGGGTTGGAGTAGCCATCCTGGTCGATGGCCAGCAAGGCGCCGGTCTGCTTCAGGTTGATCAGGCGCAACTGCTCGTCGGACTGGTTCTTCAGGCCCAGGGTGACGTAGAGGTTGTCGCCGCTCGGCTCGACCTTGAGCACGTCGATATGGACGCGTCCTTGCAATTGCTCGAGGTTGGAAACGACCAGCGCGCCGTCCGCCCCCACGGCCGCTTCACGACCATCGACCACGCCCTCGGTGATGCCGCCCAGCAGATTCTTGCCGGCAGCGATGGCCGAGGACACGGCGGTCTTGGTCGTCTCCTTGAGCGAGCTGGTTTCATCCTCGGCCAGTGCGAGGGAGCTGCCCAGCAGGGCGGCCAGGAGAACGGCGATTCGGCGCGAAGCATGATTCATGGAAAAGTCCTTATGAGAAGGGAAGGGAGGCCAGGTTCAGTCGGCGGCGGGATCGTCCTGCGACAGGGCAGGCAGGAAGGTCTGCCGGTCGAAAACGGCCAGCACGATAGCTGCGCCGACGCACGCGGTGAACCAGGAAAGCATGAAGACCCGGAAGAGATTGATGGAAGGCGCATCATGCGGCGAGCCGGTGATGCCGATGGCGAGTAGCTGTAAATAGAGCCGCACCGTCAGCACGAGCGCCAGGATAGCGGTCGGCACGCCCGCGCATATCGCCAGCGATCTCCACCGCTCGCCGCGGAGTTTCCCGCGCCCGGCGGCGAATGCGCAGGCGGTGGCAGCCAGGCAGGACAGAATCAGGATTGCGAAGAAGCTGCCGACGCCGAAGATGAGCGCAGCCAGCACGGTCGAGGCGGTGTACAGCCCGATGAATTTGATCTCTTGCCCCACGGGTGCGACCCCTTCCATGTGTCCCGAAGGGCGGCAGGGTGGCATGCCCGGGGGCCCGGAAAAAGCCGGACGCTGCGGAAATGTGACGCCCTGCGCAGCTCCCGCCGCGGGGCGGCCTTGGCGGGCTCCGGCGAGCCCGATCGGGCTCAGCAGGCGGTCTTGAGCAGCTCGAACAGCAGCAGCGATCGTCCGGTCGCCGGGTAGACGTTGCCGAAGCCGAAGTCCTCGCTGGCCGCGGTGGGCTGGTGGGTATCCACCAGGCGACGCCAGCATGAACCCTCCGGCACTTCGGGCAGATGGAAATCGACCCGGCCATGGTGAGCGTTGACGACCAGCAGCAGGGTGCTGTCGGAGCCGGCGCGGCGGATGCCGGTGGGCTGGGCGCGGCCGTCGAGCAGCATGCCCAGGCAGCGGGCGTGGGGATCTTCCCAGTGCTCGACGGTCATCTCCTCGCCGGCTGGCGACAGCCAGGTGACGTCCTTGACCCCCAGCTCCTCGTTGTAGGCGCCGACCAGGAAGCGCCCACGGCGCAGCATCGGATACTTCTGGCGCAACGCAATGACTTTGCGTGTGAAGGCGAGCAGGGCCTTGCCCTCGTCATCCAGCTCCCAGTTGATCCAGCCAATTTCGCTGTCCTGGCAGTAGGCGTTGTTGTTGCCGTGCTGGGTGCGCGAGAACTCATCGCCGGCTACCAGCATTGGCGTGCCCTGGGAGAACATCAGGGTACCGATGAAGTTGCGCATCTGCTTCAGGCGCAGTGCGCGAATGGTGCGGTCGTTGGTGGGGCCTTCGGCGCCGTGGTTCCAGGACACGTTGTTGTCGGTGCCGTCCTGGTTGCCCTCGTCGTTGTCTTCGTTGTGCTTGTGGTTATAGGAAACCAGGTCGCGCAGGGTGAAGCCGTCATGGGCGGTGATGAAATTGACCGAGGCGAACGGCCGTCGCCCGCGCTGGTTGTAGAGGTCGCCAGAGCCGGTGAGGCGCTTGGCGAATTCCGGCAACTGCCCCTCGTCGCCTTTCCAGAACGCGCGGGCGCAATCGCGGAAGCGGTCGTTCCACTCCATCCAGCCGGGTGGGAAGCCGCCCACCCTGTAGCCGCCGGGGCCGCAGTCCCAGGGTTCGGCGATCAGTTTCAACTGACGCAGCACCGGGTCCTGGCGGCAGGCGACGAGAAAGCCGTGGCGCTCGTCGAAGCCCTCCGGATGGCGACCGAGAATGGTCGCCAGGTCGAAGCGGAAGCCGTCGACGTGCATTTCCGTGGCCCAGTAGCGCACCGAGTCGGTGACCATCTGCAGCACGCAGGGGTGGCTGAGGTCGAGGGTGTTGCCAGTGCCGGAGTCATTGACGTAGTAGCGCTTGTCATCGGGGAACAGGCGGTAGTAGGTGGCGTTGTCGATGCCGCGCATGGACAGGGTCGGCCCCAGTTCGTTGCCCTCGGCGGTGTGGTTGTAGACCACGTCGAGGATCACCTCCAGGCCGGCGTCGTGCAGGTGCGCGACCATCTCCTTGAATTCGCTGATCTTGCCGCTGGCGAGGTAGCGCGGGTGGGGGGCGAAGAAGGCGATGCTGTTGTATCCCCAGTAGTTGTTCAGGCCCTTCTGCAGCAGGTGCTGGTCGTTGACGAAGGCATGAATCGGCAGGAACTCGATGGAGGTCACGCCGAGCTTGCGAATGTAGTCGACCACCTCGCTGGTCATCATGCCGGCGAAGGTACCGCGCGCCGCCTCCGGCACTGCCGGGTGGCGCATGGTGTAGCCGCGCACGTGGGCCTCGTAGACGATGGTCCGGTCCCAGGGCACCCGCACCGGCTGGTCGCGGCCCCAGGTGAAGGCCGGATCGATGATCTTGCACTTGGGCACGTAGGGCGCGCTGTCGCGCTCGTCGAAGCTGAGGTCGGTATCCTTCGAACCGATGGTGTAGCCGAACAGCGATTCCGACCAGCGCAACTGGCCGACCAGTTGCTTGGCATAGGGATCGATCAGCAATTTGTTGGGATTGAAGCGGTGCCCGGCATCGGGTTCGTAGGGCCCGTACACGCGGTAGCCGTAGATCTGCCCGGGATGGGCGTCCGGCAGGTAGCCGTGCCAGATTTCATCGGTGTATTCGGGCAGCTCGATGCGTTCCAGCTCGGTTTCGCCCTTGTCGTCGAACAGGCACAGTTCAACCTTGGTGGCGTGGGCGGAGAAGATCGCGAAATTGACGCCAAGACCGTCCCAGGTGGCCCCCAAGGGGAAGGGCAATCCTTCGCGAATGCGCGACTGGGTCATCAGGTGAGGGGCCTTGGCGGTACTGTGCTTGCGGTCCATCGGTTCCTCGGCTGTCGAAATCGGTGCAGGTCAGGCGTGCACCGGGCGCCTTCGCGGTGGCGTTGTCACCGCGCTCCTGGGTGTCCGGCATGGGGCGGGGCGCAAGGCGCGAAGCCACGTTCGCGCCAGGCTCATCCGTCAGCTATCGCTGGTCTTGCTGGCGCTCTTGCGCGGCGCGCGGGGTTTCTTCTCCGCTGCCGGGGCCGACTTCGCTTCGCTGGAAACGGCTTCCTTGGGCTTGGTCGCGCGGCGCGCGCGCGGCGCGGGCTTGGCTATCGGTGCCGCGGCTTCTGCTTCGGCCAGCTTGCAGGCCATGTCCCAGTGGCGGTCCTCCTGTCCGGCCGGACAGCCTTCGGATTGCCAGATCTGGTAGGCAAATTCGCGGATGCGCTGTTCATCGACGTTCATTTCATTCAACTCTCCATCACTTGGGGCGACTCGCAGTACCAGAGATTCAGGGAGAATGGCGCCAGCGCTTCGGCCAGGGGCAATTCATCCTCTTGCTTTGTGACTGTTGCGCCGGAAAAAAGTCCCCTCAGGGTTTGCTTCGCCGCCTGGGGCGGCAACTGGATGCGCGTATCGCCCCAGGCCTCGGCGGCGATAAGCGGCTGCTCGGCGTCGCCAAGCAGCGCCGAGGGCAGGCACGGCACCACCACCACTGCCAGGTGCTCATCCAGCAGGCGGGCGAAAGCCAGCACGCGCGCGGCGTGTTGCCCGCGTACCTCCAGGGGCAGGTAGGCGCCCTCGGCGAACAGCCGCGGCAGTCGCGCACGCAGGTTCAGCGTGCGGGCGATCAGCCACTGCTTGATGCGGCCGTCATGCCAGTCGGCGAGCAGCTCGGCGGGGTTGGCACCGAGCTTCAGGCTGTGCCTGCGCCGGGCGAAATCCACTGGCCGGCGGTTGTCCGGGTCGACCAGGCTCTGGTCCCAGTATTCGCACCCCTGGTAGAGGTCCGGTACGCCAGGCGTGGTCATGCGCAGCAAGCTCTGGCTCAGCCCGTTGAGGGCGCCGGCAGGACCGATGAGACGGGCGGCGTCGGCGATTTCGCCTCGCAAGGTCGCGGCCCGGTCGCCGAGCAGCACCGTTTCGAGGAACGTCCGGCAGGCGCTTTCGTAGGGCTGGTTGGGGGCATGCCAGCTGCTGTGCAGCTTGGCCTCGCGCAGCGCCTTTTCCTGCCACTGGGCCAGGCGTTCGGCGTAGTCGCGCAGGCCCTGGATGTCGGTCAGCTGCAAGTTCGTCGGCCAACTGGCGAGCAGGATCTGGTAGAGAATCAGCTCGTCGCCCGGGTACGGCGCCACTTCGTCGCTCAGTTGTTGGCGCAGCGGCTCGGCCAGCTTCATCCAGCGCAGCACGCGCTCGCTGAACCAGGCGGCGCGCTCGCTCAGCACCGCCAGCCGCGCCCGGCAATCCTCGCCGCGCTTGTGATCGTGGGTGGCGGTGGTCAGCAGGTTATGCGGAAAACTTGTCGCACGGTCCCGACAGGCTTCGTGGAAGGCCGCGGGCGATGCGCCGAAGTGCTGGGGATCGAAACCGACGTCATTGCGCGACAGCAGCACCGCCGAGCGATAGCAGGCGGTGTCTTCCACGGCCTTGGCGGCGACCGGCGAGGTCAACTGCTGGAAGCGCACGCAGGCATAACGCCGCGCCTTGCGCTGCGCCCGTGGCAGGCCGCGTAGCGGCTCGCCGCCAAGCCAGCGCTGCAGATGCTCCAGCAATGGCAACTCGGCGTCGCTCAGGCTGGCCCGCGCGCCTTCAAGCGCCTGCTGGAAGAACGGCTCGTCCTGGGCGGCACGGCCGGCGCCGGTGATGTAGGTGCGATACACCGGGAAGTGCACGATCAGCTCCAGCAGCGCTCGGCGTATGGCGCCAAGGGTGATATCGCGGGTCATCAGGTCGGCCCGCGCCACCTGCAAGAGCGCCTGGGCGACGGTCTCGAAATCCCCGGCCAGAGGCCCTGTGAGCACCAGTTGCCGGGCCAGGCGGGCCTCTTCGAGGAAGTCGCCCGGACGGCCGCTGATGCTGCTCCACAGGGCGCACAGGGTCGACCAGCCGGCAGGGTCGTGCTGCAACTGGGCCACCTGATTCATGAACTCGTAGCCGGTGGTGCCGTCCACGCCCCAGCCGGGGGCCAGGCGCTCGCCATGGGCAAGGATCTTCTCCAGGTAGATGGGGAAGTGCCGCAGCCGCGCGTCGCCATGACGGCCGGCGAGCAGCCGGTCGACCCGCCGACGCAGCCGCCGGCAATAGCCGCGCGGATCGGCCAGGCCATCGACGTGGTCGATGCGCAGACCATCGATCAGCCCTTCGCCGATCAGTTCGAACAGCTTGGCGTGGGTCTCCTCGAACACCACCGGGCGCTCGACGCGCAAGCCGCCAAGTTCGTTGATGTCGAAGAAGCGCCGCCAGTTGATGTCGTCGGCGGCGGTGCGCCAGCTGGCCAGCCGGTAGTGCTGGATTTCCAGTAGCTCGTGCAGTCGCGCCATGCCGCCGGGGTGGCCGGCGTCGTAGTGATCGAGGGTGCGTTGCAGCGCCTGGCGCACGTCCGCCTGCTCGGCCAGCCGGGCCAGCTCGGCCTTGGCTTCGCGGGCCAGCAGGTAGGCCCGGGGCTCGCCCTTGAGCGCATCGAAACGCTCGGCCAGTTCGGCCAGCAGCGGGTGATCGGCGGCGCGCAGCAGGTCGCCGTAGCTCGGCGGGCTGATGGGGAAGCGGTGGTCGTAATGGCTGACATAGAAGCTGCCGTCTTCGGCGAGGAAGTGCAGCGGCAGCTCGCCGGCCTGCAGTACTTCGCCGTAGTCGCTGCGCAGGAACGGCACCAGGAGCTGGCCCTCCAATAGCGGGTCGGGCGAATTCCACTGGATGTCGAAGAATTCCGCATGGGGGCTGCGACGGCCCCATTCCAGCACGTCGAGCCACCAGGGGTTGGCCGAGCCACCGACGGCCATGTGGTTGGAGACGATATCCAGGATCAGCCCCATGCCGCGCTTGCGCAGCGCGCCGACCAGCCGGCGCAGGGCCGCTTCGCCACCCAGTTCGGGGTTGATCGCTGTCGGGTCGACCATATCGTAGCCGTGCATCGAACCGCTGCGGGCGCGCAGCAGGGGCGAGGCATAGATGTGGCTGATGCCGAGATCGGCGAAGTAGTCCACCAGCGGCAACGCGTCGTCGAGGCTGAAGCCGCGGTGGAATTGCAGACGCACGGTGGCGCGCAACGGTGTCATGGGTTACTCCCGAGCCTGTCGCCGGGCATCGGCAAGGATACGCAGGCGTTCAATCGCGGCAGGGGAGTCCAGCAGTTCGCCGCTGTTGCCGCGCCAGCGCCGTTGCCAGTTGGGGTGCTGCTCGACGATGCCGGGCAGGTTGGCCTGTTCCTCCAGGCCGAGCACATCCTCCATCGGCAGCAAGACCAGTGGGGCTGGCGTATGGCCGAGGAAGGCGGCGCACCCGTCGAGCAGGGTGTCCGCGTCGAGGTCGTGCTCGCGGGCCTGCATGCCATCCCTGGCCAGGGCGTTGCGCAGGCCCTGGCGCTCCTTCTCGCGCGCCTGCCGCGCATTGGCTTGCGCCTGGTCGTCGTACTCGCCCAGGCGTACCCGCCAATCGATGTCGCGACCCTGCCACCAACCGGCGAGGGTTGGCAGGTCGTGGGTGCTGCTGGTGGCCAGGGCATCCGTGGGCCAGGTGCCCGGCGCGTGGAAGTGCCCCTGGGAATCCTGCTCGAACAGCAGAACGCGCATGCCCAGGATGCCCCGTTCGGCCAGCCGCTCGCGGAAGCCCGCAGGTACGGTGCCGAGGTCTTCGCCGAGAACCAGCGCCTGGTGCCGCCAGGATTCCAGGGTCAGCAGCCGCAGCAGATCGTCGAAGGGGTAGTTCAGGTAGGCACCTTCCTTCGGATCGGCGCCCTCGGGCATCACCCATAGCCGCTTGAGGCCCATGACATGGTCGATACGCATGCCGCCGGCATGGGCGAAGTTGGCGCGCAGCATCTCGATGAAGGCTCGGAAACCGTTGCGCTTGAGGCCCTCGGGGGAAAAGGCCGAGATGCCCCAGGCCTGGCCGGAGCGGTTGAGAATGTCCGGCGGCGCACCGACGGTGAGGGTGGAGAGCAATTCGGCCTGGCGGCTCCAGGCCTGGCTGCCGCCACCATCGGCGCCCACTGCCAGATCGCTGATCAGGCCGATGCCCATGCCGGAGCTGCGCGCCGCAGCCTGCGTGCGCTCCAGCCCGCGGCTGATCAGCCACTGGGCGAAGGCATGGAAGCTGACTTCGTCGCTGTGTTCGGCGGCGAAACGCTCCACCGCGGACGAGGCCGGATCGCGCCAATGCTCCGGCCACTGGCGCCAGTCGCGGGGGCCGTCGTGGGCGACCTGATAGGCCTGGATGGCCTCGAACCGGCAATGATTCTCCAGCGCCTCGCCACCGCTCTGGCGGAAGCTGAGGAAATCTTGCCAGAGCGGATTACCGCCCCGGCGAAACTCCCCGAACAGGGCGCGCAGCACACAGAGCCGGGCTTGCGCCGCTGCTGGCCAGTCCACTAGCTCCAGCCGCTCCAGCCGCTGCAGTTCCTCGTCCAGATTGCAGCTGGCGATCGCCTGGCGCAGCTCGCGTTCGCCGAGAATGCTGCCCGGCGCGGCGTAGAGCACGTTGTAGAACAGCCGGCTGGAGGGCGAGTAGGGGCTGTAGTGGCGGGTTTCCGCGCTGTACATGGCGTGCAGCGGACTGATGGCGATGGCATCGGCACCACGCGCGGCCGCGGCATGGACCAAGCTTTCCAGCGCCTGGGTGTCGCCCAGGCCGCCATCGCCACGGCGGCGCAGCGCATAGGTCTGCACGGAAAGGCCCCAGGCACGCGGCGGGCGCTTGCACAGTTCCTCGATACTGGTGCAGCGCGCCGGCGCCACCGCCAACTGTACCTGGCGGTCACCGATCTGCAGGTGCTGATAGCCGACGTTGGCGATGGCGGGCAAATGGCCCTGCTCATCGAGTTGCACGTCCAGACAGTCGCCGTTTTCCAGGCGCAACTGGCCGCGGGTGCCGCCCTCGAAATGCGCCGAGAGATCGAGCGGCTGCCCGTAATCGAGGGTGATCAGGGTCGGCAGCTCCGCCTTGCCGTCATGGGCGAGCCGGGCGAGGCTGTCTTCGATCTGCCGGGGGCTCTCCGCTGGCAATTCCACGGCGGCCAGTATGCGCCGCAGCACCTCGGGGTTGACCCGTTGCGGGCGGTTGTCGGCATCCACCCAGTCGACTTCCAGCCCGGCGGCGCGGGCCAGCTCGGCGAGGCGTTGGTCGCTCATCGTCTTTCCTCCAGGAAAACCAGGGCCAGCCGTGGGCCGAGCAAGCCTTCGCGGCGCATGGCGCTGCCGGACGCGCTTTCGAACAGCAGGCGCGACGGCGAGAGCGTCTCGGGCACCGGCACCGGGCGAGCGCCGAGATTGAGTTCGATACGCAGCTGGGCGCCGTCGCCCAGTTGCCAGCAGGCCAGCAGCGCGCCCTCGGCCAGCACTTCCGCGCCGATGGCGCGGGCCCCGGCCAGGCGCGGCACGATCTGTTCGCGGCGGATGCCAAGCAGCTCTCGGTAGAGCGCCAGCCACTGGGCGTGGCCAGGCTCGCTGGCTTCGCTGAAGTCCGGCCGCGAAGCGTCGAAGGTGCTTTCGGCGTTGGGGTCGGGAATGGCGGCCCGCTTGTCCGGGTCGGCAAAATCGTCGAATTCGGCGAACTCGCCGCGCCGGCCTTGGCACACGGCTTCGGCCAGTTCGCCGTGGTAGTGGGTGAAGTAGAGGAACGGCTGACGCGCCCCCCATTCCTCGCCCATGAACAGCAACGGCACCATCGGCGAGAGCAACAACAGGGTGGTGGCCGCCTTCAGGGCCTGCTCGTCCGCCAGGCTGACCAGCCGTTCGCCGAAGGCACGGTTGCCGATCTGATCATGGTTCTGCAGGAACAGCACGAAGGCACTGGGCGGCAGGTGTGCGCTGGGTTCGCCGCGCGCACGACCGTGGCGATTGCGCTCGCCCTGGTAGATGAAGCCTTCGCTCAGGCAGCGTGCCAGCTTGTCGCTGGGCGCGTTCAGGTAGTCGCCGTAGTAGCCCTGGCTTTCGCCGGTGAGCAGCACATGCAGCACGTTGTGGCCATCGTCGTTCCACTGGGCGTCGAAGCCGCTATCCAGCAGGTCGGCGCGGTTATGTTCGTTCTCCAGCACCAGGTGCACGTGACGCCGCGGCGCGATGGCGGTGCGCACGCGCTGGGCCAGTTCGGTGAGGAAGTCCCGCTCCGGAATGGCGTGCACCGCATCCAGGCGCAGGCCGTCGAAGCGGTATTCGCAGAGCCACATCAGGGCATTGTCGATGAAGAAATCGCGCACTTCACGCCGGCGAAAATCGATAGCGTCGCCCCAGGGCGTGCTGTGATCATGGCGGAAGAAGGCGCTGGCATAGCGGCCAAGGTAGTTGCCCTCCGGCCCGAAATGGTTGTAGACCACATCGAGAAACACCATCAGGCCGAGGCCATGGGCGGTATCGATCAGGTGCTTCAATTCGTCCGGGCTGCCGTAGGAAGACTCCGGCGCATAGGGCAGCACGCCGTCGTAGCCCCAGTTGCGATTGCCGGGAAATTCCGCCAGCGGCATCAGCTCGATGGCGGTCACGCCCAGTTCGGCAAGGGATGGCAGCAAGCGCTCGACGCCAGCGTAGCCGCCGCACAGGCCGACATGTAGCTCGTAGAGCACGGTTTCGTGCCAGGGCCGGCCGCACCAGTCCTCATGACGCCAGTCATAGGCGTGCGGATCGACCACCCGGCTCGGCCCCTGCACGTCGCCGGACTGCGCGCGTGAAGCGGGGTCCGGTACATGCAACTGGTCGTCGATCAGATACCGGTACAGCGTGCCGGCGCCGCACGGCGCCTCGCAGACAAACCAGCCATCGGCGGCGGGTTCCATCGGCAGGCGGGCGCCGTCGCTCGTCTCGACGCACACCCGTTCGGCATCCGGCGCCCACAGCGAAAAACGGGTGCGATGTGGTTCCAGCAGCTGCGCGCCGTGGCGCCGACCCTGGGCTGGCTCTGACATGGCTGCTCTCCTTGGTCAGGCGCTGTGGCGCGCTTCGCCGTAGGCTTCCAACAGGCGCTGATAGAGCCGCAGGTAGGGTTTGATTGTCTCCTGCCAGTGGAACGGCGAGGCCATCGCGCGGCAACGCATGGCATGGAGCAGCGCGGGTTCGGTGTAGATATGCAGCGCGCGGTCGATGGCCTGGCGGTAGCTGTCGACGGTCGGCCGCTCGAAGAGGAAGCCAGTCAGGCCATCCTCGATGGTGTCGGCCAGGCCGCCGGTGCGATGGGCGATCGGCAGCGAACCGAAGCTTTGCGCATACATCTGGCTGAGTCCGCAGGGCTCGTAGCGCGACGGCATCAGCAGGAAGTCGCTCCCGGCGAACATGCGCCGGGCATCGGTCTCGTTGAAGCCGACATTCACCCCGACCTGGCCAGGGAAGCGCTCGGCGAGTGCGCGCAGCTCCGCTTCCACCTTCGGTTCGCCGCGACCGATGACGGCGATCTGGCCGCCGCTCGCGACGATGTGGCCGGCAACCTGGCACGTCAGGTCCAGGCCCTTCTGGTAGACCAGGCGCGACACGACGGCGAACAGCGGCCCTTCGCTCTGCTGCAGGCCGAACCGGCGACGCACGTAGTCGCCGTGAACTGCCTTGCCTTGCCACTCGTGGGCGCGGAATCCGCAGATCAGGTGGGGATCGGTCTCGGGGTTCCAGCTGTCGTCGATGCCGTTGGGAATGCCACCGAGGCGCCCTTGCAGTGCCTTGCTGCGCAGGAAACCCTCCATGCCGCAGCCAAACGCCTCGGTGGTGATCTCACGCGCATAATTGGCGCTCACCGTGGTCACCTGGCTGGCGTAGGCGATACCGGCCTTGAGCATCGAGAGCTTGCCATGGAACTCCATGCGCTCCGGATGGCAGGCGTCCATGGGAATGCCCAGTTCCGGGCGGCACTCCAGGCTGATCAGGCCCTGGTAGGCGAGGTTGTGAATGGTGAATACGCTCGGCGTGCGCTGTCCGCGCCAGCGCATGTAGGCCGGGGCCAGGGCCGCCGGCCAGTCGTGGGCGTGGACCAGCTCGGGACACCAGCTGATGCAGGCGGTACCAGCGGCCAGCTCGGCGGCGGCCAGCCCCAGCCGGGCGAAGCGAATGTGGTTATCCGGCCAGTCCTGCCCGTTGTCGTCGGTATAGGGCGAACCGTCGCGGTCGTAGAGTTCCGGGCACAGCAGCACGTAGACGATCAACCCGTCTTCGAGATCGAGGCGGCCGATCTTGCAGGGCGGCAGGGCAGCATGGCCCGGCAGGCTACCCACTACGCGAATCGGCAGGCCGCTATCGAGCACCTGGCGATAGCCGGGCATCAACACGCGCACATCGTGGTGATCGGCCAGGGCGCGGGGCAGGGCGGCGGAAACATCGCCAAGACCGCCGGTTTTCACCAGGTCGGCCAGCTCCGGCGTGACGAAGAGGATCTTGCGTTTGTTCGGCTGCCCGTCCCGCAACAACAACTGCGGCTTATTGGCGGCGGGCTTGTCAATCAGGGGGTCGAGGCGGTGCTTTGCATACTGGGGCTGCACAGCGGTATAGCTCATGACGTCCTCCAAACAATTGATCCTGGCTGCGAACCGAGCAGTGCTCCGATGGGGGCGACGCATCCCTCGATGCCGGCCTGCGTGACCGGCGTAGAGCCTCTTCCTGGAGCGAGACCCCTCTGTATTCCTGACCGGGGGCATCTGGAGAAGTTTCCCCTTAATCCCGCTCCGCCGCCGAACGGAGCGGTGCGCGAGGGGAGTGCACCTGAGTGCCTGCAAGAAAGGCACGCAGGTGCCACGCAGGCAGGGCGGGCACAGGGAGGGGGGACGGAGAAGCTCCCGGAGGAGGCAGTTGCCGCCTCCGGGATGGGGGCTAGCTCAATTGGGACTTGAGATCGTCACGCAGGCAATCGTGGATGCGCGCCAGGTGCTTTTGCTCCTGTTGCAACGCCGGAACGAACGAGTCGGCGATCTCATTCTGGCCGGCCTGGCGGGCGAGTTCGATGAGCAGCTCCCAGCCGGCATTGTCGGTCAGTTCGGCGGTGAGCAGGGCGGAGAAGCATTGCGCCATGCTGGTTCGCGGATCGCTGATGACTTGCAGCAGGCCCATCGAGGCGACGCCGGTGACGTCGGCGCTTGGTGTCTGCGCGGTGGGGTCGGCGCCGAGTTTGTGCATGGCTTGGGTGACCAGTTCCAGGTGCTCGGCTTCCTCCCGGTGGAAGCGTCGCAAATCGCGCATCAGGTCGTCAGGGAGCTTTTCTTCGCAGGCTTCGGCCTTGGCCAGCAAGGATTCGTACAACCGCGTTCCGGTGCGCTCGAAGGCCAGGCGCTCGCCGAGCTTGTCGATCAATACCTCCGGGCTCTTGCCCACCAGTTTTTCCAGTGCGCTCTTGAGCATGCCCTTGGCGGTGCCTGGCAGCGGCACCGAGCCAATGCGCTCGGACTCCACGACGTAGATGCCGCGTTGCTTGGCCAGGGCATTGGCGCTGCCACGCACGTCCGGCTTGTTCGATTCGGTGGCGTCGATCATGCGCTCGGTATCGAGCGGCGACATCTGCGCGCCGGTCATATTCAGGCCCATCTTCACGGTTTTTGCCATGTTGGTTCTCCTTCGCAGAGTGACCGCTCACGCGCGCTTGCGGGCCAGTTCGGTTCCCGGTGCCCAGGTGTAGCCGGCCGAGACGATATCCGCCGCCACGCCTTCCGAGTTCATCTGCTGGCGATAGGCGATGCTGGCCTTGCTTTCCTGCTTGAGCGGTACGAATTCGGTGCCGTTGGTGCGCATGTCCACTTCCTCTTCGAGGACCTTGCGCACGTAGTCGCGCTGGCTCTTGAACTCGATCATCGAGGGCAGATCGCCGCCGAGCACTTCTTCCGGATCGCGTCGTTCATGCTGCTTGAACAGCTCGCAAACCAGATTCAGCTGCCCTTGTTCGTAGTCCAGGAAGCGCTCCCAGATGGCCTTGACGCGCGGGTTGATTTCCTGTTCGACACAGCTGTGGTAGGCGTAGACCTCCATGGCTTCGTGGATCAGCCATTTTTCCAGGAAGCTTTCGTCCGGGTCCTGCAGCGAGCCGTACTGGGTGACGTGCTGCTCCTCCACTGAGGCGATTTCCGCGTACAGCTGGCGTGCCAGCGGGTCGGCGAACAGCGGGCCGATGTTCATGTAGTAGTCGTGGGTCTGGTATTCGGCCGCGGTGATCATCGCCGCGTGGATCTTGGTGATCAGCTCGGCGTTCTGCTTGTCGTAGGCGTTTCGCAGATCGTCCTCGGGGGCACGGAACTCCTCGGAAGTCTTCCGTCCGGGCACGATGTCGGTATAGCCCTGGAGAATGTTGTTCGCGTCCTTGCCTTCCAGCCGGTCGAGCATGGCGGAGTAGCGATACAGGTGGTCGAAGTCTTCCAGCAGGCCGAAACGGTAGGTCTGGGCCTGGTAGGGGTCGGGCTCGTTCTGCGCCACCGCGGCGGTGACCTCAATGGCCACCTGCTCGTAGGCGATGGTGGTTTCCAGCGGCGAATGGTCGGCCGACAGCAGCCAGTTCACCATGGTCGCCTGGAACTGCTCGACACGACGCACCTGCGCCAGGGGCAGGCGCAGTTCGCGGTTCATGCGCGCGCCGATGTGCTTGAGACGCAGGGCGTCGTTCTCGATGCCGTTCATGAGGATGACGCGTACCCGGGTGAAGGCATCGTCATCCAGCTTGCTGATGGTCTTGCCCACCAGGTCCTTCCAGGTGAATACCTGTTTCTCCAAGGGGCACCCCTTGGCGTCGAGCAGGCTCGATAGCTTTTTCATGGGTCCTCCGATGGCCGGTCAGCCGTGTGGGTGCGTCAGGCGGCGTTCTTCATCAACTCTTGCTTGCGCGCCTTCATGCGCTCGCCCAGCTCTTCCAGTTGCTTCTTGGTCATCAGCTTGCTGGCCTCGGCGAACATTTCCTCTTCTTCTTCCTTGACATGGTGCTCGACCAGTTCCTTGAGCACCTTCACGCGGCCGGCGAACTCGACGGTGGCGGGCTTGGTTTTCTTCAGGTCCGGCATGACCAGGGATTCCACCGCGCGGTGCTCCTCCTTGGCCTCGAAATACATCTTCTGGTCTTCCTTTTTCTTCTCGCCAGCCTCGCGGAAGGCGGGGTAGAAGATTTCCTCTTCGAGGGTGGTGTGCACGCTCAGCTCGAGATCGATCTTCTCCAGCAGTTCGTTGCGTTTCTTCTCGTCCTTCTCACTGGTTTTACTCAGTTCGGTCAGCAATTCGCGAACCTTGCGATGGTCCTGCTCCAACAGCTCGATGGCGTTTGTCATGATGTTTTTCTCCCTCAGGCATTCCCGGTGGGGCCGGGTTTTCAGCGTGCCGGCGAGCCGGCTTGTAAGTAATCGAACCTGCGGCCACGGCAGAGTTCAGGCCGCCGGTCGGCCGCGACGCGCCCGGCTGCGGTCCCGTTTGTCTTCTGCCGCAGCGCTGCCAAGGAACTCCTGGGCAGGCTTTCTCTCCATCTGTAGGGAGGCTGCCTGGCGCGGCTTCTTCATGAATGCCTTACGTTCCCCTTGGGAGAATCGCTATGACCGATGTTCGCAAAGAGCGCCTGCTGGAATGGCTGCGCGATGCACATGCCATGGAGTTGCAGGCGCATTCGTTGTTCAAAGGGCAGGCCGAGCGCATCGAGCATTACCCGCAACTGAAAACGCGCCTGGAGCAGCAGTGCGCCGAGAGCAAGGCCCAGGCCGAACGCCTGGAGGCGTGCATCGAGCAGCTCGGCAGTTCGCCATCGACGGTCAAGGACGCCGGCGGCAAGCTCGTGGCCTTCGGCCAGAACCTGGCAGGCATGCTGACCGAGGACGAGGTGGTCAAGAGCGTGCTCAGCCTCTACACCTTCGCCCATATGGAGATCGCCTCCTACCGTATCCTCATCGCCACCGCCCACGAGGCCGGCGAGCCCCGCATCCACGAGCTGTGCGCGCAGTCGCTGAAGGAACAGACGGCGCTGGCCGACTGGCTAGGCGAGCATCTGGCACCGATCACCCAGCAGTACCTGATCCGGGAAATGGCCGATAACACCGAGGCGAAGCACTGATCAGCGCACGGCGGGCCGGGCGCGCCGTGGCATCGGCGCCCCAGCCGGTCACACTGTGCGGATCCTGGCTGGCAGTCCGCCTGCCAGCGCACAGCCCCATCGACGCGCCCGCCAGTGCGCACCGGGAAAGGAGGCGTCATGTTCGGCCTGGAGGCACTTGAACTGGCCCGTATCCAGTTCGCTTTCACCATTTCCTTCCACATCATCTTTCCGGCGCTGAGCATCGGCCTGGCCAGCTACCTCGCCGTGCTCGAGGCGTTGTTCCTGCGCACCGGCAAGCAGGTCTTCCGCCAGCTCTACCGCTTCTGGCTGCAGATCTTCGCCGTGACCTTTGCCATGGGCGTGGTATCCGGCGTGGTGATGAGCTACCAGTTCGGCACCAACTGGGCGGGGCTCTCCAGCGCCGCCGGCAACATCATGGGGCCGCTTTTGACTTACGAGGTGCTCACCGCGTTTTTCCTAGAGGCGGGCTTCCTCGGCATCATGCTGTTCGGCTTCAACAAGGTGGGGCCGCGCCTGCACTTCATCGCCACGCTGATGGTGGCCATCGGGACGCTGATCTCCACCTTCTGGATCCTGTCGTCCAACAGCTGGATGCATACCCCCCAGGGCCATGAACTGGTCGACGGCGTCTTCGTGCCCCGGGACTGGCTGGCCATCATCTTCAATCCGTCGTTTCCCTATCGCCTGGCGCACATGAGCCTGGCAGCGTTTCTCAGTACCGCCTTCATCGTCGGCGGGACCGCCGCCTGGCACCTGCTCAAGGGCCGCCGCTACCCCGGCCTGCGCATGATGTTTTCCATGTCCATGTGGATGGCGTTGCTGGTTGCGCCGCTGCAGGCGGTGGTCGGCGATCTGCACGGGCTCAATACCCTGGAGCATCAACCGGCGAAGATCGCCGGTATCGAAGGGCTGTGGGAGACCGAGCGCGGCGTGCCGTTGCTGCTGTTCGGCTGGCCGGACATGGAGGCGGAAACCACCCACTATGCCGTGGGCATTCCCAAGCTCGGCAGCCTGATCCTGGCCCATGACCTGGACGGCGAGATCAAGGGGCTGAAGGCCTGGCCGCCGGAGGATCGGCCGA
This sequence comes from Zestomonas ipomoeae, assembly GCF_057128665.1. NCBI lineage: Bacteria > Pseudomonadati > Pseudomonadota > Gammaproteobacteria > Pseudomonadales > Pseudomonadaceae > Zestomonas > Zestomonas ipomoeae. Next base: position 22,727 of record NZ_JBSKHQ010000031.1, read on the forward strand.
TGTCGACGATCATTTTCTTCAGCTTCCGCATCATGGTCGGGCTCGGGCTGCTGATGATTCTCGCCGGGCTGATCGGGTTCTACCTGCGTCTGCGCGGGCGGCTGTACGACGCGCGGCTGTTCCATGGCTTCATCGTGGCGCTGGCACCCTCCGGGTTGCTGGCATTACTGGCCGGCTGGATCACCACCGAGGTCGGCCGCCAGCCCTGGGTAGTCTATGGCCTGCTGCGTACCGCCGATGCGGTATCCAGCCACGGCGCCGGTCAGCTCGGCACCTCGCTGAGCATATTCTTCGTGGCTTATCTGCTGGTATTCGGCGTCGGCATCACCTACCTGCTGCGGCTGATGCGCAAGGGGCCGCAGGTGCTCGGCAAGCTGCCCGTGCCGGAAGACGCCGGCCCCGGGCACACACGCCAACCCATGCGTCCGCTGTCGGGCGCCGAGCCGGGAATCGACGAGGAGGAACGCCCATGAGCATCGACCTGCCGCTGATCTGGGCCGGGGTGATCGCCTTCGGCATCTTCATGTACGTGGTGATGGATGGCTTCGACCTGGGCATCGGTATCCTCTTTCCGTTCATCCCGGAAAAGGACAACCGCGATGTGATGATGAATACCGTGGCGCCGATCTGGGACGGCAACGAGACCTGGCTGGTGCTCGGCGGCGCCGGATTGTTCGCCGCCTTCCCGCTGGCCTATTCGGTGGTGCTGACCGCCCTCTACCTGCCGTTGATCCTGATGCTGGTGGCGCTGATCTTCCGCGGCGTTGCCTTCGAGTTCCGCTTCAAGGCCAAGCGCACCCGCCACCTGTGGGACCTGGCCTTCATCGGCGGCTCGCTCTTGGCGACCTTCAGCCAGGGGGTGGTGCTTGGCGCCTTCATCAACGGCATGCCGGTTGAAAACCGCGCCTATGCCGGCGGCGCCTTCGACTGGCTGGCGCCATTCCCGCTGTTCACCGGAGCCGCCCTGGTGGTGGGCTACGCGATGCTCGGCTGCGGTTGGTTGATCATGAAAACCGAAGGCGACCTGCAGCAGCGCATGTTCAGGCTGATGTTGCCGCTGGCCTGCGCGCTGCTGGTGGCCATCGCCATCGTCAGCCTGTGGACGCCATGGGCGCACCCGGCCATTGCCCAGCGCTGGTTCACGCTGCCAAACCTGTTGTACTTCGGCCCGGTGCCGATCCTGGTGGGGGTGACCATGCTGGCCCTGGTACGGGCGGTGGGGCGCCATCGGGAAATCCAGCCCTTCGTATTGACCCTGGTGCTGATCGTGCTGGCCTACATCGGCCTGGCCATCAGCCTGTGGCCGAACATCGTGCCGCCATCGATCTCCATCTGGCAGGCCGCCGCGGACGAGAGCAGCCAGCGTTTCACGCTGGTGGGCGTGGCGGTGTTGGTGCCGGTCATTCTCGCCTACACGCTGTACAGCTACTGGGTATTCCGCGGCAAGGTGCGGCTCGGCGAGGGTTATCACTGATGTTGCGAAAACTCGCCTGGTTCGTCGTGCTCTGGTGTGCCGGGGTATTGTCGATGGTGACGCTGGCCTACTTGATTCGCCTGGCGATGGGCATCGCATGACGCAAACAGCCGAAGTTTGTTTCTTTATATATTTCTGCTTGATTAAGCGGAGAGTTGAACTACCGCCTGACTGGCGAAAGTTAATGTTGATAGCAGGGGGCTTGCGAGGGGGTTAATTGCAGTAGCTGTTATCGACAACTGCCGTTGCACACTATCGCGGCGAACACTTTGAAGGGGAATCAGGACAAGCACACGGGGGCCATCGGCCCCCGTGTGGCATACGCCTAGGACGAGCGTCCGCCGCGGCTGTGCTGGCCGCCTTTGCGGCCTGCCTCGGAGGCTCTCTCCGGGTCGTTCTTGAAGTTGCCGCCACTGACATGGCCGCCTTTCTTACCCGCTTCGGAAGCGCGTTGCGGATCCTCTGCAAAGTTTCCGCTTCCTCCTCGATGTCCAGCCATTTCAATTCTCCCGTTTCATGCTTGATTTAAAGTGGTGCTTTTCAAAGCACTCAGGTTATCTGAAGGGAGACGGGGAAATTAGTTCTGCCTTTTCTTATGCTGATTTTTCTTTAACAAATAACCAGTTATTGCTCGAATAAATTATCTGGCGGACTGCCATCGCTTTATCTGCATTATTTCAATAGCACGTTGCCATGGAAACCGGCATGAGTTGGCGCTGGCTTCGCTCAGGCGGTCATTCGCTCGCAATGCTCGGCGCAGCGCTGGCATGCCGTGGCACAGGCTTGGCAGTGCTCGGCGGGGTGCTTGCCGCATTCCTCGGCGCAGGCTCGGCAGACCTCGGCGCATAACCGGCAGAAGTCCTTGGCGAATTCGCTCTCGCGAATCATCAGCTTGGCGGCCAGGGTACACATGGCGGCGCAGTCCATATCCAGTTGGATGCAGCGCGCCATTTCCTGTCCCTGTTCCTCCCGCAGGCAAGATGCGGCGCAGCGCTCGCAGGCCGTGGCGCAATCGGTGCAGCTTTGAATGCAGGACGCATACTGGGATGCCATGGTTCTTTCCTCCGGTTTTCGTCGATGCTTGGCGCATGGCTTTTGCCACGCCGTACAGCAACGGACCGGAGCGTCCCGAGGAGGTTTCCCGCCACTGCCGGACGGTATCAGCGCGCCGCGGCCAGCGACGCGGCCATAGGGGGCGGGCCGCTGGGGGCCGTGCCCAGCGGCGGGAACTCCTCGGGGGTGATGGTTTCCTTTTCCAGCAGCAGGCCGGCACCCTGGTCCAGCTCGGCGCGACGAGCACTCAGCAGAGCCTTGGCCCGCTGGTATGCGTGTTCGATCAGTTCCCTGACGCAAAGGTCGATTTCCCGCGCCGTCTGCTCGGAATAGTCCTTCTCGCGCACGCCGATGGCATGGTCGCCCAGGTAGCTGGCGCTCTGTCGTTCCAATACCGCCTGGCCCAGTTGCTCGCTCATGCCGAAACGCGTCACCAGTTGCCGGGCGATATCGGTGACCTTGGCCAGGTCGTCGGCGGCGCCGGTGGAGATCTCGCCGAATACCAGTTGCTCGGCGGCACGGCCAGCCAGCAGGACCACCATGCGGTCCTTCAGCTCCTGGGTGCCGATCAAGAAGCGGTCCTCGGTCGGCCGCTGCAGGGTGTAGCCCAGGGCGCCGATGGAGCGGGGGACAATCGATACCTTGTGCACCGGGTCCATGCCCGGCAGGCAGGAGGCGGCCAGCGCATGGCCCATTTCATGGTAGGCGACCACCTGGCGCTCATGGGGCTGCAACAGGTGCCCCTTGCGCTCCGACCCGGCGACAATGCGCTCGACCGCCGTGGTGAAGTCATCCAGGCTCACCGACTCGGCGCCACGGCGGGTCGCAGCGATGGCAGCCTCGTTGACCAGATTGGCCAGGTCCGCACCGGTGAAACCGGTGGAGATGGCGGCGATCCTCTCGCAGTCGATATCGGCGCTGGCGTTGATGCGCTTGAGGTGCACGCGCAGGATGGCCGCCCGGCCACGGCGATCCGGCCGGTCGATGACCACCTGGCGGTCGAAGCGGCCGGCGCGCATCAGGGCCGGGTCGAGGATTTCCGGCCGGTTGGTGGCCGCCAGCAGCACCACGCCCTCGCGGGGATCGAAGCCATCCAGTTCGGCGAGCAACTGGTTGAGGGTCTGTTCCTTTTCGTCGTTGCCACCGAAGGCGCCGACGCCGCGCATCTTGCCCAGTGCGTCCAGTTCGTCGATGAAGATGATGCACGGCGCCGCCTTGCGCGCCTGCTCGAACAGGTCCCGCACCCGAGCGGCGCCGACGCCAACGAACATCTCGACGAACTCCGAACCGGAAATGGAGAAGAAGGGCACACCGGCCTCGCCGGCGACGGCTTTGGCCACCAGGGTCTTGCCGGTACCGGGCGGGCCGACCAGCAGGATGCCCTTGGGTATGCGGGCGCCGAGCCGGCTGTACTTGGGCTGGTCCTTGAGGAAGGACACCACCTCTTCGAGTTCGGCCTTGGCTTCGTCGATGCCGGCGACGTCGGCGAAGGTGACTCCGGTATCGCGCTGAACGAACACCTTGGCCTTGGACCTGCCCACATTGACCAGCCCGCCGAGTCCCTGCTTCTCCGCCAAGCCGCGGAAAAACAGGCTCCACAGCGCGAAGATCAGGATGAACGGCAACACCCAGCCGAGAATGCTGGCCAGCACGGTGTTCTCCCGCACTCCGGTGAAGCTCGCGCCCGACTGCGCCAGTTCGTTGGCCAGCAGCGGATCGACCCGCTCCGTGGTGAACCGGTTGCGGCCCCGGATCGGTTCGGACAGCGTGCCGCTGATACGCTGCTGCTCGACGCGCAGGTCGCTGACCTGGTCTTCCTTGAGCAGACGCAGGAATTCGCTATAGGGGATCGGCTCGACGCTGCTGCGCGCCGTCCACCACTCCTGGGCCAGCGCCAGCACGCTGAAGGCGATGACGAAGTACCAAAGGTTCCATTGATGCTTCTTTTCCATGGCGTGCTCCCGGTAGCGACTGCGAAAGGACCGTTTCCCTTGTAGGGGAGATGGCGCTTGGCGGTCTTGATCCTCATCAACGCGCCGCCGATTGCCCGCCTGGCCTGGCGATATACAGGGTTTGGGCCGGGGTAGAGCAAAGCGATCTAACTCGCCTGGTCGACGCCGGGAACTGGTTGCGCGAATGTCACTCAGGGTCAGGACCGTGGCAAAAAAATCCTGCAGTACTTCTTTCATCCGAGGTCTGCCTATGCGTGAACAAGACTCCCTGGATGTGCCGATCCAAGACCGAACGGCCGCTGGCCAGGCCCTGGCACGGTTGCTGGCCGACTACCGGCGGCGCAGCGACACGGTCGTGCTGGCGCTGCCGCGTGGCGGTGTGCCGGTCGCCTTCGAGATCGCTACCGAACTGGAACTGCCGTTGGACCTGATGCTGGTCCGCAAGCTCGGCTTGCCCGGTTATTCGGAGCTGGCCATGGGCGCCATCGCCAGTGGCGGCGTGCGGGTGATGAACGCCGATGTGGTGGCCTTCCAGGGAATCCGGCAGGAGGAAATCGAGGCGGTCGCCGAACGGGAGCTGCGCGAACTGCAGCGTCGGGACCACGCCTACCGCGGCGATCGGCCACCACCCGCGCTGCGCGGCACGCAGGTGATCCTGGTCGACGATGGTCTGGCCACCGGCGCCACCATGCAGGCCGCCGTCGCCGCCGTGCGCCAGCAGGAACCGGCATGCATCGTCGTCGCGGTGCCGGTCGGCGCGTCGGAAACCCTCGAAGCCCTGCGCACGCGGGTCGACCGGATCGTCTGCCCGTTGGTGCCGGAACGCCTGATGGCCATCGGCCGCTGGTACCTGGACTTTTCGCAGACCAGCGACCAGGAAGTCCTGGCCCTGCTGCACCAGGCCTGGCAACGCGAGGAGGGACGGCCGGCATGCAAACCGCAATGAGCTTTCCCTGGACGACGCTTGCAACTTCGCAGAGCGCGGCCTGGCAAGCGTGCTGTTCGACCTGCTGACCGAGGAGGAGCACCCCGTCGACGCCGCCACCTGCAACCCCGCGACCTGCACGGCTCGGACGACAAGACGTGATCAGGCCGGGGCTTCCTCGACCAGGTCGATGGGGGCCTGGACAGCCTCGAACTGCTCCTGGCGATGGATCGCTACGCTGATGGGCGCGTCGATGCCGACGCGCACCTGCCGACCCTTGATCGCCACCATCTTCATCTTGATGTTTTCGCCAATGGTCAGGGTTTCGCCGATACGGCGGGTCAGTACCAACATGACAGCCTTCCTTGTCCCAGGGACGGTCGAGGAAATAGGGGATCGCAGCGGGCCTCGCTTGGCAACCGGCTGCCAACAAGGGAGAGGGTAGACCGAACTCTTCGGGCCGCCTTGCCGGTGGTCGGCTCATGAACTGGGCAGGGGCGGCCCCCTGCGTACCACCTCGACTCGGAAATGCTCCTCGTAGGGCGGCACGTTGCATTCGATGATGTCGCCGGGGGCCGCCTGCACGTGAATGCCGACGACGTCGGCCCGTATCGGCTGCCTGGCAATGCAGCGATCCACCAGCACCGCAGTGCGCACTTCGCGGGCGCCGAGGCATGCCAGGTAGGCACAGGTGCGTAGAAGCGAACGACCTTCGTAGAGCACGTCGTCCACTACCAGCAGGACAGTATTGGCGAGGTCCAGCGCGGCCAGTTCGGGACTTTCGGTGAGCGCCGTCTGCGCGTGAAGGAGGCTCAGGTCATCGGCGTAGCGCTGCATGGAGCGGCAGCTCGGGCAAACCGGTGCGCTGAGCGAGCCGCTGCTGCAGCATGCGCGCCAGGGGCTCGCCGCGACGCAGGACGCCGACCAGCACGGCGTTCCGTGGAGGCAGCAGCGCGGCGACTCGCTGCGCCATGGCGTCGATGATGGCATCGAGTTCCGCGGTGTCGTACAGGCAATAGCGCTCGCCGGCTGGTCTTGGCTCCATGGTTCAGCTCCTTGGGATGATCGCGGCGGCCCCGTTGCGGTGCAGTCTCGTCGCGGCGATCAGCTCACCGGCTCGCAAGGGATAGCCGGTCGCGCCTACTCGGTTCCGCCGAGCCGCGCCAGGCCATGCTCCTCGGCCAGGTGGTCGGCGACCAGGGTGCTGGAGTCGAGCACCTGCAGCCGACGAGCGGCGAGGGCCGGCTCGATCCGAAACGGCGGCACGCTGTCGCAGACCACCAGGCGTTCGAAGACGCTGCTTTCGAGCAACTCGCTGCCGCCGGTGAACAGGCCGTGGGCAGCGGCGGCGAACAGCCGCGTGGCGCCGCCCGCCTGGCAGGCCTCGCCTGCGCGCAACAGGGTACCGCCGGTGCTGATCAGGTCATCGAAGATCACGACCGTCTTGCCGCGCACATCGCCCACCAGCGTGCCGCCGGTCAGCGTCTCGTTGCTCCGGTACTTCTCCACGAAGGCACTGCCGACCGGTCGGCCGAGACGGCTCTGCAGTTCGCGGCGAAAGTGCTCGGCGCGCTTGGTCCCGCCGGCGTCAGGAGACACCGCGACCACCTCGGCATCGCCCAACAGACCGGCGAAGTACTTGGCGAAGACACCGGCACACTCCAGTTGCCGGGTCGGGATGCGGAACGCGTTGTCGAAGGCCGCGACGTTGTGCACCTCCAGAGTCAACAGCCGGTCGACGCCACAGGCTTCGAAAAGGCTGGCGACATAGCGGCTGATGATCGGGTCCTGGAATTCCGTGCGGCGTTCCTTGCGGGCATAGCACAGATAGGGCGAGACCACCTGCACCTGGCGGGCGCCGGCATCCTTCAACGCGCCGCAGAAGAACAGCAGGGTGCACAGCTTGTCGTTGACGCTCTGCCCGGCATCGCCATACAGGCCATGGAAGACCACCACCCGCCGCCCATTGACCGAGTCCAGCGCACGGCTCTTGTGCTCGCCATCCTCGAACCGGCGCTCCTCATGCCGGGCCAGCTCCAGGCCAAGCCGCCGGGCGACCCGGCTGGCGTAGCCCTGGCTGCCGTCTAGGGCGAAAAGCAGGGGGATGTCGGTGGTCATGCGGGCAAGCTCCTTGGGCAGGGTAGTGGGGCGGTACCCGGTTGGGCATTCCGCGCCCGTGCAGACTCGCCTGCTTGGCGGCCGGTTTCAAGGACATGATCCCTGGCGACAGTTGGGTTGATGTAAATCAATGCGATAGGAACGCGCCAGACGCAGTCTCAACAGGATGTCGGAAACTGCTAGGGATGCGGTCAGCAGCCGGTGCGTCCTACCCAACGCCCTTGGAGGTGCCCATGAGTCAATACCAACGCCTGCTTCTGATCGCCGATCCGGCCAAGCGTCATTCGCCGGCCATGCAACGGGCCGCCGCGCTGGCCCAGGCCAGCGGCGCTGCGCTGCACATCGCCGCCTTTGTCGAACCGTTCGCCACCTTGCGCTTTCTCGACGAGAGCATCCAGGAGCAGACCCGCGAGCGCTATCTGGACGAGTACCGCGTCTGGCTGCAGGACGAAGCGGCATTGCTGCGCAGCAAGGACATCCCGGTAACCACCGAGGTGGTCTGGAGTCGCGAGACGCTGGAGGAAATTCTCCTGCATGTGAAAGAAATGCAGCCGGACCTGCTGATCAAGGACATCCAGCACGAGCCGCTGCTCAAGCGTGCCTTCATCACACCGCTGGACTGGCACCTGCTGCGCGAATGTCCGGTGCCCGTGCATCTGGTCGGCGAGGAAGGCCGGGCCCTGCCACGCAAGATCATCGCCGCGGTCGACCCGTCGCGTCCGGAAACCAGCGATGCGCAGCTCAACGAGCGCATCATCGAGGCAGCCAACGGGCTAGCGTTGCAATGCAACGCGGAGCTGCACCTGCTGCATGCCTACGACCTGTCGCCGGGCTACCTGGCGGACCCCATCGCCGGCTCCGTGGGTGCTGCGCCGAACCTGGTGGAGGAGCTGCGCAGCGCGCTGCACCACTCCTTCATCGTCCTGGCCGATCGCTTTGGCGTGCCCGGCGAGCGTCGACATTTCATCATGGGGCCACCGATCAAGGCGCTCAGCGACTTCGCCGTGGAGAGCCAGGCCGATGTGATGGTGATGGGCACCGTGCAACGCAAGGGGCTGGAACGGCTGATCGGCAGCACCACCGAGTACGTGCTGAACCAGGCGCCGTGCAGCATCCTGGCGGTGAAGCCGGCTTCCTAGTTGGCAACAGGGCACCGCCTGCCGGCATGAGAGTCTCCTTGGCAATGCTTGCGCTGGGACCCACAGAGCGCAGTCGGCGCAGGGCCGGCCACTGGGTACCCCAGCCGTACAGAGAACGGCCCGGCGAAAAACCGGGCACTCAGAAATGCACTTCCGCCTGCTTGATGCCGAGCTGGCGCAGGACTTCGATCGCCTCATCCAGCAGCGCAAAGGTTTCCACTTCGTCGGCCGCATCGATCAGGAAGTAGCTCTGTCCGCTGTTCTGTTTGAACAGCACGATCCATTCCTTGGTGTTGGCGGGGTTCTGCATCACATGGGTAGTGAACAGGCTGCCTTCCGCGTGCCTGGTCCTGATTTCGTCGCGCCGCATGGCCGGTCTCCGTTCGCTTGCAACGCCGGACGCCAACGCACCGGCGGTTGCTTGAAAGCCAACAAATTAACATCATATGTTAATGGTATGCACATATCCGATCGGAGGCTGCGGTGATCGCGATACGAGAAGCGTGGAAGGCGGGCCTGCTGCGCCGCGAGCACTGGGTCGGCAATCTGGTATCGGGCACCATCGTCGGCGTCGTGGCGTTGCCACTGGCCATGGCATTTGCCATCGCCTCGGGAGCGAAGCCGGAGCAAGGCATCTACACCGCCATCATCGGCGGGTTGCTGGTCTCCCTGCTCGGCGGCAGCCGTCTGCAGATCGCCGGGCCGACGGGGGCCTTCATCGTGATCCTCGCCGGGGTGACGGCCGAACATGGCATCGAGGGACTGCAGATCGCCACGCTGATGGCCGGCGGCATGCTGGTATTGCTCGGCATGGCGCGCCTGGGTTCGGTGATCAAGTTCATCCCGGCGCCGGTGATCGTCGGCTTCACCGCCGGCATCGGCGTGATCATCTTCGTCAGCCAGTGGCAAGACTTCTTCGGCTTACCCAGGGCCAGCGGCGAACACTTCCACCAGAAACTCTGGCACCTGCTGCTCAGCCTGCCGCACCTGCACCCGACGACCACCTTGCTGGCTCTAGGCAGCCTGGCCCTGGTGCTGCTCGGACCGAAGCTGCCGGGTCTGCGCAAAGTGCCGGGGCCGCTGCTGGCCATGGTGGTCGCCACCGTGCTGCAGTCGCTGCTGCAGTTCGACGGCATCGCCACCATCGGCAGCGCGTTCGGCGGCATTCCGCGGGGGCTTCCACTACCGAGCCTGCCGGAAATCACCCTGACGCGGGTGGTCGAGTTGATCGGCCCGGCATTCGCCATCGCCATGCTGGGGGCCATCGAGTCGCTGCTGTCGGCCGTGGTGGCCGATGGCATGGCCGGCACCCGGCACAACTCGAACCAGGAGCTGATCGGCCAGGGCATAGCCAACCTGGCCACGCCGTTGTTCGGCGGGTTCGCCGCCACCGGGGCGATCGCACGCACCGCCACCAACATTCGCAATGGCGCCACCAGCCCGCTGGCGGGCGTGGTGCATGCGCTCACGCTGTTGCTGATCATTCTGTTCCTCGCACCGCTGGCGGAAAACATCCCTCTAGCGACCCTTGCGGCGATCCTGTTCGTGGTGGCCTACAACATGAGCGAACTGCCGCACGTGCTGCGCATGCTGCGACGGGCGCCTCGGGCGGACGTGGCGATCCTGCTGATCACCTTCAGCCTCACGGTGTTCAGCGATCTGGTGATGGCGGTGAATATCGGTGTGATCCTGGCCATGCTGCACTTCGTGCGGCGCATGGCGGATTCGGTGGAAGTACAGCAGGTGCTCGGCCGCGAACTGGAGGCGGAGCTGAAGCAGGGCGGGCAGACCCACCAGGACCCCGGCGTGCTGGTCTACAGCATCGAGGGGCCGCTGTTCTTCGGCGCCGTGGAGAGCCTCGAACGCGCCCTGGCACAGACCCACAGCGACCCGCACCTGCTGGTGATTCGCCTCAAGCGGGTGCCATTCATGGACATTACCGGCCTGCAGACCCTGGAAGAGGCCATCGAGCACCTGCAAAAGCGCAACGTGCGGGTCAAGCTCTGCGAAGCCTCGCCACGGGTACGGTCGAAGCTGGAGAAAGCCGGGCTGGTTGCACTGGTCGGCCAGCAGAACCTGCACGCCGACCTGGCGGAGGCCCTGGCCAGCCCGGCACAACGTTGACGAGACAAGGCATGCAGCCCGGCAGGTGGGCACCGGGCAGGTTGGTCATTGACCGGAAATCGGCGGCTTGCTCTGGGTCGCGTAGCTGACGCCGTGCTGTTCCAGGTAGTCGCGGATCAGCTGGCGGACCACCTGCGAGGGCGTCAGGTCCTGGCTGGCGCAGAGTTCTTCGAAGGCCTTTTTCTTTACCGGGTCGATCAGAACGGTAAGGCGGGCGGTCTTGCTTTCCATAAGGCGGTCCGGTCGGTGAAAGTCAGGCATGGTAATCAAATTGGCATGCCGGTCGCCAATCACCGGCCCGGCTACTGCCGGTGAACGAAGTTCACCGCAGGGCTTCTTGATACTCGACGGGTCAGTTTTCAAAACGCCGCGACGAAGCGCAACAGGGGCGCCGCTTCAACACCAGGACTCTCCGGGGCGCTGCGCGCCCTTGTTGGACTTCGCTCAAAGCCAGTCCCGGCCCAACCTCGTGAGTCAGAGCAAAAATCGTCTTGGCCCTGGGCGCACAGAGGCCGCGAACAGACAAAAAAACGGCGCCCACAAGGGGCGCCGTGCAAGGGCCAGAAGGGAGCAATCGAACGGCCATCTCCGATGCAACCAACTGACTCGGATACAAGCTCCGCGTTACAGCTGGCGACGATGGCCGCTCGAATCCCCGCGCTGGATTAGCGGATGTCGACCGAGTAGTCCTCCACTTCGCCGTAGTTGAAGGTACCGCAGGCGGTCGGCGCGCTGTTGTAGCGCATCGCTACGCGCATGCGGGTCTTGCCGGTGGGGGCACTGGCGGGAACGACCAGTGTGCCGTTCACCGTGGTCGACAAGGCGCGACCGGAGCTGAACACTTCCTCGCCGGCGTCATTGAAGTCGCCGTCCTTGTTCAGATCGATCCAGACTTTCCAGTACTCGTTGTAGGAGCTGCCGGAGAACTGCGGCATCAGGCTCAGGCTGTTGTTGCCACGGACCACCGGCGCGGTGACGCTGGTGAAGTCGGAGTAGCGGCTGGAGCCGGAGGTCTTGCTGGAGCTGCCGAGGGTAACCTTGGCGATCCATTCCTCGCTGGCGTTGCTGCTGGCGGCATCGCAGTAGCTGGTCGGCGGAGTGCCGCCGTCCTCGTCGATCTCCAGGAAGGCGGCGGATACCGCACCCCAGGCCCCGGAAGCATCGCGGCTACGCACGTAGACCATGTGCTTGCCCTCCGACAGACCGTCGGTATACACGGTCCCGGTCAGCGCTTCGGTCTTGCTGTTGAAGCTGCCATCCTGGGCCTGCAGCGGAATCGCCACGGCACCGGACTCCCAGGGTGCCTTGTCGATGTAGTACTCCGCTTCGGCGATGTTCTGCGTCGACTCGGTACCGTTCTTGCTGCTGAAGCGGGTATCGGTGGTGCTGGCACTCAGGGTGACCTGGGTTCCAGCCGGTACGCCGGCGCCGGAGCTCAGGCTGACGCTGGTGACATCCGGGCCGGCCGGAGTGATGTACGGCGTGCGTACCACCTTGGCGGCGTAGATCAGCGCCTGCAGGTTTTCCGGCTTGATCTTGTTCTGGTAGGTCGAGCAGCTCTGGAAGAACTGGGTGCCCAGCTCGAAGGTGAAAGCTGCCACGCCCAGCTCGCCATAGCTGATGCCGTCGCTGGTGCCGTCGGTGGGGTAGAGGCCGATGGACTGTTGCGGGGTATAGCCATTGAAGAAGGCGAACTTGCGACCCAGGGTCTGCATCGCCGGACCGTTGGGCGCTACCTGGCTGGTATCGCCCCAGGGCCACAGCACCAGTTCGCTGTAGCTGTGGATGTCCAGGTGGATGCCGCTGGTGTCGCTGGGAGCCGCGTCATTCTTGCCGGGGCCGCGACGGTCCGGGAAGATGCTGCGCACGTAGTTCTCCAGCGCCTGGATCTCCGGCTCGGAACCGGCGACCGGGCCGCGATAGGTGTCGTTGCACTGGCTGCCGCTGGAGCCTTGGCCGTTGGTGCTGTTCCAGCCGAAGGTGAAGTTGCGGTTGAGGTCCGCGCCACGGCTGTTGCTGTTGGCGCCGCAGTAGTTCTGGTTGGTGTTCTTGCGCCAGGACAGGCCGGTCTCGGCCTTCTTGCGGCCGTCCGGGTTGGTCTGCAGCAGGATGTGCACTTCGTGGTTATCGAGAATCCAGGTGGCGTCGGCATCGGTGCCGTAGCCGTTCACCAGCCAGCGAGCGAACTCAAGGGTCAGGGCCGCGGTGGTGTACTCACGGGCGTGGATGGCACTGTTGATGAACAGCTTTGGCTTGGTGCCGCCAATCGACTTGTTGGTCAGCTTCAGCACGCGCATGTCGTAGCCGCCCAGCCCCTGGGTCTTCTCCCAGGAATTACCGATATCGATCCACTCGGCGATGTTCGGATGGCTTGTGGCCATGCCGGAGGCGACGGCGAAGGATTCTTCCACCGTCTCGTAGCAGGAATAACCCGGGATGCTGGCAATGCTCACGTCCGACATCATGGTCGCCGCGCCGCTGCTGGACTGGGCGCTGAGCATCTTGTTCTGGATTTTCGTCAGGACCTCGTTGCGCTTGGCGATGAACTCGGTGGCCGGCGCGAAGGTAAAGCCGAAGACTTGGAGCTTGTCCATCTCCTCGGCGGTAAGCTCCATGATCAGGTAGCCGTCGTCGTAGTGCGACTCCAACATTTGTTCATGGAAACTGATGGCCGCCTTGCGAGCGATATCCAGGCTCGGAAAGTAGGCCTTGTAGACGGTATCCGCCGCTTTCTCTTGCTCAAGCAACATGAAGTTTTCTTGAGCTTTATTGGTATTGGCGAGAAGCGGGGTAGTTACCAGGGAACAGGCCAGGAGTGCCGTGAAGGGTAATGCTTTTTTTGTAAATTTCATTTCCGATTCCTTGTAACGGATATTATTCCTGACGAACATCCGGAATAAAGGATGCGCGACTATGGCGCCTGCCCTTGTGAGGAGCGCCGGTGGGTACGACAGAATGAAATCCCCGGCCGCAACGATCATCCCTAGAGTGCCTGCCGGCCAGGCGGCCCGCAGGTATCGCAGGAAAACAGCGAGGGAAAAATGAAAGTAGAGAGCGCTTCAATATCTGTCAAACAGCTAAATTGACTCCCTTACAATGCAATATCAAAATGCCAAAAACTGGCACTCTGCCGCACGCTTGGCGGCTCTGATCTTATTGCGACAAGTTTGTTCTCGATTCCGACATTCCGACGAGCGACATGAATTGTTTCCTTTGTCGTCCCCTAACTTTAGTTTGATTATTCGCAGGACATGGAGTGTACGAATATGCACAACCGTCACCGTTATTGGGCGCATTCGAAACGCGCCGCGCTATTTGGGTGCGTTTTATATTTTTTGATTTCGCTGTTTTTTGCGGCAACGCACGTTCTGGCCGACGAGCCGATGGCTGCCGAAGAGGACGAGGTGGCCATGGCCCAGGAGTTCCAGATACTGCGAGCAACCCAGGGCCACTTCTCCGGTGGAACCTGGAACGACGACGTGGACAAATGGCATGGCAAGAAGCACCTGCTGATGCAGCGATTGCTTTCGCACATCCTGCTGGGCTCCCACGATGCGAAAACGGCCCTGGCCTTGCTCGGCGAACCCGACCGCATCTGGCCCGCCCCGGCGAGCAAGCACTCCAGGGTGCTGCAACAGACCGAGTGGCAGGGGCAGCCGGCGGGCGAGCTGTGGGCCTATCACTGGCGCGGCGAGCATGACCAACTGATCCTCGCCGTCGACCAGGGCCAGGTCACCGCCGGCGGTTGGCTGCTGGCCTGGGAGTGAGTTCTGCCCCGTTGCGGAAATAAAGGCGCAACGCGTACTCAAAAGAACCAGTACGCGACGACACGGGGGCAGTAGTGACCGATACGGAGACAAATTACCAGGACGGCTTCCCACCCATTGGCTCGCTGGCGGCAATCGGAGACGGTTGCTCGCTCGCACTGGTCGGGCCCGACGGCGCAATCGAGTGGTTCTGCCCACGGCGATTCGATTGTCCGCCGCTGATCTGGCCATTGCTGGATCGTCAACGCGGCGGTCGGCTGCATGTCCGGCCGGTTACGGCCAGCCAGTGCCGCATGGCCTATCGCGACGAAACGGCAGTGCTCGATCTTGCCTGGCAGGACCAGCAGGGCGAGGCGAGGGCCAGGCTGTGCATGGAGTGGCCCGTATCGGGTGATCGGCAGTGCCTGCTGTGGTCGATCGAAGGTGTTCGCGGCAGCGTCGACTTCGAACTCCTATTCCTGCCCAGCGCCGACTTCGGTCGCACGATGACCACCGCCCAGGCAACGGACGGTGCCTTGCGCCTGCAGGCCGGCGAACAGCGGCTGGCCCTGCAAGCCGGCTGCCCCCTGGCTCAGGATCACCTGGGGTGGCGCGCACGCTTCAGCGTAGCGGCCGGCGAGCGCCAGGCCATCTGCCTGAGCGTCGACTTGGTCGACGGCGATCTGCATGACCTGCCGCCGCTGGCCTCGGTCGACCGACGCTGCGCCGCCACCATCGAAGCCTGGCGCCAATGGAGTGGGGCGCTGCACTGGCGCGGTCGCTACCGGCAGGAGGTGGTGCGCAGCGCGATTTCCCTCAAGCTGCTGATCCACCACGAAACCGGCGCTGTGGTAGCGGCCGGCACCACTTCCTTGCCGGAAACCATCGGCGGCATTCGCAACTGGGACTATCGCTATACCTGGTTCCGCGACGCCGGCCTCACCCTGGGAGCGCTGTTCGCCCTTGGTTGCCGCCAGGAGGCCCACCGCTGGGCCGAGTGGATGCAGGCGACCATCGAACGCCATGGCACGCCGCTGCAGGTCCTCTATGACCTGGACGGCGCGCTGACCAAGCAGGAATACATCATCGACCAGGCCCATGGCTATCGCGGGTCGAGACCTGTGCGGGTCGGCAATGCGGCCAAGGACCAACTACAGCTGGACATCTACGGCGAACTGCTCGAATGCGTGCGCATCTGCGACAGCATGGCCGACGACACCATGCATCGACACTGGATGCACATGCGGCAGGCCGCCGATTTCATCGCCGCCAACTGGCAGGAGCCCGACAGCGGCATCTGGGAGGTGCGCGGCCCGCCCCGGCACTACGTGCACTCCAAGGTGATGGCCTGGGCCGGCATGCAGCGCGCGCTATGGCTGCTACGCCGGCACGGGCTGGAAGGCGATGCCGAAGCCTGGGAACGGGAAAGCGCCACGCTGCGCGAACAGGTGTTGCGCCGGGGCATCAGTCGGGACGGCAAGCACTTCGTGCGCGCCTATGAAGAAGAAACCCTGGACGCCAGCCTGCTGCTACTGGCCCGGCCGGGTTTCATCGATGGCCGCAGCGCGTTGTTCAGGAACACTGTCGACGCGGTGCGCCGCAGCTTGAGCGTAGGGCCACACGGCTTGATCCGCCGCTACCATCCGAGCGACCCCGACGGCTTGGCGGGAGAGGAGGGTGCCTTCGTCATCTGCAATTTTTGGCTGGTCGAAGCGCTGGTCATGTCCGGCCGGCACAGCGAAGCCCAGTCGATGTACGAAAAGCTGCTCAGCCTGCGGGGCGAGCACGGGCTCTATGGGGAAGAACTGGACCCCTGGAGCGGCGAGCACCTGGGCAACACTCCCCAGGCCTTTTCCCATATCGGCCTGATCAACTCGGCGCTACGCCTGCGCCACTGCTCCAGTTGCGGCCCGGCACACGAACCGGCGATCAACGCAGCAGTTGGTTCCAGCCGGCATAACGGTGACGGATCGGCCCCTTCGGCAGACTCAGCAGAATCGCCAGCACACCGACGATCACACTCCCGATAGCCGCGCCGCCGCTGGCGCCGTCCAGTACCCAGGGCGACGCCAGCAGCCATACACCAATCGCAATGTTGAGCCAGCGCAGGGGACGTGCGACTTCCGCCATCGCCAGCACCGCGATGGTGATCAGCAATGAGCCCATCAAGTGGTCACTGTCGGCCATGACCCCCTCGGTGCCATAGATCAGGCGAGTACACATCAGCCACACGCCGATGACGCAGGTCAGCACCAGGTTCCAGGGCAGGTTGACGCCGAACAGCCCCTTGAAGGTCATGTGGCGGACGCTGCCTTCGAATTCCGGAGTCTGGTCCTCCCGCGCGCCGTCCATCGCATCGCCCATGAAGAAACTGCGCCAGAACGGCTTACCGCGGCGCAGCGCATCCTTGAGAAACTGCCCCATGGCCACCAGCTCGTCGAGGGCGTAGGGCATCATCACCAGCATCGCCAGGGCCTGGAGCAGGCACAGGGTGCACCAGGTACCGATGAAGATCGGCTGGGCGATGATGAAGAAGATACTCACCGCGCCCAACGGCACCACCACGATACCGAAGCCCGCCACCATCCAGGGCATGGTGCGCCAGCGACGCGCATCGCCCATGACCGCCATCAGCAACTCCAGCATATAAGCGACCACCCCAACGCCCGCGTCCGGCACCGGCCAGGCCTTGGACATGCTCGAGGTGATGATGGTCTCGGTGCCGTTGGGCCGGGTGCCGAAGAACGGGTCCCAGGCGCTGGCGGTGTGGCCCAGTTGATAGGCCGTCAGATAGCGAGCCAACAGGATGCCGATCACCGCCAGCACGGCAATCGGCATGCGCTGCAGCCAAGTCGACGGATTGTAGTCCCAGCCTGGGGGAACCGAGGCCTTCTGCATCATCCCGGACATGCTCATGCCCGGCATCATCGGTACCAGCACGGAAAAGGCGATGACGAAGCCACCGACCAACAGGCCGTTGCTGTAGCCGGCGGGAGAAGGCGTCCAGAACACCAGCGGCGCACTCATCGCCCACAACCCCATCACCGCGTTGGCCCACTGCGCCCAACTCAGGCGCTTGAGTGACAGAAAGGCAAACAGCACGATCAGCGCCCCGCTGATCACATCGCTCCAGGTCATCATCAGAGCCCGCGTTTCCACGGGAGGAATCGAACGCTCGGCGGCGACCCGCGCCAGATCGAAATCATCCGGGCCGATGGTCAAGTAGCCGAACATGAACGGCGCACTGAGCAGCCAGATGCCCAGCAGCATATTGACGAAGTGGCACCAGAGCGTCGCCATGTGCCGCCGCTCCATCATCTGCATGTGCTGGTCCATGCTCATATCGGACTGCATGGCGTCCTTACGCATATATTCGCCTTGGTGTTCCATCGACGGAGGTTCCCAGGTGAGTTCGCAGGATGCGCGCCAACCAAGCCCGACGCGACGCAGCCTTGCGGCTGCTTCTGGAAATACCGACAGAGGGGCGGGCAGGGGAGTTCCGGCATGCAAAGAGGACAAGCAGTTCGCGCCGCCGCGTTGCGCGGCCGATTACCAGGCAGTTGCATGCATGACCGACGTCCAACCCGACGTATTGATGTGGTTATTGCAGAGAGCGGCTGAAATCCGCCAGGAGCGGCCAGAAAAGACCCAACGCTGCCCACGTCCCTTGCCGAAACGTAGGAAAACTTCTTCAGATGACAGATCGCCACCTGATCGGCTACTGTCCTTCAGTAAGCATAATATTCCCTACACAGCACATGGCGTATAACCCCTTATACGGTCGGCATCCTGCGAAAACACTCGGTTTAGACAGAGGGAGCAACAATGACAAAGGGATTTTATCCGTCAGACGCTTCCAGTGTCTTATACGTCAGTTGACGTCTAATTATAGTTATGATCCAGTCATGAGATAATGTTATGCCAGCCATGTTTTTTATATACATCACCAGCACTGTTTATACCTATCTTGGCTTTGAAGCATTATTTTATCTTCAGCGAGGCAAGACAGAGCTTCAGGTAGTAAGAATTTTCAGAATACTAACTTTGTTTTTTACTGTTTCAGTTCTGGCTATCCCAATATTTATCATGAAAAATACTGAAGAAAAATTCGACACAGAATTATTCAAGAACCTCTACCCTCTCCACATAATACTTATAATAATTTATTTATTTTCCCGCTACTTTAGGACGCAAGCCTATCCATCCTCCGATAAATCATAACAAATGGTCAAACCGTTCGCTCTCTCACTGGGGCCGTCTAAAGCCGGCCTCTTAAGCAATGTTAGGTATATGGAAGAAAAATTTTCGCTCTACCTTATAAAGCCTGGCTCAAGGCCACCGTTTCCAGCTGTCGCTCATTACCTGTGGGGCAAGGAAGACTTTGACTCTGATGGTAATAGTCGGCACCCTAACGATAATCAATGGACGGAGCTTACAATCATACGTCGCTCCGCAAAGAGCGAGCGCCTGGATATAGACCAAGTTTCAGCAAGTCCGTTGGTGCTAAAGATTTCGTCTACGTCTTCTTCACTTGTCCGTGAAGGCGCGCAGTTTCTGGCGGCAAACAGTGGCGGCAATATATGTACCGAGTGGCCACACACCCAACTAGCATATATGGACTCTCCCCGCAAGCTGTAAGCTATTTATCGAACAACTCCATCAAGTGCTCCGCCATAAAAATCAACTCTGCCGGGGTAGTGCGGCAAAATTCAGACAAGCAAAACATAATTCGAGAGTAAAGATCGGCATGAATTATACCGAATAGTGCGGAGCGTATTAAATCCACTCAAGGGTACAGCTTTATGGCAACTGGTTAAATCGTTCGCTTCGCTTACTGGGACGGGCTAAAGCTAGCCCCTTAACCAAACATTGAGGTTGTAGAAAAATTTTAAGGCTAATTCAAGAGCCTTGCTGTACGCAAAATCTGGAGGAGTCGAGCGAGATGAATAAGTTGGACTCGAAGAGAGATTCTGTTTTTTGCTAAAAAACAGCCAGACTCACAGATGCGAATTTTGCCATTCAGTTTTTCTACAGCCTCGTCAGCAGGTATCAAAAATGAACAAAGCAACCATAAAAATATCTGAAAAAGACTACCTCAGATCTCAATGGCTCCACTATAAATTCAACATCAAGAGCATATTGGTGATCTTGGTGGTCTTCTCGTTTTTTGGATATTTCCTCCATGATCAAGCAGGGGTTTCAACACTAAGCATCACAGGAGGTATCGCAGGATTTTTAATTTGGTATACATCTTACTTTTTTCTATTTCTCAGGTGGCGCTGCAAAAAAATCCATAAGCAACAAAAGATGCTACACACTCCCACAGAGATACTGTGGGATGAAGGCGGCATCGAATTCAGCCATGCAAGCGGTCACGCAAAAATGAAATGGTCAGACTTTTCAAAATATAAGGAAAATAAAGAACTTTTCCTCCTCTATCATTCCGATGTGATTTTCAACATCCTCCCTAAATCAGCCTTCGACTCAACTGCGCAAATTGAAAATTTCAAATCGCACATCTCAGCCATAGGCTGCTAACAATGTATATGGACTACTATCCACAAGCAGTAAGGACAGCTTTTTTCGATCCTGCCGTCAGCGCGGTTGCATTCGTATATCCGGCCTGTCACTGGGCATTGCCCTGGCCATTCTGTAGTTCGCGCAGCGGGACCAAGCGTTCAAGCGATCGCGAAGATCATCATTGTTATCGGCCTTGCCCCGCTGCAGAACTCGTCTGTTCCGAGCAGATGTATGATCTTGCCCAGCAATCGTGGACACCCCGTTAAGCGATAAACTCTAACGAGGTGAACCATGGCAAGACCAGCAAC
>NZ_JBSKHQ010000032.1:0-36868 GCF_057128665.1 Zestomonas ipomoeae
CCTCCAGTCGAGTACGAGAAGGCAACCGCCTGAAATCCCCTATTCGGGTGTCCACTAAAACTTGACCACGACAAAGTGACTCGGCCGGGGGGCCGAAACCAGAAGCATCATCGAAACACAGCAATCAGCCAGCGCACCAACCAGCCGGCACAGAAAACTCCCACACAATCTTGCCAGTCCGGTGTTTCCAGAAGCCTTTCCCCCACAATATGCGAAGAACCTTTCTCACAGGCCGCCGAGATCCTTCAGCAGACGCTCCAGCGCCGTGCCAAAACGCTTGCGCCGCTCGCTCAGATCCTGCTTACGCTGGTCGTTGCTCTTGCCGATCTCGCCGAGTAGCTGCTTCAGCGTCGCATCGTTACCGATGGCGCGGATCAGGTTCTTGTCCTTGAGCAGCGCCGCGGTTGCGGCGACCTGCGCCTGGGCCGCTTCGGTACGGGCCGCGAGGTGTTTGTCGTAGGCGCCGAGGTCCTCGCGTAACTGGTCGACGATCTGTTGGTCGGGGCTTTCCAGGGCGCGCCGGGTCTTGCTGCGTAGCTCCGGTAGGTCGGGCACCTTGAGGATGGTGCCGGCGCGCAGTGTGCCGATGTCGCCAAGTTGCGGATTGGCCTTGAGCAGTGCCGCCTCGACCTTTTCCTTCTGTTTGGGCGTGAGGCGCACGAACAGCTTGCTGGAGATGTCCCCGAGGCTCTTTTCGCCGCGAAAGGTGGTGATGGCCATGGTATTTCTCCTAGACGCCGATGATGTTGGTCAGGGCAATATCCGGGGGCACCGTGCTACCGCTGAACACATCGATGTTGCCGGTGCTGGTGTTGCCGATGACGATGGCGCGCTCGATTTGTGGGTGCAGGCGCAACGTGTCGATGTTGCGGGCTCCTTTCAAGCGGTTATTGCTGACGTTGAGCGTGCGCGCTTGCAACTCGCCCAATTGCACCGCATCGCTGGCAAAGCCGAAAACTTCACAGTGATTGG
This sequence comes from Zestomonas ipomoeae, assembly GCF_057128665.1. Lineage (NCBI taxonomy): Bacteria > Pseudomonadati > Pseudomonadota > Gammaproteobacteria > Pseudomonadales > Pseudomonadaceae > Zestomonas > Zestomonas ipomoeae. The sequence goes on from NZ_JBSKHQ010000032.1 coordinate 973, forward strand.
CGGCGAACAGGCAGTGCTCCAACCCGCCGCAGAGAATGAGCGGCGCGCTGGTCAGGTGCGCGCGCAACTGGTTGCCCTGGATCGACAGGCCGGCCGGAATCAGCGCCACGGCGAAGGCACGGTTGGCGGTGAGCAGATAGGCCGACTCGGCGCCGCCGACGAAATAGGCGGTGGTGAAATGGCCGCTGCCGCCGACCTGCGTGGGCGCGATGCGGATCGCGCGCCAGACGATCGGCGCGGTGCCCGGCTGGGCGCCTTCGCCGAGCCGGTCGACGAAGTTGGCGTCGATCGCCACACGGTCGAACGGCGGCACGATATGGATCGCGGCGATCTCGCCGCCGCTGCGGTCCGGGCCGATGGCGAACAAGCGATTGCCGGCGATGCGCAACTGGCCGACCGCCACTGCGCGCAGGGCGTCCACCGCCGGCGAGGCGATGGCGGCGCGGGCCACATCGGCGACGAGGTTGTCGCACAAATCGCCACGCTCGACGCGGATCAACTGGATGGCGGCAAAGGCACTGGCTTCGTTGTTGGCGGCCAACCCGAGCTGACGGCAGCGGTTGCCGCTGAACGCCAGCACCCCGGCCGCGCCGCCTTCGCCCATGGCCAGGGCCGCCAGCCCCATGCGCTCGATGACGTTATCGGCAATGCGCGCGTTCTCCAGCCGATGGGTGACGAGCATGGCGTTGCCCTGCAGGGCCTTCAGCCGGTTGCCCTGGATCAGCACATCGTCCAGCGCCACCGCGTCCAACCCTTCTTCCAGCACGATACCGTCGCCGCTGCGCTCGCCAAGCCCGGTAATCTCGTTGTTCTCGATGCGCAGCCCATCCACTCCGGCGCGAATGCCGCCGCCGCTGGTGTAGATCACGTTGTCCGCGACCGTGAATGGCGAGCCGGGCAGGACCGCGCCGGTGGCGACGATGGCCGTCTGCTCGCCGTTGAACATGAGGTTTTCGCCGAGGCGGGTGTTGCCGTAATGCAGGCAGGTGCCCTCGAAATCGACGGCGCGCTGGCTGCAGAAGAACAGGCTGCGGGCTACGCGCAGCTCGCCGGTCAGCAGGTAGCTCTGCTGGTCGGCCTCGACCACGGCGATACCGCGCTCGGCCACCAGGGCGCAGTCGCTGACGCTGGCGCCGAGGAGGTAGCCGGACAGGCCGATGCCGACGCTGGTGCCGTCGCCCACGGCGAGGCCGAGCACGTTGACGTGTTCGATGCGCAGATCGACGGAATTGTGCACGTCGATCATCGGCGTACTGCCGGCGCGCGTGGCGGAGCCGATGACGCTGAGGTTCTCCAGCGCGACGCCGGTGCTGGCGCTGATCTCCATCACCGTGGCCGGCTCGCTGCCGACCAGCTGGGTCGCCCAGCCCTGGCCACGAATGCGCAGCGAGCGGGCACCGTCGACGCTCAACGGGGTATCGATGTTGTAGCTGCCGATGCCCAGGCAGATAGTGCCGCCGCTGTCCTTGATCGAGTCGATGGCCTGCTGCAGGGTCGCGCTGCCGCTGTTGTGGCCTTCGGCACTGACGCAGACGCTGCAGTCGCAGCCTTCGCCTTCGGCCAGCGGCGGCCACAGGATGCGGCAGTCGGTTTCGTTGTCGGGGAAGTCGATCACCGCCAGCCGCGCGTAGTGGTGGTGGATGCCCAGCGGCGGAGCCTGGTCGAGCAGTTCGATGCTGGCGTCTACGCTACGGGCGGCGAATACCCAGTAATCGCCGCTGTGGAACTGGCCGCCGGCCGGGTCGAGACTGAACTCGACGAGGATGCCGTGTTCGAGGAACAGGCGGGTACCCGCCGGCGGGATGGTGATCTCGCCGCTGGCCAGCGGCGCATTCAGGTTGTGCACCTCGGTGCCATCCTCGCGGCGCACCAGGCCGGACTGGTCCCAGCGGCGCACGCGGGTATTGCGTGCCGCTTCGGTGGCCTGCTGGGCGTCGGTGGGGAACAGGCCGGGGTCCAGGTCGGTGTCGAACTCCAGGGTGCGCGCGGTTTCGTCCACACCGCCGGCGACGCGAATCCGCCGTAGCTGGCCGGGCAGGTTGTGCAGTTCGAGCCAGTCGTCGGTCACTTCGACCCAGTCGCCATCGTGGAAGCGCAGCACCTCGTCGCGGCCGATGCTCTCGACGGTAATGCGGTCGCGCGCCGGGTTGATGTGGGTTACCCGTGAGGCGACGCTGGCGTTGTCCCGCGACCATTTGAAGGTGGCCTCGCCAAGCACGCCACCCTGGTGCACCTCGACGCGGTAGAGCTGATTCTCCAGCCCGCGATAACCGGCGGCGGGCGGTACCTGGCAGGGGTCCGGCTCGAAACTGGGGTCGCCGGTGGCGGTGGACAGCCGGCCGGCCGAAGGCGCGGTCGCCTCCAGCCAGCCGGGAATCTCGTCGTCGCTGGTGGCGCAGCTGATGTCGCCGACATCGGCCAGCAGCTTGACCTGCCAGACCGTCTGCAGGCGGCCGGTGGTGTCCACGCCGACGGCTTTCTCCACCAATCCGGGCAGGTTCACCGCGCTCAGTTCGCGCTGCCAGACGTCCACGTAGACCAGGTGCGGGCCGCCGTCGGGCAGTTCCGGAGGGTTGGGGTAATAGGGTTGGGCGGCGTAGTCCAGCGGCAGGCTGCCGGTCAGTTCGGCCAGGCGCGGCTCCCAGACATCCGGCGTCGCACCGTGGTTTTCCGCCAGCAGGCCGTCGACGTAGATGCGCCCCGGGCCGATGCTCAGGGCGCCGCCGTCGGCTTCGATGCGAAAGCCGTCCGGCGTGATGCGCGGCACCACGTTGCCGCCGTAGGTGTCCAGCGAGCCGGCTTGCAGGCGTCGCGCCAGTTGCGCGACCCATTCGTTCCAGTCGGCGTCCAGTTGGACGCGCCCCTGTTGCATGACCACGCCGAGAAAATCCTGGCGGGCGTCGAAGCGGATGCGGCTCAGGTCGAAACTCATAATGGGTTCCCTCCCTCAGGATTCGTGGAAGATGCCGGCGTGCAGGCCGACCCGCAGGTACTCCGCCAGGCGGATACGCAGGTTGGTTACCCGTTGGGCACCGTAGAGATGGTGGAACACGCCCATTTCGCTCTCGTCGTCGGCGCCGCGCAGTACCTCGCCAGGTGTCGAGGCACCGAGCTGGCCGTAGGCGGGCGTGCCATAGCGCAGCGAGGTGAAGCGTGGCGCGATGCTCTGGGCGGTCGCGGCGGAGTTCGGCTGGCAGCGATGGCGGCGCGGCACGATGGAGTCGAACGGCAGCCAGCTGAAGCGCACGCAGCCGACCTGCTTGCGCGCGGCGCGCACCGGGGCCGTCCAGCTGTCGGCCTCGGCCAGTGCGGCGAACAGGATGCTGTTGGAGATCAGCCCGACCTCGGCGGTGTGCAGCTTGCCGACCAGGGTGCAGGCCTTCAGCGACAGCACCGCACCGGGGGCTTCGCCATCGGGCGCGGCGAAGGCCACGCCGTCGCGCGCGGTGGCGTCGATCAGGCTGTCATAGGCCTCGACCTGGGCGCGCTCATGGGCGCGAATGGCGCCGATGATGCAGCGGTCGATCTCCGCCTGCAGGCCGGCGATGGCCAGTTGCAGGCTCGGGGTGGTGGCCTGCAACGGCTGGCCGGTGCTGTCCAACTCGATGCCTGGCACCAGGGTGCAGTGCGACAGCTGCAAGTGTTTCAGCCGATTGCCGGGGTCGTCCGGCACCCGCAGCGGCGCGCCGGCGATCAGCAGGCCCTTGAGCAGGCAGGCGCTGTTGTCCTCGCCGGTGATGGTCAGGGCACCGAGCACCAGGGTCGGTCGGCGGTGGTTGGCCGCACGGATTTCCACGGCGCCACCGGCCTGCACGGTGATTCCCAAGGTTTCCTCGTAGCGGCCGTTGTCGGTGATCTCGATCACGCCGTTGCCGGCGATCTCGATCAGCGCGGCGACCAGGGTCGGCTGGTCGTCTGGCACGTGCACCAATGGGGTGCCTGCCGGCAGGTCGGCGCCGCGCTCGTATTCACCGCCGCCGATATCGGCGGAAAAGCCTTCGTGCCAGGTCAGGCGCACATCGTCGGAGTCCGCCGCGTCGAGGGGCAGGGCGATGCGCCCGAGCAGCGGGTCGATGGCGTAGCAGCCGTCGGGCGGCGGCGTATGGGCCCAGCCGGCGCCGTCGTCGCCAAGGTGGCAGATGCAGATCTGCTCGCGCTCGATCAGGCTGCCGTCGACCCACAGGTTCAGGCTCGGCGCGGGGTTGTCGACCGGCGCCAGGGCGTTGGCGCGGGTGCCGTAGTAGCGGGCGAGATGGGCGGAGAGGCGGCGACGCGACAGCGGCAGGGGCACGTTGTCCGGTTCGGCCAGGTGGCTGATGTCGTCTTCCGCCAGCGGCCGGTTGTACAGCGGCAGGTCATGGCCCAGGGGGCTGGCGCGGTAGCGGCGCGGGCCCTGCCGCGGGCAGGGCGAGGCGCTGCGGGGATAGGCTTGCAGGCGCCACAGGTGCAGGCCGACGTTGGGAATGTTGTGGCGACCGCGGCCGGAGTCGATGCGCCGCACATCGACGCTGCGGTTGGCGGTCTCGAAGGCGCTGCCGAGCCATTCCAGCGCCTCGCCCTGGCGCATATCCGGGGCTTGGAGCGCCTGCGGCCGCAGGTGGTTCATGTACTGGGTTGCGCACAGGCGCTGGAAGTATTCCACCGCCTTGGCATCCCAGCCGGTGACGTCGCGGGCCAGTTGTTCGAGCACCAGGGCAGTACCCTTGCGTCGGCGCAGGGCGATGGTATGGGCGACCTCGGCACGCGGGCTGGCGACCTTGGGCGCCACCCGGTGCAGGCTCTGGTAGCCGATCAGGTCGCCGATATAGGGCACTACCCAGTCGGCGCAGGTTTCGATGAACAGATCGTCGTAGAGTTGTTCGAGGCTCTCGTCGGCGATGGCGATCTGCTCGGCGAGCACTGCCACCAGTTCCTCCAGCGGCCCGCGTTCCAGCCCTTCGGCCGCCGCCAGCTCGGCATCGCGGATGCGGTGGATGGCCGGCAGCAGCGCATAGAGCGCCTGGGCATCGGCATTCATGGCAGCACCTCCAGTTCGATGGGCGCGTCGGCCAGGGTCAGCAACTCGGCGGCCTGCGGTAAGCCGGTAATGGTGGCCACCGGCAGGGTGGCGAACAGCCGTGGCACCACACCGGGTGGCTGGCCCTGGCGATGCAGGCGGGTGACCTGCACCGCCAACACGCCGGCCACGCTTTGGGCGACGGCGGCCACCTCGTCCACCGAGACGGTCTGGCCGAAGTCGCGCCGGGCGAAGCTGAAGTGGTCGCGCAGCGCGCTATCCACGGCGGCGAGCACCTGTTCGCTGGCGTACTCGGCGAGCACCCTGACCGACAACCGGCAGCGGAAGCGCGCGTCCTGGTAGTCGACCATGCGCAGCGGCACCAGGGGGTCGCCGTAGGTGCCCAGGGCTGCGCGCAGGAAGGCATAGGTATCGCTGCTTTCCGGCACTTTGGCGCCGTCGACGCCGGCAATGGTCAGGAACACGCCGCGGGCGGGGCCGGCGGGAATCCATAGGGCATGGGCTTTGTCGATGCCGGCGAAGGCGCGGGCGAAGTTGGCGTAGTCGGCGATGGACACGGCGCGGTCCAGGGTCAGCACGGTCAGCGGCGCGTTGCTGCGCGCCCGCGCCAGCGGTTCGGCGTCTTCGCCGCCGGTCGCCGGTACCGGGTTGACCGCCTCGCTGACGCCCAGTGGCCGCGACAGCAGGGTGGTCAGCTTGCCGGCGGCCAGGTTGCCGCCGGCGCCGAGACCCTTGCGGTAGCGCACCCGCACATTGCTGTGCCCGCTGGGCAGGCGCGCGCCTTCGTTGCCGTCGCCGAACTGCAGGGTGGTGACGGCCTCGTCGTCCTCGGCGGTTTCATAGCGACGGGCATCGGCGGCGATCTGGTAGAGCGTCGGCACCTCCGTCCACAGCACGTCATTGACACGTACTTCCAGCGTCGAGGCGCGGCCGCTGGGGGTATTGGCGCTGACGTAGGTCAGCGGCGCCTGATTCAGGCGAAAGCGCTGGTTGGCCAGGCTGGCATTGCCGTCGCCGAGAATGCCCTCGACCGTTTCGCCATGAGTCGCGGGCGCCACGTTGGCATTGATGCGCAGGCCGGCGCGCTCGAACACATGTTCCAGCGACGCCTGCAACTTGAGATGGGTGCGGTCGCGGTCATGCGCGATGACTTCGTCGCCGCTGGCGATAAAAGCGATCTGCCGCACCTGCTCATCATCCTTGCGCCGGGCGGCGAGGCGGATTTCGTTGCCCTTGGCGGTCAGCGCGCCACGCCGGCCGTCGCGATCGAGCAGGGCCAGGCGCACGCGCACGCTGGCCTTGCCGATCAAGCCGGCGAACGCCTCGGCGTCCAGGGCAACCGGGGTGCTGCCGAATAGCCGGTCGGCCGGCGCCAGCATGAACAGCTCGTCGCCTTCGACCAGCGCGGCGCTGCCGCCTTCGTCGAGAGTCAGCGAGAGGCCCGTGGCGCCGGCGGCAATGGCGATGCGCTGACGCGTGCCGGAAAGCGCAAGGGGCTGGCCCGGCTGTAAGCCGTCGACGCGCCGGGCGAGGCTCAGCGTGTCTCCGTACACCGGATGGAGCAGCGGCAGCGGGGCGGCGATCAGTTCTTCGCTGTGCGCCAGCACCAGGGTGCGACGCAGCGGAAAGCGGCTGGCGGTGAGGTTCTCGGTGGTGTCCGGGGTAATCCGGGTGATCTTGCCGGAGAGCGCAAAGGCGTTGCGGCTGCGGTGCACCACCTGGCTGGCCCGGTACAGCTCGGTGTAGCCGGGCAGGTCGGCGCTACCCATGCCGGGCTGGTTGGACACCAGGGCGAACCAGCTGCCGGCGACGATCTTGGCGTTGTCGGTATCCAGGTCCACGGCGCTGGCATCGACCTGGAAGTTCTTCCACTGCCAATTGTTCGGGTTCGTATCAATGTCGATCAGCGCGCCGATATTGGAATCGCCGTTGCCCATCAGGTTCGGGTCCGGCGCGTTGTGGCCGAACAGCGCGGTGCGCTGGCGCAGGGCGAACACTTGCACGCCGACGCTGGCCGGCCCCATCGACGGGAACACGCTGCCCAGTGGGTGCTTCCAGAACACCCGTGTGCGCTGATTGTCGTTGTCCGCTTCGACCCCGGCGAGCACCCGCACGTCCCAGTGCTCGCTGCCGGGGTTAGCGATGCGGTCGGTGCCGACGATGAGGATCGCATCGCCCGGTTGCAGTTGGGTCGCGAGACCGGCGAGCCACAGTTCGCGGTCGCCGGAGTGCGGCGCCCAGGCCCGCGTACTCTGCGCCGGGATGGCATTCCACTCGGCCCGTGCCGGGGCTGGCGCTACGGTCTCGAAAGTCTGCGCCTGCTCGTCCTGGCCGGGCACACTCTGCACCCGCGTGCCGACCGGGATGACAATCGGCTCGGCCGGTGCGCCGGGCACGCTTTGCAGGGTGAAGGCCAGGTGGGTGCTGGCGGCCACGCCGGGTGCCGGGCGGTAGCCGATCAGCCGCGCCATCTGCCCCACCGAAAGCCGTTCGACGGCGGTGCGCAGGTAGTGCTCCTGGGCGTAGCGCTCGGTATAGAACGCCAGCACGTCCAGTGAGCAGGCCAGGGCATCGGCCAGCGCCAGGGTGAAATCGCTGTCCTCGCGGCTGGTCAGCGCCGCCAGCGCCGGGTAGTCGGTGCTCGACAGGCGTGCCCGCAGGCTTTCCATAAAGTCGCCGTGCTGGCCGATGCGATAGCCGATGGCCGGCAGGCTGGGAGGATTTTCGATGCGTTGCGGGGTCTGCGCATCGACACCGGCGCAGCAGCCGCAACCGGGCTTGGTCGAGGTGCTCATCACTTGCCTCCGTGCAGGTCGAGTCGCAGCACACCGTGCTCCGGAAAGTTGGGGTCGTTGTCCAGCCGGGCGATTTCCAGCCGGCCGAGCGGCAGGAAACCGTCGGCCAGGGGCTTGGCGTCGTCCTGCCCCTGGCGCTGCAAGCGCGTGACCTGTACCGAGGCGACGCCGGCCACGGTGCGCGCAGCGGCGTACAGCGGGCTGAGGTAGACGGTCTGGCCGAAGCTGAAGTTGTCCGGATGGAACAGGCCGAGAGTGCCGTCGGCGCGCCGGCGGCTGCTCAGTACATCGAGCAGGCCGCGGCGCACGTCGCTGCGGAAGTAGCCGGCCTTGACGCAGACCAGCAGGTCGATTTCCAGCGACACGTGCAGCGGTTCGTTGACGTGCAGGTCGTGCCCGGCCATGCGGTAGCGCTCAAGGTGCTCGACCACTCCAGTGGCGAAATCCGTGTCCACCGCCGCGCCACCTTCGCGGTCGACGGTGACGAACACCGTGTGCCAGCTGCCGGTCCAGCGCAGCCCCGCGGCGGCACGCTGCACGCCGCTCCGGCGCTCGGTGACTTCGGCGTAATCTGCCGGGGTCACCGCGCGCTCCTGGGTGCGGAAGGCATGGGGCGCGGCGCGGCGCACCTGCGCCATGCTCTCCGCGGCGACGCCGCCACGGGCCGGCAGCGGGTTGCGCACCGCCTCGATGCGCGCCTCGGCGGTCACCACATGGGCGATGCTGTCGGCGCCGACATTGCCCTGCGGCCCGTTGCCGACCCGGTAGAAGGCGAGGAACTCGGTGCCGGCGTCCGGCCGACGGCCGTGGGCGTCGTCGCCGAAACGCAGGCGGGCGCTGCCGTCGCTTTCGGTTTCCAGGACGAAATGGCGGTCGTCGGGCTTGCTGTCCAGCAGGTTGCGCTGGGCGCTCCATTGATCGGGCGCGGCGCCGCTGTGCAGGTGCAGGTCGGGGATCGCATCAGCGGTGCGCCAGCGCAGCGCCGCGCTGGCCGAGGCGTCGGGGTCGAACGGCACCCGCTCGTGCCGACGCAGGCCATTTTCCATGAAGCTGCGCAGCACCTGGCCCTGGTGGGTGACCGGGCCTTCGCCGAGCTGCGGGCGAAAGCGCGGCGGCAGCGGTTGCGGTGCACTCCGCTGGCAGGCGTCGCCGCGTGTTGGCGGGTAGTGAAGGGTGGGCTCCGGCACGCTGCCGAGGGCTTCGCCGTTAATGCTGCGGCCATGGTCGACCAGCAGATTGTTGCCCAGGGCGATGCTGACGTTGTTCAACTTCACCTGGCCGTGGGCCGGGTCGGTTTCGCTGGAAATGCACAGTGGCATCGGCAGGGCATCGTCCGCATGCCAGACGATCTCGGTGACCTCGCTGCCATCCAGCGGATCGGTGAGCGGGTTGACGCCATCGAAGGCGCGCACCTCGATCAGGCGCACCGCGTGGCGATGCTCGGGGTCGGCATCGGCCGGCTCGCCGGTAAGCGGGCCGAGTACCTCCTGGAAGATCAGCACATCGCCCGCCGCCAGGTCGGGGAAATGCCCGGCGAGGGTGGCGCGGGTGGCGCCGGCCGGCAGGCAGCAGCGCTCGTCGCTCCAGGTGTAGAAGGCGAACTGGTTATGGGCCTCGCGCAGTTCGAGCGAATCCATCATCGGCTCGAACACCAGCGGCGCGGCCAGCAGGGCCTGGCGCTCCTGTGGCGAGTCGGCGACCAGCCGCGGCGGCACGCCAGGCACGCGGGTGTAGAAGCGCAGGCCGGCGGGTAGGGCGAATGGCCCGCCGCTGACCTGCAGGTGCAGCCAGGCGCGGGCGTTGCAGCCTTCGTGCAGGGCGTAGTCCACCAGCAGCGCATGGCGGCGCAGGCTGCTGCGACGGCGCGCGCTGTGCAGGTAGGCTTCGGTTGCGACGGCATCCAGCCGGTAGTGCTGCAGGTCGCCGACGTAGGCGATCAGCTCGCCCAGGGTGGTGGCCAGGTCCGCCGGGCTGCGGTCGCGCCAGCCGGGCATCTGCCGGGAGAGGCGGTCCATGACCAGGCGACGCAGGCTGGCGTAGTCACGGGCCAGGTAGTTGATGTCGGCGGTGGGCGGCGGTTCGTCCGGGCAGTCGTGTTGCGGCTTGCAGTCGAAGTCGCTGGGGCACTCCACCTTGAAGGCGAAGTCGACGGCCGAAAGGCGCGGGTCGAAATCTGCCAGCGGAAGATCGCCGGGGCCGATCTGGAACAGCTGCAGGCGATAGCGCGAATGGTCGCCCTCGCTGTCGGTGCGCACCACCAGCATCTGGTCGGCGGCGTCCAGGCCGGTGAACAGCGCCTGCTCGGCCGCTGTGGCCTCGGCGGGCGGGGCGCTGGCGATGCCGACCCATTCGATGCCGACCTGGCGGATGCGCTCGCCGCCGCTGATGCGCAGGTTGTCGCGGTTGAGCCCGGCCGGCACTGGCTTGAGCAGACGGACCAGCAGGGTACGCTGGCGCGGGCTGTCGGCGGGGGCGTCGAGGTCGAGCACCTCCAGGTAATCGATGCCGTTGAGGGTGGCATGGGCATCCACCAGGGCGCGGCGGTTTTCTTCGCAGCAGGTGTAGATCATGGCGCACCGCCTTGCACGAAGGTGCTCTCGTGACGGGTATTGCTGCGGCGGATGCGGTACTGCACGACCACCGTCAGGCGCGCTTCGACGGCGCCAACCGTTACCGCTTCTATGTCGATCAGCTCCGCCAGCCATTGCTGCAAGGCCGCCTGCACGAGGAACTGGGTGGTGGCCGCCAGTTCCGGACTGTTGGGGGCGAACACCAGCTCGCGCAGGCCGCTGCCGAAGTCCGGGCGCATTACCCGTTCGCCCGGCGCGGTGAACAGCACCTGCTCGATCAGGCCGCGAATCCAGGTTTCCTCGTCCGCCTCGCGTGTGCGTCCGCGGCCGTCGAACATGTACGGGAAGTGCAAGCGCAGGGTCATGGTCAGCTCCCGATCACACGTGTCTGCGCCGCCACTGGCAGTAGCGGCGTGCCGTTCGGCGCGCACACCGCCTGGCTGTCCATCAGTACCAGTGGCTGGCCGTTGGAAAGCACCCGCGTCGCTGCCACCACCCACTGGCCGGTGACGCAGGGCACCGGGCTGCCGGAGACGTTGAACGGGCAGCCGGCGACCACGTAAGGCGCGCTCATCAGCACGGTCGGCTGGCCGCTGACCAGCACCCGCGGGTTGGGCGCGGTGGGCGTCGCGCTGCCGCCGTGGGCACAGAGCACGGTGGCGCCGACATGCAGCAGGGGGCCGGGCATGTCAGGGCCTCCCGGTGCGGTTGTAGTACTGCTTGGCTTGCCGATGAATAGGCATGTCAGAAATCCCTCCTGTGCCTTGTGCCCAGCCTGCTAGATCACCGTGAGCGCGCCGCTGTTGATGGTCACGGCGGGGCCCACCAGGGTGATCATGGCGCCCTTGCCGTTCTGGATATAAATGCCGGTGTCGTTGACGATCAGCGTCGCGCCGGTGGCGCTCTTGAGCATGATGCCGCCGGTGGGGCCGGGCAGGTCCGAGATGGTCACGCCGTTCTGCAGTGGCGTCTGCAGGGTGATCGCCGACAGCCCCGGCGGGGTGGCCAGGGCCAATGCCGGAATTTCCGCCGCGCTGCCCCAGAAGCAGCCGACCCAGATCGGAAAGTCCGGGTTGCCCTGCTCGAACTCCACCCAGACCCCGGAGCCGATCATCGGCAGCGCGACCATGCCGTTCTGGATGCCGGCGACCGGCACGCAGGGCATCGCCCAACTGGCCGGCACCAGGCCGGCTACATCCGGCACCTGTACCTGCAGGCGGCCCTGCTGCATGGGGTCGATGTTGTTCAGCACCATGCCCCGGTATTTGCCGTAGTAGCGTTGCTGGCTCATGCGGGCACCGTCGGGGTTATCGAGATCAGGCCGTTGCGGGTCAGGTTGAAGCTCTGCTTGAAGCTGCCGCGGGCGAGGGTGCTGGTGACGCTGGCGACGTAGTACAGGCCGTCGTAAGCGATGCCGGCACCGCGCACGCCGACCAGCCGGCGCGGCTTGAGGATGCGTCCGTAGCGCAGTACATCGAGGCTGCCGTTGGCGCTGACCGCGTCCTGGGATTTCTTCGCTTCGCCGAGGCCCGCCATGATCGCCTGCATGGGGTTCATCTTGGCGGTGTTCTTCATGATCTTGAGGTTGGCCAGCGGCGTGGACAGCAGGCCCAGCGGCGGCTGCAACGGATTGAGGTTGGGAATCGGGATCGGGATCGGCACGCGGGTCAGCTGGTTCTGGATGAACACGATGGGCAGCACGCCCTTGCTCGGGTCGAAGCTGAAATTCAGCGACTCGACGTTGGTGTGGGCGTCCATGTCGATGTTCAGCGCCGGCTGCGGCGGGCCGACCTTAATCTCCGGGCCGAAGTAGGCGATGTTGGTCAACGGCACCTCGCCCGGCTCGATGTAGAACACATGGCCGACTTCCTCGGCCAGCTGTTGGATGTAGGCCAGGTCCGTGCCCTGGTGCGCGGGAATGCGCTCGACGGGGATCGGCACGTCGAGGAAGAATTCCGGAATGGGCAGCGGAATGATGCCGAAGGCGGCGTACTTGGCGCAGATCAGCGCCACCCGCGCGGCGATGGGCATGGCCGGGTAGGGCAGCCCGGAGAAGTCGATCAGGTCCATCACCTTGGTCAGGTCCTCGCCGGTGATGGTGATGCTGCCGGGTTGGTTGTTCTGCCCGGCCTGTACCTCGACGTTGGTCACCACGCCATCGAACAGCGGCTGCGGCCGGCCCTCCAGGGTGACGATCAGCACCACCCGCAGCGGCGGCGTGCCGACGCTGGTGTTGTTGCCGACGGCGATCAGGAACAGGGTGTTCAGCTCCGACTTGCTGTTGATCTTGAAACGCAGCTGGAAGCCGCTGCCGCCGGTGGCGCTGCTGGTCACCCGCGCTTCTTCGAGCGCATCGATCAGCATGGCCGGTACCGGCAGCGGAATGATCGGCCCGATCAGCAGGGTGAGGTGCACGGCGTTACTCATCGACGCCTCCCGGAACGCCTTCGGGCAGGGTGATGCGCAGGCGCCGGCCGATGGTCTCGGTCAATTCCTGCGGGCGGAGCGCGCCGTTGCCGTCGCACAGCCGCCAGTATTGCTGCGGGTCGCCGAGGTAACGGGCGGCCAGGTTGTCCAGGCGGTCGCCGACCTCGATGCGGTGCTCACCGAGGCTGGCGAAGTTTTCCGGCGGTGGAATGAAACGGCGGCGCACGTAGCTCAGCGTCTCGCCGTCGGCACGGGTCCATTGGGCGATGTCCAGGCCGTGGTAGCGGCTGTCCGGGGCGAAGGCCGGAGCGGTGAGGGCGTTGGCCTGCATGAAGGCCTTGAGCGGATCGGTCATGGCAAGCCTCCGATGCCGAGGGCGTCGAAGCCGAAGGTCGCCGCCCTGGCCGCCAGCTTCTCACGCGATTGCAGGTAGGCCATGAACAGTCCGCCGCCCTTGTGCTCGAAGCCCAGGTCATCGACCGAGAGCACCCGCAGGCCGAGGTTGCAGGTGGCGTTGATCGGGTTGAGCCGGGGGTCGAAGGCTTCTTCGTTGATGGAAAAGTCGGTGACCCGCACCGGGGCGATGCGGTTGGCGCCCCAGACGAACAGCGCCAGGGACGATTCCATGGGCGCGATTTCCAGCGTGCCGGCGGCGGCCAGCGCCTTGTTGGCGAGCAGATCGGCGGCGGCCGGGTTGACCAGCGATTCGAGAATCGCCAGTTGCGGCGCGATGCCGACTTCGACCACCGCCTTGTGCTGCGCCGGAAACTCCAGCTGGTCGGCGGCGTCGATCTGCACTTCCAGCTGGAAGGTCTCCACCGCCGGGCCTTTCAGTCGTAGCGCTTCCGAGCGCTCGGCACCGTCCCCGGCGCCCTGCACCTGCAGGCTGCGGGTGAGCTTCTCCGGGTTGTATTGCAGGGCAATCACCCGCCGTACCTTGGCCGACTGCGGGTCGACCAGCACCAGGCCAGCCTTCACCAGTCGCGGGGTGCTGAGAAGCGTGCTCATGCCGGCATCCTGTTGTATGTCCGTGCGTTTGCGGCTCTGCTCATGAGTCGCGCTCCTGGCGTTGCGCCCGGCCAGGCCGGGCGATCATGAATTAGGTACAACTGCTGTGGCGGGAATAGCTGCTGGCGAAACTGCCGCTGACCACCACGGTGGTCACCCCTGGGCGGGCGCTGTCGAAGATGATTCGCGAGGCGCCCCGGTGCAGTCGCACGCAGCCATGGGAAGCCGGGTGGCTCGGCACGCTGGGGTAATAGTGGAAACCGACGCCGGAGCGCTGGAAGCCGCTGAAGTTCTGCAAGCCCAGCTTGGGCGTGACGCAGCTCTGCGCGCCGAGGGTGAAGGTGCCGATGGGCGTGCAGCAACTGCCGCTGCTGCGGCTGTGGTCCGGGTCGTTGCAACTGGTCTGGCCGGTCACCCCGGCACCGGTCGAACAGTTGATCACGCCGTCGCCGGTGATCCGCTGCACGATCTCCTCGGCTTCCGCGACGCTGTCCCCGGTCCAGTCGAGGGTGACCCGCTGGTTGGTCAGCGACACGTTGATCTGGCTGATGTAGGTGCGGGGAAAGTCCCTGGGCTGGGTGCTGGCGTGTTCGTTTTCCTTACCGGCGCAGATGGTCTCCTGGTACAGCTGCCAGCCAACCGGGGCGCGGGAAATGTTCGGCGGGGCTGTATGGACGGAGCCGGATGTCGCGCCCTGGCCGAGCCGCGGCGCGCTGTCCTGCTGCACCACGTGGGTCAGCTCGTGGGCCAACAGCGGCGCATAACGGCTGGCATCGACGTGATCGGAGAAATAGACGTGGTTGCCACGGGTTGCCGCCAGTGCGCCGATGCTGCGGGTGTACTGGTGCGACTGGGCGTCGTCGTGGATGCGCACGCCGGAGAAGTCCCGGCCGAAGAAGCTGCCCATCTCGCGCTGGACCGGCGCGGGCAGGGTACCGCCGCCGCTGCGGACCGACGGCTCGGCCGATACCGGCATCACCCGGTTGTCACCACGTTTGGTCAGCACCTCCTCGCCTTCCTTGGGGGCATCGCCGGCGCTGCTCGGCTCGCCGATGTTGCTTTCAGCGGTTTCATCGACGGAGCCACCGCCCTTGAGTTCGGCCGGAGCCGCCGTGGGCGAGGCTTTTTCTTCTTCGTCGCTTTGCTTCAGCACGGTTTGCGGCGAGGCGCTGAGCGGCAGGGCTTTCTTCTGCACCTGGCCTGGCCGCGTGCTCGACAGGTGCGCCGGCAGACCGGCGAACGGTTTGGCCAGGGGAGCCACCGAACGCGCCTGCATGAAACGCTGGGCCATCTGGTCGGCTTCGCTCTCCAGGCGCTGGCGCTGCCCCTGGC
Organism: Zestomonas ipomoeae; assembly: GCF_057128665.1. NCBI lineage: Bacteria > Pseudomonadati > Pseudomonadota > Gammaproteobacteria > Pseudomonadales > Pseudomonadaceae > Zestomonas > Zestomonas ipomoeae. The sequence continues at coordinate 16,122 of NZ_JBSKHQ010000032.1, forward strand.
TCAGGCCGCCGCTGCTCCGGCTGGACCCGCGCGAGGAGCGCAAGGCCGCGCCGGCGTTCTGCTTGCGGCAGCTGTCGCACTGGTTGCAGTTGGCTGACTGGCTACATGATCCCATTGCGTTCACCGTTGCCCTTTTGGGGTTCAAGGCCGCTCGAATGCGGCGGTCGAGCCGTCGACATCGCGGGTGACCTGCTTGATGTGTTCGATCACCGCGCCGATATGCGTCGAGGTACCGCGGCGGATGTCGTGGTAAAGCACGACGATCTTTGGCGCCGACGGCGTCGTGACCCGCCAGTGGTTCCCGGCTATGCGACGTATGCCGGTGCCGACCTGGGCTTTCAGCTCATCCAGAGACATTTCCCCGCCCGGATCGCCGTCGATGTCCCAGAGCAGATTGGTCAGACCGAGATCCGCGTAGGTCTGCCGGACCGCCTCGTTGGAACGGCCGAAGGGCGGTCGCACCAGGGTGGTTTCCAGGCCCGCCTGATCGTCGCTGGCGGTGGTGTCGCGAATGAAGGTGCGCGCGCTTTCCAGTTCGCCGCGCAAACGCCCCGCGGCCTGCGCGGCGGTATGCGCCTCGTGATCCCGGGTGCCGCCGGTGTGGATGCCGATGGCATGACCGTCGGCGCGCATGCGGCGGATCAGTGCGCGGCCCGACGGCGTATCGCCACGCAGCGGGCGGCCTTCGCCGCTCAGGGCGTGGGCCTGGATGAAGAAACCGGCCTTGGCGTTCTTGCTCTGCAGCGCATCCAGCACGTTCTCGGTGCGGTTGGCGCCGCCGCCGAGTGCCGCCGCGTGAGGACCATCGTCGAAGGTCAGGGAGAACACCCGACGAGCCCCAGTGCTGGAGCCGCCTGCCTCGCCGCCACCGGCTTCCTGCTTGGCGCCGGCATCTTTGCTTGGCGCATCGGCGCCACCTACCGTTTCTCCGCCTCCACCTCCGCCTCCGCCGTTCCCGCCGCCCTCGCTATCGGAGTCGGCCGAGCGGCAGCGTGAATCGCGGAGGAATTCCGCGTCGCTTTCGGAGCCGTAGATGGAGCCGGTGAAGGTGCCACGCGCCACGCCCAGGCTGTCGGTGATGCCGGGGCTGACTTCCCAGTGTTCGCCAACCGAGCGGTCCCTGACGCTGGCGTGGGTGGAGCGACCGTTGGCGCAGATCACCAGGTCCTGGCCGCATTTGCGGCGGGCGAAGCGTTCGCTGGGTATCGCCATCCAGTTGCCGCTGTCCGAACAGCTGCGGTTGTTCTCGCAATTGGTGTCGCAGGTGAACAGCGGGCGATATTTCTTGCCGGTTTCGGCGTGGGCATTGCGCGTGCCTTCCGGGCAGGTCACGCCGTTCTCGTCTTCGCAGGCCCAGCGCGAATTGCAGGCGAGGAATTCGCAGGTGCCTTCGAAGAGGATGTTGCCGCTGTGGATCGCCCGGCGCTGCAGGCGCGGGCCCGAAGCTCTCGAGTATGGGCCGTCGGCGCCCTGCTGGACGACGTGGGCCAGCTCGTGGGCGAGCAGTTCGCGGCCGGTGGAGGTGTCCGGCGCATAGCGGCCCTGGCCGAAGACGATATGCCGGCCGACCGTGTAGGCGTGGGCATCGACCTCCGCCGCGGAACGTGCGGCCTGCGCGCTGTGGTGGATCTGCACGTTGGCGAAGTCGTGGCCGAAGCGCGGCTCGAAGAACGCCCGCGCCGAGTCGGGCAACGGCGCGCCACTGCTGTCCAGGGTGCGCTGGACGCTGCTCGGCACCGCATCGCGGGTGCCGCCGCCGGCATTGCTGCGACGGCTGAGCCGGGGCGGCGCTGCGTTAGTGCGAACCTCGGCATGACGGCTGCGCATCACCTGTGCGGCGGCGTTGTCGGCTTCCTGCTCCAGGCGATCGTGGCTGGCGCCCATGGCGAGCCTGGCTTGCAGGCCCTGGGTCTTTTCCTCGCGGCATTTTTCGCATTCGCCCGAGCGGCCCGCTGAGCCGCCGCAGGCGCACTTGCGCTGCAACAGAAAATCACCGCCGTTGGGATTGCCGCGAGCCTGGGCGTTTTGCAAGGGCGCGTGGTTGCTCATGGCCGCAGCCCTCTGTCTACGCTGGCGGCAATTGCCCGGCCCAGCGCGCGGTCGCTGCCTCCGGCCGGCAGGCGCAAGTCGGCGCGGGTCACCTTGCCTCGGTTGCCGCTGGCGGCCAGGGCGGATGCGCTTCCCGGCGTGGCCAGCAAGCGCTGCAATTCGCTCTGCACGGCGCGGGACAGCGCGGCGGTGTCGTGCGGATCGATGCCACGCAGTACCAGGCGGTCGATATGCAGTACCACGCGGCTCATACCCACCCCCTGGTTTCACTGTCGGAGATCGGCTTGTCGCGCTTAGCCGCTTCCAGGTGGGCGGCGCGCAGTAGGTGCGCCATGCCCACGGGCGAACCGGCCTCGGCGGCGAGAAAGGCGGCCGCCAGGGCGATATTGCGAATGGTGCCGCCCGGCACGGCGAGGCGGGCGAGGCGCGGATAATCGAGATCTTCCAGTGGCGTGGCGGGCGGGAACGCGCCGCGCCACAGGGCCTCGCGCTGGGTCTCGTCGGGAAACGGGAAATGCACGACGAAGCGCAGCCGGCGCGAGAAGGCGGAGTCCAGCGCGGCCTTGTGGTTGGTGGTGAGAATCGCCAGGCCGCGGTAGGTCTCCATGCGTTGCAGCAGGTAGCTGACTTCGATGTTGGCGTAGCGGTCGTGGCTGTCCTTGACCTCGCTGCGCTTGCCGAACAGCGCGTCGGCCTCGTCGAACAGCAGGATCGCGCCCACGGCTTCGGCGTCGTCGAACACCTTGCGCAGGTTCTTCTCGGTTTCGCCGATGTATTTGCTCACCACCGCCGACAGGTCGATGCGGTACAGGGCCAGCCCCAGGCTGTTGGCCAGCACCTCGGCGGCCAGAGTCTTGCCGGTGCCGGAGTCGCCCCAGAACAGCGTGGCGATGCCCAGGCCGCGGGCGCTCTGGTCGGCGAAGCCCCAATCGTGGTGCACGGTGAGGCGATGGCGGGCATGCACGGCGATCTGTTGCAGGGTCTGGCGTTGCGCCTCGGGCAACACCAGGTCCTCCCAGGTGGCGCGCGGCTCGATGACCCGGGCCAGCTCGCCGAGGGTCGCGGTGCCCCGGCAGCTGCGGTGCAACAGGGCGGCAGCGCGGGCATCGTCCTCGTCGTTCAGGCGCGCGGCGATGGCGGCGATGCGCCGGGCGCCCAGGCGGTATTGGCTGGCCAGGCTGTCGAGCACCGGGCCGAGGCTGCCGGCTCGGTCGCCAAGCGCCTCGCGCCACAGCCGCCGTTGCTCCGGGGTGTCCGGTCGGTCCACGACCAGGGGGTCGCCGTCCAGCGCGGGCAGGGTGCGACCGGCGATTATCAGCAACCCGTCCACCCGGGCGATGAACGGCAGCCAGGCCTTGCCGTCGTCATCCTCATGGGTAATCAACAGCGCCCCGCCGAGTAGTGCGGCTTCACGCATCCACAGGGTGGCCAGCGCGGCCTGCTCCTGCACTGTGGCGGGGATGTCGCCGGCGCTCAGACGGAACAGCACCACCTCCAGGCGCTGGGCGACCAGCGCGGCGACATCCTGCTGGCCGGACGCGTCGTCGCCGCTCAACAGGATGGCCGGCAGGCGCTCGCGGCGACGTTGTAACTGGGCGAGCGCGGCGTCGGCGACGCGGATGTGCGCCTGGCACATGAAGCCGGGCGCGGTCACCGGTTCGAGCAGCGCATGCAGGCGGTGGTCGAGGTAGTTGAGGCCGCCGATAAAATGCAGCACGCGCTCGTCCAGGCGCAGGCGCGCACTGGTGAGGCCGAGGTCATCGTCGAGTTCCAGCAGCTTCCAGCGGCGCAGCGGTTCCGGCGGTGCCAAGGCGCTCCAGTGGGCATCGGGCAGTATCGACAAGGCCAGGCCGAAGGTCGCCCAGTGGCATCCTGGTTGAGCCTCGGCCTGGCCGCACAACTGGGCGAGGCGCGCATCCATTTCGACGCTGGCGACGAGTAGCAGCAGGTCGCGCTCGAACGGGCTCAGTTCGAACAGCTGGCAGAGCCGGTCTATGGCGGCCGGCACACGCAGGCCGGCGCGCCGGGCCTCCACCACGTCTTGGGCGTGCGCGGCATCGCCGTCGCCGAGCAGCGCGCGCAGGCGGGCGAATTCCGCCACCAGCAGTTGCTGGTTGGCGGTTGCCCAATCGAGATCGGCTGGCGCGTTCATGTGATGGTCAGCCGTTGGTTGAGGAAGGTCGGCGGCGTGCTGGCGTAATCGACGATCGGGCTGTCGATGCCGTCGATGCGCAGGCGAATCAGGTAGTCGCCGGGCTCGGCGTCGACGATGAGGAAATCCAGCGAGCTGACAGGCGCGCTGAAGCTCTGCGGCAGCACCTCCTGCTGGCCGACCAGCAACGTGGCGCGCTGGCCCGGACGCAGCTCGGGGGTGAAGTCGATGCTCACCAGGGCATCGCCATCGCCATTGCGTGCCACGTTCTGCGGCAGGTTGCTGATATCGGGGGCAAGGGTGAAGCCCAGGCGGTTGCTGCTGCGCTGCTGGGTTTCGCCGGGCATCACCAGGCGCGCGGCGGCCTCGTAGATGCCTACCGGGAAGTCGGCGCTGCGCGCCAGGGGAATCACCAGTTCCATGCGTTCGCCGCTGTCCGGCCCACTGGCGGCGAGCGCTTCTTCTATATCGAAGCGCTCACTGTTGAGCAGCACCTGCCGCGAGCCGCCGTTGAGGTGGTGACCGCGCAGGACGATGGTTTCGCCCAGCCGCGCCACCGGTTGGCCGCCAGCCGGTAGGATCGCGTCGATAGCGGGCAGGGCGGGAATCAGGCTGGGGCCGACCACCACGCCGCGCTCGCGACCGGAAACCGGATTGACCTCGCCGCGCGACAGCACCGGCAGCGGCGAGCGGGTCGGCTGGGTGGCTTCGATCAATACCAGAGACACCTGGTAGGCCGCGGTCGGGCGGAAGCTCGACTGGGTGGCGGACCAGAGCTTGGAGCTTTCCTCGGTGCCCAGGGTCTGCGGGGTGATGCGCAGCAGTTCCAGCTGGTCCGCCAGCCCGCAATCGGCCAGCGCGCGCAGGGCCGGCGGCAGCACCGCGCCGACATCCGGCGACGGGGTCAGCGCGGTGCGCACCATATCGCGGGTGAGTACCGGGAATTCGTGCATCAACTGCATGGCGTAGCCGAGCAGGATCTCGGCATGCAGGTCGCCGCCGCTGTAGGCGGAGATCAAATAGAACAGGTCCAGCGCCAGCGGCGGGTTAGTCAGGCGCTGACGACCGCTGGGGGCATGGGCCGGCAAGCCTTCGTTGCGCCAACTGGCGTTGGGCATCACCTGATAGAGAAACAGATTCAGCTGGCTCGACTCGGTGCCATCGGCCGGCACCACGCGGTCGGGCGCAAGCACGCTGACGCTCACGGTACTGCCGAGCAGGCCGGCGACGTTGTGGTTGACCAGCCCGTCGTTGAGGCGGTCGCGCAGCACGGCGGTGACGCCGGCGATGGCCAGGGCGGTACTCATGCGCCATCCCCCTTGCGCCGGGCCAGGTAGTCATCCAGCGACAGCGGCGCCTGGCCCTTGCGGCTGGCCCGTTTGGCCGGCGCGGGCGGCTGCACGGCGGTGATCTCGATGCGGCCGATATGCACGTGCACTTCGTCTGGCGTGCGCTGCCGCTCGGCTGGCCCAGCGGTTGGCGATGAAACCCTGGGCGCCAAGAACGGGGCAGGGGACAGCAGGGCTGCGGGCAGTGAAGGCGATGCACTCGGCGGCTCCGGACTGCCCGACAGCGATGCGGAAGCAGCTGCCGCGCGACCAACGGCGGCAGGCGTCGATACGTGATCGGCAACGGGCTGAAACAACGGTGCCGGCTGCGACGCTGGGCCCTCCAACGGCGCCGCCGGCGTGGCGGCAACCTGAATACCGGTACTTGCTCGGCGTGGTTCGGCCGATTGCAAGCGTGGCGGCGATTCGGTTGTAGGCTCGATCTCCGTCAGCAGGACGGCCGTTCCCTCGGGAGCCTTTGGAGCCAGACGCGAGGTGCCGGTATTCGTCACCGTCGACGCGCCTGGGCGGGGCCGGCCAGGTGAGACCCGCGGTGGCTGCGACACCGGCGATTGCTGCTGCACCGCCTGGCTTGGCCCCAGCGGCGCGCTGGCGGCTGGCTGGGCTTCGCTAGGCCAGGTGGCCGGGGACTCGACCAGGCTGGCGGGCGCAGCCTGGTACGGCAGTCGGGCCAGGGCATGTAGCCGCGTGGCTCCGGGCTGGCCCAACGCGCGCTCCGCCAGGCGTCGAAACAGGCCGCTCATGGGCTTACCCTCGCTAGGTAGGCCGTACGACGCGACGCGCTCAAAGCGAGAATCTCAGGCTCGCTCCAGCCGTAGGCCTGGGCCAACTGATGTACCTCATCGAGCAGTTGCCGCGCCTGGCCGTCGATTTCCTCCCATAAATAGCTGCTCACATCGAAGCTCGCGCTGGCACTGCGCTCGCAGGCGGGACAGTCGAAGTCCAGCGACAGATCGGCCCAGGGGTCGGCCGCTTCCAGCGCGGCTTCCACGGTGGCGAGCAAATCCTGCAACGCCTGCTCGTCATCCGGCAGCGCAATGCCAGCGTCCGCACAGCCGAGCAGCAGCCGGCGTGCGGCCTGGTCGACATCGGTGCTGCCGGCCACCTCGAACAAATCGCGATTGGCCGGGCAGCGAAAGCGATAGCCGGCGACTTCGATTTGCGCAGGCGGCGGGCTAATCGGCGGCAATTGCCGTGGATCGAGCTCGAACTCCAGGCGTTCGCCACAGTGCGGGCAGTCCATCCATACCGGCAGGCGGTTGCCGAAAGTTGCACAGCGCAAGCGCATCAGCGCCGCGTTGCATTCGCCGAGCGACACGTCGGCCAGGCTTTCGCCGGGCCGTTCAGGCGCGGCCATGGCCAACAGCAACAGGCTGCGGTCGAGCGGATGGCGCCGCGAGCCGTGGTCCCACAGCTCGAGCAATTGGGTCGCGGTCAGCGAGGCCATGGCGATCAAACCGGCTCGGTGAAGCTCGGCTCGGTCGGCTCGGTGACGTCGTAGTCGCGCTCCCAGCCTTCGTTCTCGAGCTTGATGGTTTGAATGGCCACGGCGTTGGCATTGGCATCCAGGTCCGGCAGCGCCTGGTATTCGGAGACCCAGCAGCGGAACACCTTGTACGCCAGCGCCAGTTGCCCGGCTTCGTTGTAGACCTCGATGATCAGGTCCTTGCGAAAGTCCTTGAGCGAGGCCTCGGCTCCCAGTCCCGAGCCGAAGTTCCAGACCTTGTTGGCCCACTTCTCGAACTCGGTGTCATGGGTGACGCCACGCTCCAGAGAAATCGCCTCGAACTTGCTGCGTCCCGGTGACTTGCGTGAGGTGGATGGGTCGCCGCCTTCGCGGTGCTCGACCAGTTCGGTGCTGCGCTTGAGTGCGCCGACCTTGCTGATGCCGGCGACGTAGCGGCCATCCCACTTGACGCGGAATTTGAAGTTCTTGTACGGATCGAAACGCTGTGCATTGACGCTGAACTGGGCCATGGCCTGTCCTCCTAGACGTCGATCTGTCCGGCCATCTGCTGCAGCTTGATGACCACGAATTCCGCCGGCTTGAGCGGGGCGAAGCCGACCAGGATGTTCACCACGCCGCGATTGATATCGCTCTGGGTGGTGGTTTCGCGGTCGCATTTGACGAAGTAGGCGTCCCGCGGGCTGGCCCCCTGGAAGGCGCCTTGGCGGAACAGGTCCTGCATGAAGGCACCAATGTTCAGGCGGATCTGTGCCCACAGCGGTTCGTCGTTCGGCTCGAACACCACCCACTGGGTGCCGCGGAACAGGCTTTCCTCGATGAACAGCGCCAGGCGCCGCACCGGCACGTACTTCCATTCCGAGGCCAGCAGATCAGCGCCGGCCAGGGTGCGCGCGCCCCAGACCAGGTGACCGGCGACCGGGAAGCTGCGCAGGCAGTTCAGGCCGACCGGGTTGAGCACGCCGTTTTGCTGGTCGGTCATGGTGTAGGTAAAACCCTGGGCGCCGGAGAACGACGCCGCCAGCCCCGCCGGCGCCTTCCACACACCCCGTTGCACGTCGGTACGGGCCATGATGCCGGCCACCGCGCCGCAGGGCGCGAAGTCGGCGATGCGGTTTTCCGATAGCGGATCGGGCATGCGCAGCCGCGGGAAATACACCATGGCATTGATCGCATCGTCGTTGCCGATCGCCCCGCGCAGCGCATTCACGCCGGTCTCGGCGGTACTGATCGCCGTGCTCGGGGTGGCGGTCCAGGCGCTGGGCGAATCGACGATCAGCATCGCCCGGCGGGTTTGGCAGTAGCTCGCGGCGGCGGCCCAGGTGGCGTTGGCCAGATCGACCGTACGGGTGAGGGGAGGGATGCACAGCAGGTTGAACAAATCGGCGCCTTCGAGGGCGAAGATGCCGGTGCGCGCGGCCTGGTTGCCGGTGATCTGCGCGTCGGTCAGGTCGCTGCCGTCGCCGCCCAGGGTGCCGTCCGCCGTGGCGGTGCCGTCGGGGTTGGCCACGGTCACGGTGCCATCGGCGGGGCTCTCCGTGGCCGGTGCCGAGCTGCGCACATTGACCAGCGCCGACTGTTCGTCGAGCACGGTATTGACGAAGCGTGGGCTGAGCGGGTCGACGGAGACGTTGCGGAACGTCTCCGAGGCGACCGAGGTCGTCCCGCCAGGGCGATCCAGTTCCTCGATCAGCAGATTGAACAGCAGGGTGTCGGCGGTATCGCGGGTCAGGTGGTCGACCGTCGCGCGCAAGCGGCTGCCCCAGGTGCCGGGGCTGGCGGCTTCGAGCGCCAGGGCGCCGCCAGCGGTGTCCAGCGACAGCGTCGCCGAGGTGGCCGCCACGTCGCCGTTGAACACCCGCACGATCAGCGCATCGCTGCCGCCGTGCTGGAAGAACTGGTTGACCGCGTAACCCATGGTGCTCGGTTGCCAGAGGTCGCCGAACAGCCGCGAGTACTCGGCGAAACTCTGCACGCGAATCGGCTGGTTCACCGGCCCGCGTAGCGCGCGGCCGACGAACGCGGTGATGGAGGTGGCGACGCCGGTGATGGTGCGCACACCGCTGGGTACTTCTTCGATGTAGACGCCGGGATAACTCAGGACTGACGGCATGGGCATGACTCCTCGATAAGTCTGATGGCCGGCTCGGCGAGTAGCGGAACCGGACACGAAACCACTCAGTGCACAGTGCTGGCGATGCGGTCTGCATGACTGCGAACGATCGGGGAGGACGAGCGCGCTGGCGCGACGCTGCAAAGAAGTGGAGCAGGCTGCTGCCCTTTCCTTGTGCAGCTCGGCCCTCACGCGGGAATGCTGATACCCGATGCCCATACGGGCCGTAAGGTCTGACTTCGAAACAGTAGAACAAGCACTCGGGACTTCAAGCCGCTCCGCTGGCACCGAAACGGCGCCAGATACTGGCCTGTAGCCAGCTTCGGAGTGTCTATCACGCGCCTTGCGTCAGCTCGGGAAGTCGCTTGCCGGCGTCTGGGCGAGGGGTTAGGCGCGGCTCGCGAGCAAGGCCGGTTGCGGTGGGCCTAGCTGCTTTTCGTTCCAAGGGCTATTTCCACTTGGTCTATAGGCCGTCCGGCGCGCATTGGCCATGGTTTGCGAATCGGGGGCAGGGGAGAGGTTGCCGGTCGGTGCGTCCGTCCAACCGACGGCTAGTGAGGCGTGGTCGAGTAGTGGCTGGTCGCGGGGCTGACCATGTCGATGGCGATACCCGATGCGAGCGCCAGGGCCAGGACGAACGCCAGGCTCCAGGTCAGGGGTTGCAGGAGATTCTTCATGGCAAGTGCTCCGTGTCGCCGTCTGGCGCCGTGCGGACGAGGTCGATTGCAGTAAAGCACGGGCTAGTGTCCCAGGCCTGCACGGTCGTCGGCATGCGCTGGATCAACGCAAGACGGGACTCCCGGCGCGAGCCACCTGGGATGGCGTTGACCTCAATCAACGAGTCCCAGGCGCGTTGCCCGTAAGCTTCGACCCAACGCCGATAGGCCGTCGAAGGCGGCCTGTAGAACCGATTACCCTGCCATGAGGTGCGAATTCCATGGGCCAGTCGATCCATTTCAACCGCGCGCTGATCGAGAAATACGATCGCCCCGGCCCTCGCTACACCTCCTATCCCACCGCGCCGCAGTTTCACCAGGCGTTCGCCGAACAGGATTATCGCGACGCCGCCAGGGCCAGCAACGCAGCAGCAGCGCCCAAGCCGCTGTCGGTGTACATCCACATCCCATTCTGCAAGAGCCTCTGCTACTACTGCGCCTGCAACAAGATCATCACCCAGAAGACCCATCGCGCAGAGCAGTACCTGGCTTACCTCAAGCGAGAGATCGCCATGCAGGCGGCACTGTTCGATGGCACGCGCAAGCTGACCCAGCTGCACCTGGGCGGCGGTACTCCGACGTACCTGACCGACGAACAGCTGGCCGACCTGATGGCGGCGCTGCATCAGGCATTCGACATGGACGATAGCGACGCCCACGAGTTTTCCATCGAGGTCGACCCGCGCACCATCACGCCGGCGCGCATCCACCAGTTGCGCGAGCTGGGCTTCAACCGCCTGAGCTTCGGCGTTCAGGACTTCGATCCCCAGGTTCAGGCGGCGGTCAACCGCGTGCAGAGCGAGGAGCAGATTTACCAACTGGTGGCCACCGCGCGCGAAGCCCGGTTCAAGTCGGTCAGCGTGGACCTGATCTACGGTCTGCCACTGCAGACCGTGGCCAGCTTCGATACGACCCTGAGCAAGATCATCGCCCTGCGTCCGGATCGCATCGCCGCCTACAGCTATGCGCACCTGCCGGAAATGGTGCGCGCCCAGCGGCTGATCCGCCCGCAGGACATGCCGCCGCCCGAGCGCAAGCTGGAGCTTCTGGAGCTGACCATCCAGCGCCTGACGGCGGCGGGCTATGTCTACATCGGCATGGACCACTTCGCGCTGCCCGACGACGAACTGGCGCTGGCCCGCGCCAATGGCACGCTGCAGCGCAATTTCCAGGGCTACTCGACCCATGCCGATTGCGACCTGATCGGCCTTGGCGTATCGGCCATCGGCAAGGTCGGCGACAGCTACAGCCAGAGCGTGAAGGAGCTTTCCCAGTACTACGCACGCCTGGACCAGGGCTTGTTGCCAGTGCACCGGGGCTACCGGCTGAGCGACGACGACCGGCTACGCCGGGAAGTGATCACCGACCTGATGTGCCACGGTCGCATCGACTTTGCCAGGATCGAAGCGCGGCATGGAATTGTGTTCCGGGAGTACTTCGACGAAGCGCTGGCCAGGCTGGGCGAACAGATCGGTGACGGTCTGGTGGAGCTACACACCGACGCGCTGGTCCTGCGACCCGAGGGCCACCTGATGATGCGCAGCGTCGCCATGGCGTTCGATGCCTACCTGGGCGATGCGCAGAAGGGCCGATTTTCCCGCACGGTGTGAAACGATGAAGTGCTCACTGGTATCTACTCAGCACCGACCGAAGGACACCTTGGAAGCAGGGAAGACGCGTCAGCCTGAAGCGATGAGCTAAAAGCAAATCTGCTGAAGTGTTCAACCTGCGCCATACGTAATTTAACATAATATACATTATGCGAAGTTATCGATTGAGACTGCTGCCGGCGGGCCAAGCCAATTGCATTGCATTGCATTGCAAAGCTTCTACCGTTCCCAGCCCGGCTGCTCAGGTATCCAATCGTCCGGCAATGAACTGCGCCAGGCGTTGGCGCATATCCCTGACGGTATGTCCCAGGCAGGCGATCGGCGTTTCCTTGAAATATGCTGCGCTGTCGTCGGCGGCCTTGCCGGCGAGCGCCAGCGGACAGTCGAGGCGTAGCTGCAGTTTGCCCAGGCGACGGACCATGTCGTCGTTCAATGGCGTGTTGGCGAACAGCACCAGCGCGGCCGGCCGAATGCTATCGCACACCAGTGGCAACTCGTCCAAGGGCAGTCCGAGGGACAGCACTTCGACCGCGAAGCTGGCGCCGCCAAGCAGTAGACCGGCGCTCAGCAACTCGAGCTCGAGGCATGCACCGGGCAATGCCGCCAGGAGTACGCGTTGTTCGCAGGCGCCACGATCCATTTGCAGGCGCAGCAGCACACGTGCGCGCAGAAAGGCGTCCAGGTACAGCCATTGGCTGGTGGCGCCGAATTCGTCGCGTTGGGCCAGTGACTGCCAAAGCGGCAGCAGGACGTCTTCGAATACCGTTTCCTGCTTATAGGTGGCGAACAGTTGCCCATAAACACGTTCGAGGCGCTCGCGGTCGAATGCTGCGACGGCGCGGCAGAACTCGTCCTGCCACTCTCGCCATTCGCCGGCCGGCTGCGCTTCACGCTCGGGTTCCTCGCCGGTCTGCTGCTGCCGGGCCAGCAGCTCGCCGACCTTGCCGACGGCGATGCCGCGGTTCGTCCAGGTGATCACCCGCTGGATGGTGTCGATGTCCTCGGCGGTATACAGTCGGTGGCCGCCCTCGGTGCGCATGGGTTTGATCAGGCCGTAGCGGCGCTCCCAGGCCCGCAGCGTGACTGGGTTGATGCCGGTCAGGCGCACCACCTCGCGAATGGGAAACAGGCCCTCGGGCAGTGTTTCCTCGGAAAGCTCGGTTTGGTCGGCGGTGTCGGTCATGGCGTGGGCGCGGCTGGAGAAATGGCGGGCATTGTAAACCATACGCGGCCACTGGCTGCGCTTGCTTGTGCAGACTTCCAGCCGCCCTCGCCGTGCGATTCTTCTGCGCCTAGAATGCTGCCAATCCACACAGGGAATTCTTTCGCGATGATCAATGCCAAGCTCCTGCAACTGGTAATCGAAGCATCCAACGACGGCATCGTGGTGGCCGAGCAGGAAGGCGACGACAACATTCTCATCTACGCCAACCCGGCCTTCGAGCGCCTCACGGGGTACCCCGTGGACGATATCCTTTACCAGGACTGCCGCTTTCTCCAGGCCGGGGACCGCGACCAGGCCGGCCTGGCGAGGATCAGGGAGGCGCTGAAGAACAACCAGCCTTGCCGCCAGATCATTCGCAACTACCGCAAGGATGGCAGCCCGTTCTGGAACGAGCTGTCGATCACCCCGGTATTCAACGAGGCTGACCAGCTGACCTACTTCATCGGCATCCAGCGGGATGTCACCACCGAGGTGGAGGCAACCGAGCGCGTGCGCGAGCTGGAGGCCGAGCTTGCCGAACTCAAGCGTCAGTTGCAGGCCGCATCGAGCTGACCGCACACTGCTCCGCCCTGTTCGATCCCGGCACCCTGCCCCTCGCTGGGAAAAATTCCCGCGCTTTCGCAACCGACTGGACCTATCCTATTTATACAAAATAGCATCGTGTACAGGTTTTGCTGCACCCATGGCGGATCACCCTTCACTCAACGAACCCCTGCCTCGCGCGGGCGTGCGCTTGCTCGCCAATGCCGTGCTGTTCCAGATCGGCTGGGCAGCCTGCATCTTTGGCGCTGGGCGCCCGTCACTGCTGATGGTGGCAGCGGCCTGCCTGGCGTTGCAGATTGCCTGGTCTCCCCGGCGAAGCCGCGAAGTACGCGCGATCCTGGCCGTAGCTGTCTGCGGCTGGCTGCTGGATAGCCTGTTGCTCAACCTCGGGGTATTCGACTTTCCCGGCAACAGCCCCTTGCTGCCGGGATGGCTGGCGCTGCTGTGGCTACTCTTCGGCAGCACGCTGCGCCTGAGCCTGGCGTGGTCGGCGCAGCGGCTCTGGCTGGCGGCGCTGGTGGGTGCGCTGGGCGGTCCGCTGTCCTATTACGCCGGTGCGCGCCTGGCCGACGTCGGCCTGCCGTACGGATTGTGGCCATCCATGGTCCTGCTCGCCCTGCTCTGGATGCCACTGCTGCCCATGCTGCACTGGCTGGCCAGGCGCTGCGGCTGACCGCAGGCCGCTCACAAGGCTCGGTCGAGGCCCAGCGGTACTCGCAGGGGTTCCGGAACCTGCTCGCGCAGCCCGCACATCTCGTCGTGCACCACGTGCTGGACCAGCACGCACGGCAGCGGTGGAAGGTGCTGCAAGACTTCCCTGGCATGGGTGGTCGAGCGAAGCTGCAGGCTTTCACCCTGCTCGTCGAGCAGCGGATGCACCCGCCCTTCCGTGTGCACCTGGACGATGTAGATGCCGCCCTCCAGGGAAATCAGATCGATCTCGTCGATGCGCGCGTCATTGGCAAGCGAGGCCAGTCGTTCAAGGTTCACAGGCACACTCTCCTCGGGGTCATGCCCCTGTTTCATCGAGCGCTGCTACCAGGGCAGGCGCTCGCCGTTGTAGGCGAAGAAGCCACCGCTGTCCTGCGGCCCCAGCTCGCCGAGCAGGCCCAGCAAGTCGCGCACGGCGTCTCGGGGCAGACGCGCCTTGGCGGCGGCCCGGAAGGGTTGCGAGAGCATGGAAGCCACCGTGCCGGGGTGCAGCGCCACCAGGCGCGCCTGTGGACTGCGGCGCTTCAGTTCGATGGCGGCGGTCTTGATGAGCATGTTCAGCGCGGCCTTGGATGCCCGGTAGCTGTACCAGCCGCCCAGGCGGTTGTCGCCGATGCTGCCGACCTTGGCCGAGAGCACGCCGAACGTGCCCTCGCGCTCCAGCAGCGGCAGGAAATGCTTGAGCACCAGTGCCGGCCCGAAGGTGTTGACCTGGAAGCAGTCGTGCAATTGGTCGATGTTCAGGGCATCGAGGGACTTCTCGGGGTTGTAGTCCGGCGCGTGCAATAGCCCGGCGGCGTGCACGATGAGGTGGAACGGCGCCTGCCCGGCCAGCGCCGAGGCGGCATCGGCGATGCTCTGCGGCTGGCGCAGGTCGACGGCCGGCAAGGTGTCCCTGCCGATGGCGATGACCTGCGCGCTGCGCGGGTCTTCCCGCAGCCACTCGACCATGGCCGTGCCGATCGCTCCGCTGGCGCCGATAACCAGCGCGCGGAAACCCGGCGGCAACCATTCGCTCGGCAACGCTTGCATCACGGCGCCTCGCTGCGGCGGAAAAACAGCGTGATCTGGCCGACTTCGACGCCGAACTTGCTCATGAACGAGCGATTGACCAAGGTGTTTTCGTCGATCAGGTACATCCAGTCGTCCAGGGCTACCTCATACAGGTCCCCGTCCACCGGCAGTTGCAGGGTGTAGCGCCAGCGCAGGGCGTTGCCGGAAACCTGCCCGACGGCTTCGCCGACCACGTCGGCGGCGGTACCGCGCCACCTGTCGGGGCCTGCGGGCATCAGCGTCCAGACCCTCGACTGACGGGTGCCATCGCTATAGATGAAGCGCTCGTCGAGGATCAGCTTGTCCCCTTCGCGGCGGCCGAGGATGCGCACCTCGAAGCGTTTGACCACCGCGCCATCGCGCGTCTGGAACATGCCCCAGGCATGCACCGGCACCGCGAAGAACCGGCGAAGATCGAGCGTCGGCTCCTCGTTGCGGTAATGGGTGACATCGACGTTGCAACCGCCAAGCAGCAGGCAAACGCTCAGGAACCAGGGTTTCCACATCACGCTCTCCTCCGGATCATCGAGCGCCGAGCAGTTGCTCGCGCAGTTCGGGGTTACGGGTTCGCGGGTCCAGCCAGATGTCGAAGAAGGCCTGTGCGAATGCCGATCCGGCGACCACGTGGCTCAGCCGGTCATCGACATAGAAGCGGCATCCCTTCCCGGGCAGGTAGACCCCGCTGATTCGCTGGCCGGGCTCGACGTCGACGAAGGCCATTTCCATCTGCTGCCGCCAGTGGCTCAGCTGCGGCTCGCCCAGTTCGGCGCCTTGCAGGCGGCGCATCTCCTCGATGCTGGTCTCGACCAGGGTTTTCCGGCTGATCGAACGGTGATAGGTCAGCTCCAGGGCAAGGGGTTGTCCGGGGTCGTAGCTCTCCCCTATTCCCCACAGCCTCGCGGTATAGATGCGCAAGCCCCAGAACCTGAAATCGCCGGCCCCCAGCAGTTGGGCGCCGGGCATTGCCTCCTGC
Source organism: Zestomonas ipomoeae (assembly GCF_057128665.1). Taxonomy (NCBI): domain Bacteria; kingdom Pseudomonadati; phylum Pseudomonadota; class Gammaproteobacteria; order Pseudomonadales; family Pseudomonadaceae; genus Zestomonas; species Zestomonas ipomoeae. Next base: position 32,081 of record NZ_JBSKHQ010000032.1, read on the forward strand.
CAGCCCGCGGTCGCCATGGGCGCGAATAGCCCGGCTAACAGCCAGCACCACAGGCGCAGGTCGATGAACCGCTGCTGCATCGTCGCCATCGTTTGTCCACTTGGTTGCGGCCACTGACGAGATTGCCAGGGCCGGCCAAATACTTGTACATAATTAAATAAATGTACAGGTATTTCGTCGCAAGACAGTTGTCGAGACGCAGGCAGTTGTGTTTCTGGCGGATCCGGGGCGACTGGCCTGCCCCACTAAGGGGCGGCAAGTGGTACCTGCTATGCCCCGAAGATCTGCAGCCCGGCGAGAACCCAGAGCGCCACCAGCACCAGGTTGCTCGCGGCAAAGGCCATTACCCGGTGGATCACGCGGTTATAGGTGAGGTGAATGGCGCTATGAACCACGCGCAGGGCCACATAAGACCAGGCCAGGACGAGCATGGCGGTGGTCGCGGTATGGGTGACCAGGATGACCAGGCAGCCGACATAGAACAGAACCGGCATCTCCAGCAGGTTCATGTAGTTCCGGTTGGGAATGCACACATACGGCGGGACCGAGGACGACTCGCCGTATTTGAAGTCTGCGGCGACGGTCTCGCGACGAAACCCCGAGCGAAACCGAACGATGGGGATCAGCAGCAACACCAGGCTGGTCCAGAGAGCGAGTGCGAAAACCGGATAGAGGATGGCTGGAGGCTGCATGGCATGGATTCCATTCTGTGAGTAGGTGCGGAGGAGGCGCCGTCGCCAAGGCCGGAACCAGGCGAGCGAACCGGCGGCGAGATAAGCACGATTCGACCGGTCAGAACAAGCCGAGCTGGCCATCGATCAGCGTGGTGAAGTCGTCCTGCACGAATGGCAGGATGGCGTCGGCCACCGGTTGCAACTGCCGGGTGACGTAGTGGTCGTAATCGATGGCCGAACGCCGCGTTTCCAGCGGTTCAGGGCCGGCGACGGTGATCAGATAGCTGATCCAGCCGCCGCTCTGATATTGGCGTGGGCGGCCCTGGCGGTCGTTGTAGTCGTCGGCCAGCCGCGCGGCGCGCACGTGCGGGGGCACGTTGCGCTGGTAATCGTCGAGGCGCCGCCGCAGGCGCTTGCGGTAGATCAACAGCTCGTCCAGTTCCCCCGCCAGGGTACGGCGCACATACTCGCGCACGTAGTCCTGATACGCCTGCCGCTTGAAGATGCGCAGGTACAGTTCCTGCTGGAACTGCCGGGCCAGTGGCGACCAGTCGGTGCGCACGGTTTCCAGGCCCTTGAAGACGATGTCCTCATCTCCGTCGGCTCGCCGTACCAGGCCCGCGTAGCGCTTCTTGCTGCCCTCCTCCGCACCGCGCACGGTGGGCATCAGGAAGCGGCGATAGTGGGTTTCGAATTGCAGTTCCAGCGCGCTTTCCAGGTCGAGTTCCCGGCGCAGGTGCTCGCGCCACCACTGGTTGACCTGCTCTGCCAGGGTGCGCCCGATGCGCGCGGCCTCATCCTCGTCGTGGGCCCTGCGTAGCCAGACGAAGGTGGAATCGGTATCGCCATAGATCACCTGGTGGCCTTCCGCTTCGATCAGCTCACGGGTCCTGCGCATGATCTCGTGGCCGCGCAGGGTGATGGAGGATGCCAGTAGCGGGTCGAAGAAGCGGCAGCCGCTGGAGCCCAGCACGCCGTAGAAGGCATTCATGATGATCTTGAGTGCTTGCGAAAGCGGCTGATTACCCTCGCGTTTGGCGGCCTCGCGCCCTTCCCATACGCGCGCGACAATCGCTGGCAGGCAGTGCCTGGTGCGGGAAAAGCGCGCCCCACGAAAGCCAGGTACGGATTCCTTGTCGCCGGGGTGGCGCATGCCTTCCACCAGGCCCACAGGGTCGATGAGGAAAGTACGGATGATCGACGGGTACAGGCTCTTGTAGTCGAGTACCAGCACGGACTCATAAAGGCCGGGGCGCGAGTCCATGACGAAACCGCCGGGGCTGGCCTCTGGCAGGCGCTCGCCGAGGTTCGGCGCGACGAACCCCTGGCGATGCATCAGCGGCATATAGAGGTGGGTGAAGGCCGCCACCGAGCCGCCGCTGCGGTCGGCCGGCAAGCCGGTGACGGTGGCGCGCTCGAGCAGGAAGGTGAGCAACTCGGTCTTGGCGAAGATGCGTGTGACCAGCTCGCAATCCTTCAGGTTGTAGCGAGCCAGCGCCGCCTTGTCCTCGGCGAACATGCGATCGATTTCCTCCATGCGCTGGTAGGGGCTGTCGATCGACTTGCCCTCGCCGAGCAGCGTCTGGGCGACGTTCTCCAGGCTGAACGAGGAAAAGCTCCAGGTGGCCGAGCGCAGCGCTTCTATACCATCGATGATCAGGCGCCCGGCCGCTTCGGCGAAGTAATGGTTGCTGCGCGTACCATGCTCGCGCCAGCCGAGCACCTCGCCGGCGCGACCCAGGCGCAGCGGCACATGGAGGCGCTGGGCATGGTCGCGCAGCACGCGCAGGTCGAACTGCACCAGGTTCCAGCCGATGATGGCGTCGGGGTCGTGATGAGCCAGCCACTGGTTCAATCGTTCGAGCAACTGCTCGCGGGTATCGCAATAGTCGAGCTTGAAATCGACGGCCTCGGCAGCGTCGCTGGCGGGTCCGAGCATGTATACCTGGCGTTCGCCACAGCCTTCCAGGGCAATGGAGTAGAGGTCACCCTGGGGGCTGGTTTCGATATCGAGGGAGACCAGCTTCAAGCATGGGCGATAGCCGGAGGCCGGCTTCAACTGGGCTTCGCTCAATGCGCCGCCGTCGCTCGCCATCCCGCTGAACCACACCGGCGCGGTGATGAAACGTTCCATTAAATAGCGCTCCGGCGGACGCACATCGGCTTCGTAAACATCCACGCCGGCCTGGCGCAGCTGCTTTTCCAGCTTCATCAGCTGCCGATGTTGCCGGCAATAGAGGCCGAGCACAGGACGATGATGAAAGTCGCAAAGCTCCAGTGGTCGAAGCTCGATGTCACGCTCGCCACGCAGGACCGACTCCGCCCTGACGCGCTGCTCCGCCGGGATGAAGGCCACCGAGGGCTGATGTGGCAGGCGGACATAGCGAGGCCCGGCGTCGGTGGCCAGCCAGAACCCGACTTCCGTACCGGCGGCAGTATCGCGCCAGTGCCGGGTCAGGACGAACCCCTGCTGTAAATCCACCGTGAAGACCTCGAAAAACGTTTCAGGGTCGGAATTCTACTGGGCATTGCCCAAGGCGGCAGCAATCCCGGCGGCGGAACGGGCGGCAGCGCCGTTGACGCATTTTTCACATCCGATTGACGGCCACCTCACAGGCGCGAGGGCAGACTGCCGTCATCACCAATGCCGTCACCGGAGTCCCCACGTGCCGTCGTCTCGCGTCTCGCGCCACTTCGATTTTCGTTTCGCTCTGGGCGTCCCCCTCGCCCTGATGGCCATCATGCTGCTGGTCGATACCAGCGGTCTGGACTTCGCCCTGGCCAGGCCGTTCTACGAACCCGGCCAGGGATTTGTCGGTCGCCACAGCTACTGGCTGGAGAATGTACTGCATGATCGCGCCAAGCAGGCGGTGACCCTGTTCGGTGTGCTCGTCGTCGCCGGTTTTCTCATCAGCCTGCTGCGCCGGCAATGGCGCGCCTGGCGGCGGCCGTTGGGCTATCTGGTGGTGGCCATCGGGCTTTCGGTGAGCGTGGTCGCGCCACTGAAGGCGCTCACCGCTGTGCAATGCCCATGGAGCCTGAGCGCGTTCGGCGGCCAGGAAACCTTCACTCCGCTGCTCGCCAAGCGTGCGCCGACCTCCCACCCCGGCCGCTGCTGGCCGGGTGGGCATGCCTCCGTCGGCTTCTCGCTCTTGGCACTGTTCTTCGCCCTGCGCGACAGCCGCCCGCGAACCGCGCGCATTGCCCTGGTCGTGGCACTCGGGCTGGGCACGCTGTTTTCCGCGAGCCAGATGATTCGTGGCGCGCACTTTCTCTCCCACAATCTCTGGACGCTGCTGCTGGACTGGACGATCTGCCTGCTTTGCTACCGCTGGATGCTGTATTGCAGTCCTCTGACCGAGCCCGATCCAGCTGAAGCGGCCCTGATGGGAGGGCCGGCCTGATGCGACGTTGCCTGACCTTCTGCCACCTCTTTCTCGGCGTGTTGGTGCTGTCCGCCGCGCTGCTGGCGTTTCCCTGCGCCCTCGCCTTCAGCGCCGAGCCGCACGCCTGCCCACCTGAGGCCACGTGAGCGCCCCCGCAACCCTCTTTGCAGGCGTCACGCGGGGGCTTGCCGCCGCCCTCGCGGCCCTGCTGCTCGGCGGCTGCCAGAGCACGCATCAACAATTACTGGCCGAGGGCTATCCGATCGCCTATGCGGACGGCTTCGAAGCTGGCTGCAGCAGCGGCATACAGGCCGCCGGAGCCCTCGGCGAGTTCCGCAAGGACATGCCCCGCTACCTTGCTCGCGCCGAATATGCCCAAGGCTGGGATGACGGCTTTCGCCAATGCCGGGATACGCAGGAAACCAGCCGCCGAGACACAAGCCGCGATAACGACAAGCGCGACCGCGACTGGCGACACCATGTCGACCAGGCCATGGCCAAGGCACTGAGGCGAAAATGATCCGCCAATCAAAAGTGCACTCCAGCGTCTCGCCCGGACAATAGCGCTATCGCAGGCCAGTTCATCGCTTTTGTTGTGACTACCGGAATTTTTATTGAAGTGGGAGCCAAAGCTGCCGGTCTGTCCGAATACTGATCTTGCCCAGCAATCGTGGACACGTGTTTAAGCCCTCATCCTGGCCTCGAAGCCCTCTGGGCTGATGTGCCCC
>NZ_JBSKHQ010000033.1:0-28526 GCF_057128665.1 Zestomonas ipomoeae
TACCTGATCTACACCTCCGGCTCCACCGGCCAGCCCAAGGGCGTGGCGGTGAACCATGCCGGTTTGAGCATGCACGTGCAGGTGATCGGCCAGCGCTACGGCATGACGCCGGAGGACGTGGAACTGCACTTCGCCTCCATCAGCTTCGACGGTGCCCTGGAACGCTGGACCGTGCCGCTGGCCCATGGCAGCCGGCTGGTGATCCGCGACCAGGAGCTGTGGAGTGCGGAAAAGACCTGCCAGGTGCTGGCGGAAGAGGGCGTGACCATCTCCTGCCTGCCGCCGAGCTATGCCCAGCAGTTGCTGGACTGGGTGGAACTCAATCCATCGCTGATCGCGGACGGCGCGCTGAAGGTACGCAGTTGGACCCTCGGCGGCGAAGCCTTCACCCGCGAGCTGTACCAACGCCTGCAAAGCACGCTCAAGCCGCAACGCATCATCAACGGCTACGGCCCGACCGAGACCGTGGTCACCCCGCTGATCTGGAGCGCCTACCCCGGCGACAGCTTCGAGGCGGCCTATGCGCCCATCGGTACCGCCGTCGGCCCACGTCGGCTCTACGTGCTGGACAGCGAACTCAACCCGCTGCCCATCGGCGTGGCTGGCGAGCTGTATATCGGCGGCGAGATCGGCCTGGCCCGCGGCTACCACCAGCGCCCCGAACTGACTGCCGAACGCTTCCTGCCCGACCCCTTCGGCGCGTCGGGCGAGCGCATGTACCGCACCGGCGACCTGGTGCGCTGGCGCGAGGATGGGGTCATCGACTACCTCGGCCGGGTCGACCACCAGGTGAAGATCCGTGGCTTCCGCATCGAACTGGGCGAGATCGAAAGCCAGTTGCTGGCGCTGGACGGGGTGGCCGAAGCGGCGGTGATCGCCCGCGACACGCCGAGTGGCAAGCAACTGGTGGGTTATGTGGTGCTCAGAAATCCCTCTCCCTCCGGGAGAGGGGCAGGGGGAGAGGGGCTGGAGGACGAGCAGGGCGTTCCCCTCACCCCAGCCCTCTCCCAGAGGGAGAGGGAGTTAAAAGCTTCGCTCGCCCAAACCCTGCCGGACTATATGGTGCCCACGCAAATCATCGCCCTGGCCAAACTGCCGCTGACTCCGGCGGGCAAGCTGGACCGTGCCGCGCTGCCGGAACCGGTGTGGCAGAGCCAGGACTACGAAGCGCCGCAGAGCGAGGCCGAGCGCATCCTTGCCGGCATCTGGAGCGAAGTGCTGGGCGTCGAGCCCATCGGCCGCGAGGCGCACTTCTTCGAGCTGGGCGGCGATTCCATCGTCGCCCTGCAGGTGGTCAGCCGGGCCCGGCAGCAGGGTTTGCAGCTAGCGCCGCGCGATCTGTTCCAGTTCCCCCGCCTGGCGGAGCTGGCCTCCATGGCCCGCGCACCGCAGGACGAGATCGACCAGGCGCCGGCCAGTGGCGAGCTGCCGTTGCTGCCGATCCAGGCGCACTTCTTCGCCCTCGATCAGGCACAGCCGGGCCACTGGAACCAGGCCGTGCATCTGGAGCTGTTGCGCGATCTGCAACCGGCCCTGCTGGAGCAGGCGCTGCAAGCCCTGGTGCGGCACCACGATGCGCTGCGCCTGCGCTTTGCCCTGCATGATGGCGTCTGGCAGCAGCGCTACGCCGAAATCGAGCGGGACGAAGCGCTGCTCTGGCAGCGCGAGGCGGCGAACGACACCGAGGCCCAGGCACTTTACGAAGCCGCCCAGCGTAGCCTGGACCTCACCAACGGCCCGCTGCTGCGTGCGGTTCACCTGCGCCAGGCCGGCCAGCCGGCGCGCTTGCTGCTGGCCATTCATCACCTGGCGGTGGATGGTGTGTCCTGGCGCATCCTGCTGGAGGATCTGCTGGCGGCCTATCGTCAATTGGAGGCAGGTCAGGCGGTGCAGTTGCCGCCGCGTACCGCCTCCTTCAAGGCCTGGGCGGAGCGGGTGCGCGACTGGGCCCAGGGACCGGAGGCCGATGCGGCGCTGGATGCCTGGTGCAGCCGCTTGTCCGGCGCGCCCGCCCGGCTGCCGCGGGAACTCGAGGGCGAGTGCGCCCGCTATGGCGAGCGGCGCAGCGTGGTGTTGCAGTTCGATGCAGCGACCACCCGCCGCCTGCTGCAGGCACCGGCGCGCCTTGAGGTGCGCATCGATGCGCTGCTGCTTAGCGCCTTGACCCGCACGCTGTGCCGCTGGAGCGGCCACGAGCACCTAAGGGTCAGCCTGGAAGGGCATGGCCGCGAAACGCTGGGCGAGGCGCTGGACCTCAGTCGCACGGTCGGCTGGTTCACCAGCCTCTTCCCGCTGCGCCTGCCTCGGGCCGGCGAGGGCCGCGAACACCTGCAGGCGATCCAACGCGAACTGATGGACCTGCCCGATGCCGGGCTGAGCTACGGCGCCCTGCGTTACCTCGGCGCGCCCCAGGCGCAGGCCGCCCTGGCCGCACTGCCGGCGGCGGAAGTCACCTTCAACTACCTCGGCCAGTACCAGGCGGGCGCGGCGGCGGACTGGTTCCGCCCGATCCCCGGTGGCGGCGCCGCCGTTGCCGCGGACAACCCGCTGGCCAGTCGCCTGGCGGTCAACGGCCAGGTATTCGACGGCCAACTGCAACTGGGCTGGGAATACGCCGCCGGCCAGTACCGCGAGCAGACCATCCAGGCGCTGGCCGAGGACTACCGCCGCGAGCTGCTGGCCCTGCTCGAGCTGGCCGACACGGCAGCCGATGCCGGACCTTCTCCGCTGCTGCGCCTGAGCCGCCAGCCGGGCGGCGCCGCACCGCTGTTCTGCCCGCATCCGGTGACCGGCCGGACTACCGGCTACCAGCCGCTGGCCGCTCGGCTGGACGGCGTGCGGGAGGTCTTCGGCCTGCAATGCCGCAGCTTCCTGGACCCGGCCTGGCGCGACAACTCGCTGACGGAGATGGCCGACGCCTACCTCGCCGCGCTGCTGCAACAGCAGCCCAACGGGCCTTACCACCTGGTCGGCTGGTCCCTCGGCGGCAGCCTGGCGCTGGAGTTGGCAGCGCGGTTGGAGGCGCGGGGCGAGCGAGTGGCGTTTCTCGGCCTGCTGGACTGCTACGTGCCGGGCACCGAGATCGCCGACGACGACGCCAGCCATCCCCAGGCCCGTGCACGGCTGGGCGAGACCCTGCGCATGCTAGTGCCAGAGCTTTCCAGTCGATCGCTGGACGCGCTGCTCGAACGCCTCGCCGCGTACGAGCCGCTGGACTGGCCGGAGGCCGCGCGGAGCTGGATGGCGAGCCAGGGGCTGGACGCCGCGGCGCGGCAAAGCCTGGAGGAGTTGCTGTTCGCCTGGGCGGTGGAGCAGCACATGCGCCGGCTCTGCAGCGGCTACCGACTGCCGCAGGTGCAGGTGCGCCCGCACTGCTGGTGGGCCAGCCAGCCGCCCGGCCGCGCCGGGCTGCTCGAGCAGGAGCTGCAGCGGGCGCTGGGAATGGCTGCCAGCCACAGCCGTGTCGAGACGGACCATCTCGGCATCGTGCGTCATCCACAGGTGCTTGAGGGGGTTATGGCCAGGCTGGCCGAGCTGGCTGATGGGTAGGCTCGCGGTGCGGGGAGGCTCGGTGCTGCGTGGGTTTCGGGGAAGGGTTGCTTGGTGCTGGATTGGCAACTCGGTTTTAGGGCAATTGCCGGGAAGCTCAGTGGCATGGCTGTTTTTCGGATTGGCTGATGCCTCTGGTTGCGCCTCCCGGCGCCTCACTTTTCTTTCGAAAGAAAAGTAAGCAAAAGAAACATTCCCCGGCATCCGGCCCCGGCTTCGCCGGGGTCCCCTCCTTCCGGCACTGCTCCGGGGGCGCGTCACGAAGGGCCATCCCTGGCCCATCGTGACTCGCTCGGCATCCATGCCTCGCGTCCCCCTGCGCAGCGCCTCCACTCGGCCTCCTGACGGGGACTTGTCTGCGCCTGACAGGCCGTGTGCCAAAGCCAAAAGCCAAAAAGCTTGTCTGTTCAAATCTCAGGAGGTTGGGCCGGGGCCGGGTCCCCTCAGGAGGCCGAGTGGAATCGTCGTGTAAGGGGCCGGCCGGGTAGGCTGAGCGACATGGATGTCGCGAGAGCTGCGATGGGCCAGGGATGGCCCTTCGCTGGGGGCCGCCTAGGTCGTGCCCCTGGAGCGACGATGGAGCGAGGGAACCCCGGCGCAGCCGGGCGGGGACGCCTAGTTCGGATGTGGGGTGCGCTTTCTTCTTGGTTACTTCTTCTTTGCGCCGGGCGGCGATCCGCAGTTCAAAGAAGAAGTGACTCGCCGGGAGGCGAAACCAGCAGCCTCATCGAAACGCCGAAATCGGCTAGCGCACGGGCTAACAGGCCCAGCGAGCCAGCGACTAACTTGCCAGTCCTGCACCAGACACCCTTTCCCCCGACAACACGCTAAGAATCAAAAAATTTACCCCCGAGCCTAAATTTTTCCCGCCCTGGTTCGTCTACTAAGGCTAGCCAAGTAAATACGAATACTTCTGATTTATTTTCTTTGGGGGAGAGGAAAAGCATGCAAGGTCTGTCGAAGTACCCGTCGCGGGCGCCGTTCGCGCGCTGCCGTTTGTCCCTGGCCCTGGGCTGCGCGCTGGCGTTGTCCGGTGGACTGGTCCACGCGGCCGACGGAGTGACCGAACTGGAGTCGATGGAGATCACCGGCAAGCTGAGTAGCCCGGTGACCGACGACAACGGCTACGTGGCGAAGAAGAGCCGCAGCGCCACCAAGATCAACACCCCCTTGCATGAAACCCCGCGCTCGGTATCGGTAGTCACCGAGCAGCAAATGAGGGACCGCAACGCGCTCACCGTCAGCGACGCGCTGCGCTATTCGGCGGGTATCCAGGCCGGCTACTTCGGCGAAGACAACAAGCAGGACTGGTTCATCATTCGCGGCTTCAAACAGGCCAACAACGGCCTGTTCATGGATGGCGCGCGGGTCTTCTCCAGCGGCTTCTACAGCTGGCAGATCGACCCCTACATGCTCGAGCGCGTGGAAGTGCTCAAGGGTGCGTCTTCCGTGCTCTACGGGCAGACCCCGCCAGGCGGCCTGATCAATCTGCAGAGCAAACGGCCTACCCTGGAGGCGCGCAACGAGATTGGTGTGCAATACGGCAGCTTCGACCGCAAGCAGATGCACATGGACATCGGCGGCAAGCTGGACGAGCAGGGCGACGTGCTTTATCGCGTAGTGGCGCTGTCCCGCGATACCGGCACCCAGGTTGATGACGTCGGCGCCGAGCGCCTGCTGCTGGCGCCGTCGTTGACGGTCAATTTCTCTCCGGAGACCTCCCTGACCCTGCTGGCCAGTGTGCAGAAGGACAATTCCGACCCGCAGTTGCAGTTCCTGCCGGCCAGCGGCACCATCGCCGCCAACCCCAACGGCAAGATCGACACCGACACCGCCGTCGGCGATCCGGGCTACGAGAAATTCGATCGCACCCAGCTGACCCTCGGCTATGAATTCAACCATCGCTTCAGCGATGCCTGGGAATTCCAGCAGAACCTGCGCTATGGCCATCTGGATATGGAGCTGCGTCAGCTCTATAGCCTGGGCTTTGCCAACGATCTGTTTCCCGGCTCCGATCCGAGCCGCCGGTTGATCGCGCGGGGCCTGACCTATGACGACGGCCAGGCCGAAAGCCTGTCCATCGATAACCGTCTGCTCGGCAACTGGATTGGCGATAACTGGGAAAACAACCTGCTGGTAGGCTTCGACTATCAGTTGCTGAATATCGACGCCAAGAGCCCGGCGAGCGATCCTTTCTACCCGGTCGTGCCTCTGCTGGACATCTACAACCCCAAGAACGCCGCTCCGCTTCCCATCTTCCTCGGTGGATACACGCCGACCTATGGCCAGCCCATCGGTGCTTTTGCCGTTCAGGAAAAGGAGACCCGTGCGGATCAGTTCGGCTACTACCTGCAGGAGCAGTTCAAGCTCGACCGTTGGGTCTTCCTGCTCGGTGGTCGCTACGACGAAGCGCGCACCGATTTCGACAACCGTACCACCGGCAGCGGTTATCAGATCACCGACCAGGCGTTCACCTGGAGCGGTGGCGTCGCCTACGTGTTCGACAACGGCCTGACGCCCTACGCCAGCTATTCGGAGTTCTTCAGCCCGGTCACCAGTCTCAATACCAGCACTGGCAAGCCGTTCAAGCCGGAAGAGGGCGAGCAGAAGGAAATCGGTCTGAAGTACCAGCCCGAAGGCTTCAATGCACTGTTCAACGTGGCCCTGTTCGAGCTGACCCAGGACAACGTGCGCAAGAACAATGGCGCCATCCAGACCCAGCTTGGCCAGGTGCGCAGCCGGGGCCTGGAGCTGGAGGCTCAGGCCGACCTCAGCGAATCCCTGAGCCTGGTAGCCAGCTACACCAAGCTGGACGTGGAGACCACCAAGAGCACCCGGGCGAACGAAGAGGGTAAGACGCCGGCCAACGTCGCCGATGAGATGGCCTCCATCTGGGCGCACTACAAGGTCAAGGGCGGCACCCTGGATGGGCTGGCATTCGGTGCCGGTGCGCGTCACACCAGTTCTTCCTATGGCGATAACACCGAAACCCTGGAAGTACCGTCCTACACCTTGCTCGATGCAGTGGTGAGCTACGACTGGCAGAACTTCCGCGTCCAGCTCAACGCCAACAACCTCACCGACAAGGAGTACATCACTGCTTGTGACTACTACTGCTGGTATGGGAACCGCCGCAATGTCATCGCATCCGTCAGTTATGCCTGGTAACCCCCTCGATGCACTGCCGCTGCCCGATGGGCGGCGGTTGGCCTCCAGCCAGGACGAACACAGCCTGGCCCTGCGCCTGGACGAGCAGCCGCTGCTGCGCGTCCGGCGCCTGGCCGATGGGCGTCTGGAACCACTGGAACTGCCGCTCGGCGAACAGGCTGAGGCGCTCTGGGCGTTGGCCTACTGGAGCTTCGCCAGCGACCCGTCGCGGCAACGGCTGGGGCTGGCGTTGGAGGCGGTCGACCCGGCCTTGCGCAGCAGCGGCCTGTTGCTGGGGGAGGGCGAGGGTCTGCGCATCGAGCGCGGGCTGTTCTGGCAACTGCCGGGGCCGTTCCTGCGCGCTCCGGCCAGTGCCGGTTACCCGCAGCAGCTGGTGATGCATGCCAGTGGCCGGCGCCATCCGCGGCGGCCGCCGAAGCCTATGGGCGAGGTCTACCGCCGTTTCGACGCGCGCCTGGGGGCCTGGATTTCCCTGCGCACGCTGGACATCGCCAGCGACCTGGAGCGTTTCAACCGCTGGCAGAACAGCGCGCGCGTCGCCGCGTTCTGGCAGGAGCAGGGCGATCTGGACCAGCACCGCCACTACCTCGAAGAGCTGGCCGCCGACCCGCGGGTGCTGACCTTGATCGGTTGCCTCGACGACGAGCCGTTCGCCTACTACGAAGCCTACTGGGCCAAGGAGGACCGCATCGCGCCGTTCTTCGATGTGCACGACTACGACCGTGGCATCCACATGCTGGTGGGCGAGGAGCACCACCGCGGGCCGCACAAGGTAGCCGCCTGGCTCGGTGCGCTCAGCCACTACCTGTTTCTCGACGATCCGCGTACCCAGCGGGTGGTCGCCGAGCCGCGCGCCGACAACGCGCGGATGATCCAGCACATGCAGACCCAGGGCTACCACAAGGCCAAGGAATTCGATTTCCCGCACAAGCGCGCCGCGTTGATGGTGCTGTCACGGGAGGTGTTTTTCGACCGCTGCGCCCTGGCATGAACACCGCAGGGAGCGCATTGCGCTCCCCGTTGGGCTTCGCATGCTCAGCGCCAATCTACACGGAGGCCAGCCACACAGACCGTAGGTTGGGTTGAGGCACGAAGCCCAACGAACGGAGCCCGGAGTGGCACGACAGTTTGAAGCATGCACTGCGCTCCTGGGCCCAGGCAGCGGGCCTTGGGCCAGGGCGGTGCAGTGCCATAGGCGAATCGCCAAAAAAGGAGCCGCGCTCGAACGCGGCCGCTACTGATGAGGTTGGGCAGGGTGCGCGTCGCGCGCCCTACGACGAGCCAAGACGAGAGGATCGAGCCTGACATGAGCATTGAGACGCTTGAATACGATGTGATCGGCCTGGGCTTCGGCCCGGCCAACCTGGCCATTGCGGTGGCGCTGGAAGAGGATGCGCGGGTTCGCGAGGGCGATTTGCGCTATTGCTTCCTGGAGAAGAAACCGGGCTTCGAATGGCACGGCGGCATGCTGCTGGAGGACAGTCGCATGCAGATTTCCTTCCTCAAGGACTTGGCGACCCTGCGCAATCCGTCGAGCCGCTTCACCTTTCTCAACTATTTGCACCAGAAGCGTCGCCTGGAGCCGTTCATCAACATCGGCACCTTCACCCCGTCGCGGGTCGAGTACAACGACTACCTGGGCTGGGCGGCCGGGCACTTTGCCGAGCGGGTGCACTACGGCGAAGAGGTGATCGCGGTGGAGGCGGTGGAAGAGCGTGGCGAGGTGCAGCGCCTGAAAGTCGTGTCGCGCCAGGCCGATGGGCGTACCCGGACCCGCCTCACGCGCAACCTGGTGGTGAGCATTGGTGGCCAGCCCAGCGTGCCGGAAGCCTTCGCCGGCCTGCGCGACGATCCGCGAGCCATTCACTCGTCCGCCTATCTGGAGCGCATCGATGGGCTGTGTGGCGAGCGTGAAGCACCCTATCGTCTGGCGGTGATCGGCGGAGGACAGAGCGCGGCGGAAATCTTCACCGACCTCGGCACGCGCTACCCGAACGCCGAACTGAGCCTCATCATGCGCAGCCCGGCCCTGCGTCCGGCGGACGACAGCCCGTTCATCAACGAGATCTTCGATCCGGGCTACACCGACCTGATCTACCAGCAGCCCGAGGCCATGCGTCAGCAACTGATTCGCAGTTTCAGTCATACCAACTATTCGGTGGTCAACCTGGATCTGATCGAACGCATCTACCAGGGGCTCTACTTGCAACAGATCACCGGCAAGGTTCGCCAGCATCTGCTGCCCAACCGGCAGATCCAGGATGTGCGTGCCGCCGACAGCGGCATCGCCCTGAGCCTGCTGGATCGCCAGCACAACGTGCGCGAAGTGCGCGAGTTCGATGGTGTGATCCTCGCCACCGGCTACCGTCGCGACGGCTACAAGCGGCTACTCGAAGGGGTTGCCAGGTATCTGGGCGAGGGCAAGGTCGAACGCAGCTACCGCCTGCGTGCCGGCGAGGGCTTCCATCCGGGCATTTTCCTGCAAGGCTGTTGCGAGGCCAGCCACGGCCTCAGCGATACGCTGCTCTCGGTGCTCTCGGTGCGCTCGCAGGAAGTGGTCGATGCGCTGGTCGAAGGTCGACGACGCCCCCAGGCGGTGGCATGCGCCTGAGCATGGCCAAGGGAGGCGCCCGTTGATTCCTGCCCTGGCGCCGCTGTTCCAGGGCCCCTTCGCCCATTATCGGGAGGTGCTGGTGCTCGCCGACGACCCGCGCCCGGCATTGTCCGGGCCGGAGTTGGTGGCGCCGGCGCAGCTGGAGGTGTTGCTGGCCCGTTTCCAGCCGGATCAGGTGGGCGGCGACCCCCGGGCGCGGGTGTCGCTGTGGTCGAAATACTACTTCCTGCGCCTGATCCCTCCCGTGGTGGCTGCCAGCCTGGTGCTGGGCTGGCGTCTGCCGCTGGACTTCCGGCAGATCCAGGTAGTGGTCGGCGGCGACGGCCTGCCGGCGGCGTTCAAGCTGCCCCATGGCGGCGAGCGTTGGCCGGCGCCGCCGGGCGACCCCTTCGAGCGCTTCGCCGAGCTGATGGACGACAACCTGCTGCCCTTCATCCAGGCCTTGAACGGCTATGCCAAGGTCGCCCCGCGGGTGCTCTGGAGCAACGCCGGCAACTACTTCGAATGGATACTCTCCAGTCTGGCCGCGCTACCGCTGCCGGCGCCCCTGCTGGCCGATGGGAAAGCCCTGCTGGACACCCGCAAGCGACCGGACGACCGCACCAACCCGCTGTTCCTGCCGATTCGCTACGTGCCTCGCGAAGGCAGCGACCAGCCCCTGCGCCAGCGCCGGCAATGCTGCATTCGCTACCTGCTGCCGGGCTACGAGTTGTGCGAGAACTGCCCGCACATCGACAACCCGCCGCCAGGGTATCGGGCGGACCTTGTGGTCGCCTCGCCGTCTGTCCAGGAGCCCTAAGTTCTGTTGACGTTTCGCAGCAACGCGGCTCGCGCCGAAACGTCCACAGACCCTAGTGGCCGGTAGGCAGGGCCTCGATCAACCAGTCGCAGAAGCCGCGGGTCAGCGGATCGTTCTCGCTGTCCCTGTGCACCAGCCAGCTCCAGCGCGGGCCGCGTACCCGCTGTTCGCTCAGGGGACACAGCAGGCCCTGGGCGCGGGCGGTGGCGGCCAGCAGCTCGCTGACCAGGGCGATGCCCAGGCCGCCGCTGGCGGCATCCAGCAGCAGGCCGGGGTCGGAGAAGTTCAGCCCCTGGCTGCGTTGGCCGACGTCGGCGCCACCCTGCACCTGCCAGTGGCTCCAGTCCATCTCCCGCTCGCCGTGCAGGGTGCTGCGCTCGCTTGCCGGCCGCTCCAGCAGGCTGGGATGGCAGGCCGGATAGAGGCGATCTTCCAGCAGCACGCGCAGGCTGCATTCGGCCTGGGCGCAAAGGTCGTCGCGCACGGCGATGTCGATGGTCTGGCTGGCCATGTCCGGCACTTCGTCACTGCTGAACAACCATAGGTCCACCTGCGGATGGCGCACGCGGAAGTCGCCGAGTCGTGGCACCAGCCAGTGGCGGGCGAAGGCCGGCGTACAGTTGACCACCAGTTGGTTGGGCTTGCGGTATTGCTCCAGGCGGCGGATGCCCACGGCGAGCTGCTGCAGCAGCGCCTGGGTGGTGCTGAGCAGGTCGAAGCCGGCGTCGGTCAGCGCCACGCTGCGCCCGTTTCTGAAGAACAGCGGTTGCTCCAGGTAGCTTTCCAGGCTGCGGATCTGCTGGCTGATGGCCGACTGGGTGAGGTGCAGCTCCTCGGCGGCCTTGTGGAAGCTGCCCAGGCGGGCGGCGGCTTCGAAGCCGCGCAGGGCGTTCAGCGGAGGCCAGTGCTTGAGCATGATCGATAAGTTCCTCTAATCATATCTGCGGAAAATGCATCGTTTGTCGTCGCGCTTCCAGCTGCATAGCATGGCATTCACGACCGCGCCTGCGGTTGACGTTGAAAACTATTACTTAACCTGAAGCGTTTTCATGCCGCCTGCGCCGGCAGAACCACGCCCTGAGCGGAGAGACGCAGCATGACGACACGTCGTGATTTCATGAAACACCTGACGCTGGCTGCCGGCTTCGGTGCCATCGCATCGCTGGGCCTTGGCGCGCCGAAAGTGCGCGCGGCCCTGGCCGGCCACTGGCACATGCCCGATGAGAACGAACGGCAGGAGCGCATCTTCCTGGCCTTCGCTGCCTCCCCGGCGGTCTGGCGGGACTGGGCCACGCCGGTCAACGACTGCATCGCCCGGTTGGCCAGGACCATCGCCGAGTACCAGCCGGTGACCGTGTTGTGCCGTGCCGGCCAGTTGAACCAGGCCAGGCAGAAGTGCGGCACTGGCAACATCGACTTCCTCAGCATGCCGCTGGATGACATCTGGGTGCGCGACTACGGAGGCTGCTTCGTGATCGACGGCCAGGGCGAGCTTGGGCTGGTCGATTTCAACTTCAACGGTTGGGGCAACAAACAGCGTTACGGCAACGACACCCAAGTGGCCGATACCCTGAGCCAGGCGCTGGGCGTCCGCTACATCGCCAGCCGACTGGTGGGCGAGGGCGGCGGCATCGAGGTGGATGGCCAGGGTACGGCGATCATCACTGAGAGCTGCTGGGTCAACGATAACCGCAACCCGAACATGAGCCGTGCGCAGATCGAGGCCGAGCTGAAGGCCAATCTCGGCCTGCGCAAGATCATCTGGTTGCCCGGCATCGAGGGCCAGGACATCACCGATGCCCACGTCGACTTCTACGCGCGCTTCGTCAGGCCGGGCGTGGTCGTCGCCAACCTGGACAACGATCCCGAGTCCTACGACTACGCGGTGACCCGCAGTCACCTGCGAATCCTGCAGAACGCCCCCGACGCCGACGGTCGCCGTCTCACCGTACACACCCTGCCGCCCCCCCTCGAGGTGCGTCGCAACGTCTATACCCGCAATAACCCGAGCTTCGCTGCCGGCTACATCAATTACCTGCCGCTCAACGGCGCGGTGATCGCCCCGCAGTTCGGCGATGCATCGGCCGACGACTACTGCAAGGAGCTGCTCGCCCAGCTCTACCCGGGGCGCGCCATCGTCCAGCTCGACATCGACCCGATCGCCGCCGGCGGTGGCGGCATCCACTGCGTCAGCAAGCATATGCCGGGTCTCTGATCGGGCAGCGCTACTGCCGGGAGTCGCGAGGCGGCGTTTCAGCGCCGGCTCAGGCCCCACATCAGGTACACACCGCCCAGTAGAGCAGCCAGCAGGCCGGCGGGCAGTTGGGCAGGGAACAGCAGGTTGCGGCCCAGCCAGTCGGCCAGGACCATCACCAGCGCACCGAGTAGGGCGCTGGCCAGCAGTTGGTTGCGGGCGCGGGTGAAGCCGAGCAGGCGCGCCAGGTGCGGGGCCATCAGGCCGACGAAGCTCAGCGGGCCGAGTACCAGGGTGGCCGCCGCGCTGAGCAGGGCGGCCAGGGCGAGCAGCAACAGGCGGCTGCGGGCTAGCGGCACGCCGAGGCTGCCGGCGGTGCCGGCGCCCAGCGGCAGCAGTTCCAGCCAGCGGGTGGTTGGCAGGCTGAGTAGCAGGAGCAACCCCGCCAGGCCCAGCGCCCAGCCGGCCATGCCGGCATCGACGAAATAGGTGGAGCCGGACAGCCATGCCAGCAGTTGCTGGCCGCGCGGATCGCCGAGGGCCAGCACCAGCACCTGCACCGCATCGAACAGCGCGCTCAGGGCGATGCCGGCCAGCAACAGGCGCTCCGGGGCGAAGTTGGCGCGCCGGCCCAGCCAGAGCAGCGCCAGCAAGGCCAGCGTCGCGCCCAGGCTGCCCAGCAGTAGGCGCGGCAGGAAGCCGGCGAACGGCAGCAGGAACACCGCGGCCAGCAGGCCCAGGGCGGCGCCGGCGCTGATGCCCATCAGTTCCGGGCTGGCCATGGGGTTGCCGGTCAGGCGCTGGATCAGCGTGCCGGCCACCGCCAGCATCAGGCCGGCGGCCGCGGCGGCGATCACCCTCGGTGCGCGCAGGTCGAGCAGCGGCTCGGCCAGTTGCCAGCGCCAGCCCTCCGGGCCCTGGCCGAGTGCCAGGGCCAGCAGCAATGCACCGCCCAGCAGTGCCAGCAGCAGGAACAGCGCCTGGCTGCCGCGGCGCCGCTCGATCGCCAGGCCGGCGGCGCGTGGCGGCGGGTTGTCGGCCAGGCGCAGGCGCGGAATCAGCCAGAGCAGCAGCGGTGCGCCGAGCAGGCCGGCGACGGCGCCGGTGGGCAGCAGCTCGCGATAGGGTCCGGCGACCCACTGCACCAGCAGGTCGGTGAGCCACAGCAGCGCGGCACCCAGCAGGGTCGACCAGAGCAGGCGCTGGCGCAGGGTGCGAGCCCCGAGCAGGCGGGCGATGGCCGGAGCGGCGAGGCCGATGAAGCCGATCACGCCGACGCTGCTGACCACGCAGGCGGTGAGGAACACGCCAAGTCCCAGGCCGGCGAGGCGCAGGCCGGGCAGGGATACGCCGAGGCTGCGCGCGCCGCTGTCTTCCAATTCCAGCAGGGCGAGCGGGCGCAGCAGCAGGGGCAACAGCGCCAGCGCCAGGGCCAGGCGCGGTAGCAGGAACAGTACGCTTTCCCAGTTGTGCTGGCTGAGGGAACCGGCGCCCCAGATGAACAGCGCGGTAAGGCCCTGGGGCTGCAACATCATCAGGGCGATGTTCATCGCGCTGAGGTAAAGGCTGACCACCAGGCCGGCGAGGATCAGCGCCAGCGGGCTCATCGCCCGGCGCCAGGCCAGGGCGAACACCAGCAGGGCGGCCAGGGTGCCGCCGCCCATTGCCAGCCACTCGCGGGCGACCAGCAACTGCGGGGCCAGCAGGGTGGCGAGGGTCAGGGCCAACTGCGCGCCGCCGGCGACCCCCAGGGTGGTCGGCGAGGCCAGCGGGTTGCGCAGCACTTGCTGCATCAGCAGGCCGGCCAGGGCCAGGCTGGCGCCGCAGAGCAGCGTCATGCACAGGCGCGGCAGCCAGCTGTAGTGGGCGATGACCTGGCGCAGGTCGTCGAGGTCCGGTTGCCAGAGTGCCTGGGCCCAGAGGCCGCTGGGCAGGCGCGAGGCGAGGTCGCCGAGGGCCAACGCCAGGCAGGCGGCGAACAGCGCCAGGCAGAGCAGGGCCGGCTTGCGGCTGGCGAGGGTATCAGTCATCGCCGGCCTCACTGGGCAGCGCCTGTTCCAGCAAGTGGGCGAAGCGGTCGGCGGTGGGCAGTGCTCCGAAGCTCCACACCTCGGCGAGCCCCTGCACGTGACCGCCGCGCACCATCGGCAGGTTCTGCCAGAGGGCGCTGTTGGCCAGTTGGTGTTCAGCGTCCAGCGGCAGCGGGCGGAAATACAGCAGGCGGGCGTCGGTGCGCTCGGCGAGACGCTCGATGCCGGTGTTGGAGAAGCCCCAGTAGCTGCTCGGGGTGGTCCAGGCATTGCCCAGGCCCAGGCGCTGCAGTACCGACTGGTAGAGGCTGTGTTCGCCGTAGACACGCACGTGGCGGTCGTCCATGAAGTGCACCAGGTACAGCGGCCGCTGGTTGTCGCCGAGCTGCCGGCGAATGCGCGCCAGGTCGTCGTCCACCTGGCGGATCAGCGCTTCGGCCTCGTCGCGGCGGTCGAACAGCTCGCCCAGCTCGCGGGTGACCCGCTGGGCGTTGACGTAGGGGTCGCTGTCCGGGGCGAATAGCGTCAGGCTGCGCACCGGCGCGATGCGCTCCAGTGCGGCGCGGGCGCTCTCGAACTGCGGGGTGATGAGGATCAGCTCCGGCGCCAACTGGCTGAGCAGTTCGAGATTGGGTTCGGTGCGCAGGCCGAGGTCCTGCACCTCGGCGGGCAGCGCCGGCGCGGCGACCCAGCGCCGGTAGCCGTCCACCTCGGCCACCGCCTGCGGCGTCACGCCCAGGGCCAGCAGGGTCTCGGTGAGCCCCCAGTCGATCACCGCGACCCGCTGCGGTGCGCCGACCGCGGGCAGGCCGAGCAGGGCCAGGCATAGGCCGAACAGGACAGCCAGGCGCATGCTCAGTGGACCACGGCGATGGGCGCCTGGGCGCGCGGGTGGGCCATCACCGCCATGGCGATGCCGTAGATGGATTCCAGGGTATCGCTGGTCATCAGCTCGGGCGGGCTGCCCTCCACCAGCAGGCGGCCGCTGTGCAGGGCCACCAGGTGGTCGCAGTAGCGGGCCGCCAGGTTGATGTCGTGCAGTACCACGATCACCCCCAGGCCGAGTTCGCTGCTGAGCTTGCGTACCAGGGCGAGGACTTCCACCTGATGGGCGATGTCCAGCGCCGAGGTGGGTTCGTCCAGCAGCAGGTAGCGGCTGTCCTGGGCCAGCAGCATGGCCAGCCAGACGCGCTGGCGCTCGCCGCCGGAGAGGTTGTCCACCAGGCGCTCGGCGAAGCGCTGGGTATCGGTGAGTTCCAGGGCGCGCTCGATCTTGGCTTTGTCCTCGGCCTTGAGGCGGCCCAGCGGGCCGTGCCAGGGGTAACGGCCAAAGCCGACCAGCTCGCGTACGCTGAGGCCGTCCGCCGCCGGCAATTGCTGCGGCAGGTAGGCGACCTGGCGGGCGAAGGCGCGGCTGCCCCAGTCTTGCAGCGATTTGCCGTCGAGCCGGATGCGCCCGCCGCTGGGCAGCAATTGGCGCGCCAGTAGCTTGAGCAGGGTGGATTTGCCGGAACCGTTGTGGCCGATCAGGCCGACCATCTGCCCTTCGGCCAGGCGCAGGTTCAGCGGGTGCAGCAGGGGGCGGTCGGGCAGGCGGTAGGTGACGGCGTCCAGTTCGAACATGCGCGCTCCAGATCGGCCGGTACGGCGGGCGAGAAGGCGCACCGGAGGGCCCGGTACGGAGAGGGCGGAAATCTAAAGCAAATGCTAATAGTTATCAATGTTCAATGGTGACATGTCGCGCCGTCCGGCGCTGCCCAGAGGCCGTTGCGTGGTTTTGCGCGCTTCCCGGCCGCTGGCATGGCTTCGGCGTAAGAGTTCCTGCATATCGAGATTGCGCTGGTTTCGCCGGCCGCCTGGAGCCGCCTCCTGGCCCGCTCGCCCGATCCAGAGGCGGCGGGGTGCCGCTTGCCGCAATCTGTCCGGGTGGCCGGCGGGGAGCCCCCTGGCCGGTCGGTGCCGGCCAGGGGCATCGCTCAGGCTGCCTTGATCGCAATCTTGCGTGGCTGCGCGTGGGCGTGCTTGGGGATACGCAGGCTCAGTACGCCATCGCGGAACTGCGCATCGATGCGCGAGGCATCCAGCTCCGCGCTCAGGGTGAAGGCGCGCCGATAGCGCGAGACGTTGACCTCGGCATACAGCGCCTCCATGCCTTCCGGCGTCTCGGGGGCGATTTCGCCCTCGATCACCAGGGTGTTGTTGTCCACCTGCAGGTCGAGCTTGTCCTTGGGCACGCCGGGCAGATCGGCCAGCAGTTGGATGCCATCGCTGTCTTCGTAGACGTCCACCCGTGGCAGCAGGGCCTGGGCTTCGTTCACTGCGTCGGTTCGGTTGACGGCCTGTTTGTCGTTCATCATGGCTTCCTCCATCGACATCGTGGGTTATTGCACGGTGATGCGCCTGGGTTGTGCCGATTCGCGGCGGCCGATGCGGATGTGCAGCACGCCGTTGCTGTAGTCGGCATCGACATGTTCCGGGTCGGCATCCTCTGGCAGGCTCAGGGTGCGCTTGAAGCGCCCGGTGAAGCGCTCGTGGGTATAGACCGAGAGCGATTCGTTGTCCTGTGGCTTGGCGCCGGTCCGTTCGCCGGCGATCGACAGCAGGCCCTGGTGGATCTGTACGTCCAGCGTGTTCGGGTCGAGACCGGGGGCGAAGGCGTAGACCTCGATGGCCGAAGGCGTGCTGCCGACGTTGACCGGCGGGAATGCTCCGCTGGCGACCCCGCGAATATGGCCTGGTCGGCCGATGCCGCCGAAGACTTGCTGCAACTCGCGCTGCAGGCGCTCGAGTTCGGCAAACGGACTGCCGGTGGAACTGAACAGAGACTCGTACATGGCAAACCCTCCTTTGTGGCAATCGCTTGCAATGCCCGAGGCAAAAGGCCTGGGCCCGTTGCAAGGGCAAAGATATTGGCGCCGGGCGGGTCTTCAAGGGTCGCCTTAAGAATCTCTTTTCATAAGGTATTTCCGATTTAAATCAGCAGGTTAGATTGATTATTGCGACCGTCGGGCCGGGCCGTTCCGGCGCTGCCTGTGGCACACTGCGCGCCATGAGCAGACCCCGTTGCCCCCGCTGTGCCCGCCCGTCGAGCCATTGCCTGTGCCCGCTGATCCCGCGGCTGGAAAGCCGTGCCCGCGTGCTGGTGTTGCAGCATCCGAGCGAAGTCGACCACGCCTTGAACACCGCGCGCCTGGCGGCACTGGGTCTGAGCAATGCCGAGCTGCGGGTCGGCGAGGTGTTCGACGATCTGCCGGCGCTGCTGGAGGTGCCCGGTTATCGCGCCTGCCTGCTGTTTCCCGGTGAGCAAGCGCAGCCATTGGCTGACCTGGCGGCCCGGGATGACTTTCCCTTGCTGCTGGTAGTGCCCGACGGCACCTGGCGCAAGGCGCGCAAGCTGCTCTACCTGAACCCGGTCCTGGCCGGCTTGCCGCGGGTGGCGCTGCCGCAGGGCCTGCAGTCGCGCTACCGACTGCGCAAGGCGCCGACGCCCGGTGCGCTGTCGACCCTGGAGGCGGTGGTGACCGCGCTGGAGATCGTCGAGGCTCCGCGCCGCTTCGACGCCCTGCTGCGTCCCTTCGAGGCATTGATCGAAGGTCAGATCGCCGCCATGGGCGAGCAGACCTATCGGCGCAACCATGGCGATGCCTAGTGCCATGCGCGTCCATGCAGGCCCCGTGCCTCATTGCCAAAGGCAATAAACGCCGATCCGTTATGGAAAAGCGGTCTTAACATTTCTTAAACAAAATGGCCGGTTTGCCTGCCCAACGCTCGGGCACATATTTCTGGCTCTACAGGTCCGCCTGCCACGCGCTTGCCGCATGGCGCCGCACGGGACTGCTAGGCCGCTTGTTTAAGGAGAGAACGCATGGCCAGCTCCATGGGTGTGGTTCGGCAGGTTGTGGGCGAGGTAGAGGCGATCGGCAGCGACGGTACCAGCCGCCGACTATTCGAAGGTGACTGGGTCTTCTATGGCGAGCGCATCGTTACCGGCGAGGAAGGCGCGGTGGCGATCCGTCTCGACCGGGGCGGCGAGCTGACCCTGGGGCGCGGGAGCGACCTGCAACTGGAGCCTTCGCTGCTGGTCGGCATGGAACAGCCCGCCGAACCCGTGGCACCGAGCGCCGAACAGCTGGCCGAGGCCCAGGCGCTGCAAGCCGCCATCGAGGCTGGCGCCGATCCGACCGCCGAGGCCGAAGCGACCGCGGCCGGTCCCGGGGGCGCTAACGGTCGCGGCAATGCCGGCGGCGGGCACTCCTTCGTGCTGCTGGATGCCACGGGCGGCGAAGTAGCGCCGCAGATCGGCTTCGATACCGCACCGCTGCCACTGGCGCCGATAACCCTCGATGCCTCGGTGCTGGCGCTGCCGACAGCCAACGACGACCTGGCCGCCCCCGTGGTCCCGGTGGACGATCAGCCCCAGGCCGGCACCGCAGAAAACGCCGTGAGCGAAACCGGCCTGCCCGATGGCAGCCAGCCAGACGTTGCCGTGACCACGGTGCAGGGCGAGCTCGGCTATAGCCTCGGTGCCGACGGCTTCGGCAGCTTTGCCTGGAGCACCCAGGGCCTGCCACAGATGACCGCAGACGGCGTGCCGCTGAGCTACCAGCTCAGCGCCGATGGCCTGATCCTCACCGGCATGGCGGCCGGTTCCCCGGTGTTCAGCCTCGCGCTGGTCGACCAGGCCAGCGGCGCCTACAGCTTCACCCTGCTCGGCGCGGTGGATCACCTGGGCGCCGAAGCCGCCGGCCTCAGTGTCAGCTTTGGCTACAGCCTTACCGACGGCAACGGCTCCAGCACCAGCGGCAACCTGCTGATCGGCATCGGCGATGACCTGCCGCTGGCCCGCGACGACGGCAGCGTGCTGCTGCATCAGGGCAAGGCGATCAACCTTACCCTGGCGCTGGACGTCTCCACCGGCATGAGCGCCGAGGCGCTGGCCGGCGCCAAGGGCGGGCTGATCGCCCTGCTCAACGAGTACGCGGCCCTCGGTGGCAGCATCACCGTGTCGCTGATCAGCTTCGACGGCGCCGCCATCGACCATGGCGAATTCGTTTTCTCCAGCAATCTGGGCAGCGGTTACGCCAACCTCGTCAGCCAGATCCAGGGACTGGGCGACGGCCTCGGTGCGGCCGACTTCGATGCCGCCCTGCAGCAGACCCAGACCAGCATCGCCATGGACCTGGCGACCAGCCCCAGCCATACGCTCAATACCCTGTACTTCGTCACCGGCAGCCCGAGCAATGCCTCGGCTGGTGGCCTGGGGGCCTGGCAGGACTTCCTGCTCGCCCATCCGCAGCTGGAAACCCATGTCATCGGTGTGGGCGGTGCGGTGGCGGCCGGCGACCTGGCTGGCATCGGTCGTTCCGATGGCGCCCCGCTGGTGCTCGACGATCCGGCAGATCTCTTTGTGGTGTTGCCCGGACTGGTCGATGTGGAGACCATCGGCGGCAACCTGCTGGCCAACGACAGTCCCGGCGCCGACGGTGCCGAGCGCATCAGCCAGATCAGCATCGGCGGCGAGGTGTTCAGCATCGGCGAGGACGGCAGCCTGAGCAATAGCGGTGCGGACACGGACGTGACCGGTCACTTCGATGCGGCCAGCGGCCTGCTCACGCTGTTCACCGGTATCGGTACCCTGAGTGTCTATGTACAGGGCTCCGCCGAGCACGCACTGGGCGACTACAGCTTCTCCGCCAAGCCGTCGCTGGACTTCCCCGAAGGTGGCGAGCTGAGCCAGACCTTCACCTACACCTTGCTCGACGGCGATGGCGACAGCAGTAGCGCCGACCTGAATATCCAGCTGAACTATGGCCGACCGGTGCTGGTGGTGGGCAGCAATGCCGACGATCTGGATGGCAGCGGTGCGGAGCACGTCGTCGCCAGCCCGCTGGACCCCGACGGTGCCGGCATCATCGGCGGCGCCTATGGCAACGACGTGCTGGTGGGCGATGTCGGCGGCACCCAGACCATTACCACCCCGGGCAAGAACTACAACATCGCGCTGATCGTCGACGTCTCGGCGAGCATGCTGCGGCCGTCCGGTTCCGGCATGTCGCGCATCGACCTGGCCAAGGAAGCGCTGAGCAACCTGGCCAATCAGCTCAAGGGGCACGATGGCGTGGTCAACGTGCAGCTGATTCCATTCAGCACCCAGGCCGGCACCCCGACCACCGTGTACGGGCTCAGCGCCGCCAATGTCGGCGTGCTGCTGGCGGCCATCGACGCCCTGACCGTGCAGGGCTACACCAACTTCGAGGCCGCCTTCGCCCAGGCGGCCCAGTGGTTCAACGGGCAGATCGTCGGCGCCGGCGCCAATAGCGCGAACAACTACGAGCAACTGACGTTCTTCCTCACCGACGGACAGCCGACGGTGTATCTGGACGACTTCGGCAATCCGGTGATCGACACCGCCAACGTCACCAACTTTCGCGATATCGACGACGCTCTGCAGGCCGCCAGCGGCATGCTGCACGACGGCATCGGCGGCGAGCTGGTGAAGGTGCACGGGATCGGTATCGGCTCGGCCAGCACCTCGCCGGTACTGGATATGTTCGACAACACCGAGCCGGGCGGCCCGATTTCGGTGACCCTGCCCGACGGCAGCGTAGTCACCGCGCCCGGGGGCAACGCGCTGATCGTCAATACCGCCGAAGACCTGCAGGCAGCCTTGAACGGTGGCAGCAGCAGCCAGGTGCCGCTACCGCTGGGCAACGACGAACTGCACGGCGGCGCGGGCAATGACGTGCTGTTCGGCGACACGCCCAACACCGACCATCTGGCCTGGGCGGGCAACCCCGCCGGCAGCCACGATGGCCAGGGCTACCAGGCGCTGCTCGAGTACCTGCAAGCAGTGAACGGCGGCACCGCACCGAACCTGACCCAGGTGCGCCAGTACGTCTACAGCCATGCCACCGAGTTCAACCAGGTCGGCGATCCGCTTGGCGGCGACGACCTGCTCGACGGCGGCGCCGGCAACGACCTGCTGTTCGGCCAGGGCGGCAACGACACCCTGATCGGCGGGCTCGGCGACGACTTGCTCTACGGCGGCAGGGGCCAGGATCGCTTCGTCTGGAACAACGGCGACCATGGCGAGGATCGGGTGCTCGACTTCACTCTGGGCGGCAGCGAGGGCGACGTGCTCGACCTGCGCGACCTGCTGGTGGGCGAGGAGAACGGTTCGCTGGCCGATTACCTGAGCTTCAGCGTTGGCAACAGCGGCGGTTCGGTTACCACCTATATCTCCATCAGCGCCAACGCTGGCGCCGCACCCTCCCAGGTCATCCGCCTGGTGGACGTGGACCTCGCCGCCCAATATGGCGTCACCCCCGAGGCCGGCGGCCATATCGCCAGCGGCGCCGACACCCTGCGCGTGATCGACGGCCTGCTCGGCGACCAGGCGTTGAAGGTGGATACGGTCTGAGGGCCGATAGCGCCAACGGCTGAAAAGATCAGGACGAAGCCTCGCCCGCTTCGGCAATCATGGCATCGTGCGATGGCGATGGTCCGTCATGTTGGGCTTTGTACCTCAACCCAATACGGTTGCGGGCCGGTAGGTTGGGTTGAGGAGCGCAGCGACGAAGCCCAACGGCGGCAAACTACGAACTACTGATATTCGGTTTCAGCGCTCGCGCAACGCTTCCGCCCGTGCCTTGAGGACGGGTTTGAGCAGGTAGGCCAGCACGCTTTTCTCGCCGGTGATGATGTTCACGCTGGCGATCATGCCGGGGATGATCAGCAGAGGGTGTTCGTCGCTGCCCAGGTGGCTCTTGTCGGTGCGCAGCTGGATCAGGTAGAAGCTGTTGCCTTCGTCGTCGGTGATGGTGTCGGCGCTGATCAGCTCGAGGTTGGCCTTGAGTCCGCCGTAGATGGTGTAGTCGTAGGCGGTGAACTTGACCATCGCCTTCTGCCCCGGATGGAGGAAGGCCACGTCCTGCGGGCGTACCCGCGCTTCGATCAGCAGGTTGTCCTCCATCGGCACGATTTCCAGCAGGTCGCTGCCCGGCTGGACCACGCCGCCGATGGTGTTGACCTTGAGCTGCTTGATGATGCCGTGTACCGGCGAAACCACGGTGGTGCGGCTGACCCGGTCCTGGATCGCGCGGCTGGTGGCGGTGATCTTCTGCAGCTCGGTGCGCACCTCGTTGAGTTCCTTGAACGCCTCCGAGCGGAAGGTCAGCTCGGACTCCTCCATCTTGCTCTTGATCTCGTCGATTGCCGCTTCGGCCCGTGGAATGGCGAGGTTGGTGGCGTCCAGCGAGCCGCGCGCTTCCACTGCGCTGCGCCGCAGACGCAGGACCTCCACCTCGGAAATGGCGCCGGTGCCCACCAGCGGCGCAGACATGTTGATCTCCTGTTGCAGCAGCCCGAGGCTGGAGCGGTACTGCTGCGCCTTGGCGCGGAATTCCGCCAGTTCCTGGGTTTTCTGCCGCAGTTGCTCCTGCAACGTGCGCTGTTCGCTTTCCAGGCGCCGTTGCCGCGAGCGATACACCGCCAGCTCGTCCTCGGCCAGCTGCGCATCGAGGCGTGTGACCTCCGCGGGCATGGCCAGCGGCTTGCCTGCGGCCTCGGCCTCCAGGCGGGCGAGGCGTGCCATCAGGGCCAGGCGATCGGCCTCGGTTTCGCCCTGGTTGGAGAGGAAGCGGGTGTCGTCCAGTTGCAGCAGGGTATCGCCCTTGGCCACTACCTGGCCTTCGCGTACGAAGATATCGGTGACGATGCCGCCCTCGAGGTTCTGCACCGTCTGGATCTTGCTGGACGGGATCGCCTTGCCCTCGCCGGTGGTGACTTCCTCGATCTTGGCGAAGTAGGCCCAGACCAGGGCCGTGGTCAGCAGCGCGCAGACCGCCCAGACGGTGCCGCGGGCAAGCCAGGAGGAATCCTCGAGCATGACGCCCTGGACCTCCGGCATGAACTCTATGTCCTGCCGGTGGCGGCGCAGGCCGTCGAAGTAACCGAGCACGCGGTGGGGTGGCTGCATGGTGGTTCCCCCGAACGTCTAGAGCGTCGCCGGGCCGACGCGGCCCTTGCGCAGCGCTTCGATCACCGCGTCCTTCGGCCCGTCTGCGACGATGTGGCCGTTGTCCAGCACCGCCAGCCGGTCGACCAGGCTGAGCATCGAGGCGCGGTGGGTGATCAGCAGCAGCGTCTTGCCCTGCGCCCAGGTCTTCAGACGGCTGCGCAGGATGTCCTCGCTGGTGTTGTCCATGGCGCTGGTGGGCTCGTCGAACAGCAGGATCGGCGGGTCGAGCAGCAGGGCGCGGGCCATCAGCACGGCCTGGCGCTGGCCGCCGGATAGCAACTGGCCGCGCTCGCCCACCGGACGGTCGAAGCCTTGCGGGTGCTGCCGGGCGAGTTCGCTGACGCCGCTCAGCTCGGCCACTTCCAGCATGCGTGCGTCGCTGACGTAGCGGGCCCCGAGGCACAGGTTGTCGCGCAGGCTGCCGGCCAGCAATGGCAGGTCATGGGAGACATAGCCGATCTGGTGGCGCAGGTCGCCGACGTCGAGCTGACGCAGATCCAGGCCATCGAGCAGGATCTGGCCTTCGTCGGGGTTGTAGAAGCCCATCAGCAGGCGCGCCAGGGTGCTTTTGCCGGAGCCGCTGCGACCGATGATGCCGATGTGTTCGCCGGCGGCCAGGCGCAGGCTAACCTTGGCCAGCGCGGGGCTGCTCTGGCCCGGATAGCTGAAGGTGACCTGGCGCACCTCCAGGCTGCCCTTGAGCTGGGTGCGCTCCAGCGGTCGCTGGCTGGCCTGGCGCTCCTGCGGCAGGGCCATCAGCGCGTCTGTGCTCTTTATGGTCAGCCGTGCCTGCTGGTAGCGGGTGATCAGCCCGGCGACCTGACCGAGCGGAGCGAGGACCCGGCTGTTGAGCATGTAGCAGGCGATCAGCGCGCCGACGCTCATGTTGCCGGCGATGATGGCGTAGACCCCGCTGACGATGATCGCCATGCCGGCGCATTGCTGGAAGAACAGTGTGCCGTTGGTGGCCAGTGCCGAGAGAAAGCGGGCATGGGCGTCGAGCCGGGTGAGGGCGCCATGGGTGGTTTCCCACTGGTGCTGGCGTTCGCTTTCTGCCCCGCAAGCCTTGAGGGTTTCCAGCCCGCCCAGGGTTTCGATCAGCAATGCCTGGCGTTCCGCGCCGAGGGCCAGGCTGCGTTGCACGGTATCGCGCAGGCGGCTCTGGATGATCAGGGCGAACACGGCGGTAAGCGGAAAGGCCAGCAGCGGGATGGCGACCAGCGGGCCGCCGAGCAGGCCGATCACCAGGATCATCAGCAGCGAGAAGGGCAGGTCGATCAGGCTGGTCAGGGTGACCGCGGTGAGGAATTCCCGCAGCCCCTGGAAGTCGTGGATGTTCTGGGCGAAGCCGCCGACCGTGGCCGGGCGAGCCTTGAGCGCCATGCCGGTGATGCGTTCGAAGAGCGTGGCGGACAGCACCACGTCGGTCTTCTTGCCGGCGCTGTCCAGCAGGTTGGCGCGCAGCACGCGCAGCAGCAGTTCGAACGAAGTGCCGAGGAACAGGCCAATGACCAGCACCCAGAGGGTCGCCGTGGCCTGGTTCGGCACCACGCGGTCATAGGTCTGCATGACGAACAGCGGCACCAGCAGGCCGAGCAGGTTGACCAGCAGGGTGGCCAGCATGGCGTCGGCATAGAGCCAGCGGGACAGTTTGAGGGTGTCGCGGAACCAGGCATCGATGCGCGGCAGCAGTGGGTTGCGCGCCTCTTCCAGCTCATGCCGCGGACGGGCGAAGAAGGCCTGGCCGCCGTATTCTTTGGCGAGCATCTCGCGGCTGACCCATTGCTCGCCGCCATCCGCCTCGCAGGGCAGCAGCAGCACCTTGTTCTTCTCGCCGAACTGGCGCAGCACGGCACTGCGACCGTCCTTGAGCAATAGCAGGACCGGCAGGTTGAGCGGCGAGATCGCCTCCAGCTCGCGGCGCAACAAGCGCCCCTGCAAGCCGGCGCGAGCCGCGGCACGGGGCAGCAGGTCGCGGCTGAGGCGTTGCTCGGGCATCGGCAGCCCCGCCGTGAGGCTGGAGCGGCTGGCGACGCAGCCATGCAGCTTGCAGAGGATCAGCAGCCCGTCCAGCAGCGGATCGTCATGGGCGAGTCGGGGATCGCTGGCGGGTACTGCTTGCTCCATGGTCGTCAAATTCTCGGCCCCTTGCGCTTATTTCATGGTCGGTAGGCGGGCTTCGCTCTTCACCTCGCTGATCGCCACGGCTTCTGCCGGAACCACGATGTTCTGCTGGCGCAGCAGCTCGCCCATGGCCGCGATGACGCGGAACATGGCGTACTCCTCAGCGTAGCGCACCTCCACGTAGCGCCGATTGGCGGTGAACAGTTCGTTCTCGCTGTCCAGCACGTCCAGCAGAGTGCGCTGGCTGAGGGTGAACTGCTGCTGGTAGGCCTCGCGCACCCGCGAGGTGTAGTCGGCGTAATCCCGCGCCTTGGGTGTTTGCAGGCGGGCGTTCTCCATGGCATTCCAGGCCAGGGACAGGTTTTCGTTCAATTGCCGCAGGGCATTGTTGCGAATGTCCATCGACTGGTTGATCTGGTGGGCGGTGGACTGCAGCCGTGCCTTGTCGCGCATGCCGTTGAACAGGTTGTAATTCATCACCACCGCGGCGCGCCAACTGTTGCTGTGGCCTTCCTCGCCCACGGTGTTGTCATTGGCGCTGGTGGCCAGCTCCAGGTCGAAGCGTGGGTAGAAGGGCGACTTGGCCACTTCGTACTGTTTCTCCGCGGCATTCACATCGGCCTGGGCGGATTTCAGGTAGGGGTTGTTCTCCATCACCATTTGCCGGGCAATCTCGAGGCTTTCCGGCATTTCGCCGCGGATGGTGCTCGGCGCTTCCAACTCGTCGGGCATGCGGCCAACGGCGCTGAAGAAGTTTGCTTCGGCGTCGGCCAGGTTCACCTGCTCGGTGTAGTAGTTGTTTTCGGCCAGGGCCCGGCGAGCCTCGGACTGGTCCAGGTCGGCGTTGCTGCCGACACCGCGCTCGCTGCGCAGGCCGATCTGGTCGTTGATGCGCAGGTGGGTCTGCAGGTTGTTCTTGGCCAGCGCCAGCATTTCACGACGCTTGAGCACTTCCAGGTAGACCTCGATGGTGCGTAGCGCCAGGCTCTCGGCGGTGCCCAGGGTGCGGTAGGCTCGGGAGTTGACCACCGCCTCGGTGCGCGCCACCTCGTTGGGGGTATTGAAGCCATCGAACAGCATCTGCCGCATGCGCAACTCGGCCGTGCGGTAGTTCAGCGTCTCGGTGTTGTGGTCGCCGAGGGCGCGGGTCGTCGGGCTGTCGGTTTTCTCCCTGCCGTAGCCGACCAGCATGTCCACCGTCGGCAGGTAGCCGCCACGGGCGATCTTCACCTCCTCGTCAGCGGACAACCTGCTGTTGATGTCGGAGTGCAGCTCGGGATGGTTGTCGATAGTGCTCTGAATGGCCTCCGACAGGGTCATCGCCTGGGCCTGGGTGCAGGCGATCGCCAATAGCATGCTGCTCCAGAGAGGGGTGAGTACGCGCATGTGAGGTGTTCTCCGTGCTGGTTATTATTCCTGTCGCCAATTAATTGGCGTAAAAACCGCTAAAAGCGTTTCAGGCTTGTAACATCACAGCTAAGAACAACTTTCGAAGGAGCTAAGAAAAAATTTTCACAAGGTTTATGAGAAATAAGTCTTATGCACTCTGTGAAATCGAGCACAAAGTTCTGACTTAGTGGCTCGGTGATATTGTGCTGACATCCTACGGCCAGCGCGGGTTCCCAGCTGATAACAAGGCGGTCAGGCACCGTTTTTGGGCGTAAGGGGCGGGGATGCTCTGGTGGAGTAGTACGAAGCAGGCAGCTGCGACGTTTTTCCGTCGCCTGCAGTGGACTTCGTTCCATCTCTCTCAGTTTTATTTCTTCCTTCGCGCGTCTGTGTGAAAGGGCTTGGCCTTTGAACGTGCCGGCAGCGGTCGGCAGCAGTAGTGCGGAGGACGGACTCATGGCTACGTTAATCGGTGTCGTCAAGCAGGTCGTTGGCGAGGTATATGCGTTAGCCGGAGATGGGTCGCGTCGACCGCTGGTGGAGGGCGACCGGGTGTATGCCGGAGAGCAGGTGGTGACCGGCTCCTCCGGTGCCATCCTGATCGCGTTGGCCAACGGCGGCGAACTGACCCTCGGGCGCGACAGCAACTTGTTGCTGGACGGCCAGATGCTTGTGGACAGCCAGGGGGCCGAGCAGCCGACGCCGGTTGCGCCCGATGACCAGCAACTGACCGATGTCGAGCAGTTGCAAGCGGCCATCGAAGCGGGTGTCGACCCGACCGCCTTGCTCGAAGCCACTGCCGCTGGTCCTGGCGCTGGCGGTGCCGGCGGAGCGGGCGGGGCGGGCGGCGGCCATTCGTTCGTGCTGCTCGATGCGGTGGGCGGCGCGGTCGATCCGACCATCGGTTTTCCCACCGCTGGCTTCAACACCGGGCCGGAGTTCCCCGATCCCGACCCGGTAGCGCCGGCCACCACGCCGACCACGACAACGCTTATCGATGGCCTGCCCACGGGGGGCGATGCCAGCAACGCAGTCGATGAAGAAGGCCTGCCCGGCGGTATCGCCGGCGGCCCGAACGATCTCGCCGGTGAGAACGGCAGCGTCAGCGGCACGCTGGGCTACAGCTTCGGGCCGGACGGCGCAGGCAGCTTCGCCTGGAGTGTCGCCGGCCTGCCGGCCCTGACCTCCGGCGGTATCCCGTTGGTCTACAGTGTCAGCGCCAATGGCCTGACCCTCACTGCCAGTGCAGGAGAATCGACAGTCTTCACCCTGACCGTGACCGACTTGGTCGCGGGCACCTACCAGTTCACCTTGCTGCGCCCCCTCGATCACCCGGCCGGTGAAGGCGGCAGCGATGAGAACGACCTCGACTTCATCTTCAACTACACCATCACCGATTCCAACGGCAGCACCGCGAGCGGCACCCTGGGCATTACCGTGGATGACGACAGCCCGACCATTTCCCTGTCCGAGCGGGAACTGTCGAGCCTGGTGGTCGACGAAACCGACCTTGGTACCGACGCTACTGCCAATTTCAGCGGCGCCTTCAGCTCCGCCTTCGGCGCCGACGGTGCCGGCGCGGTGACCTATGTGCTGAGCATCAGCGGCGACCCGAGTGGGCTGGTGGATGTGGCTACCGG
>NZ_JBSKHQ010000034.1:0-23075 GCF_057128665.1 Zestomonas ipomoeae
TTGATCGATTTTCCGCTTTCAAAATCAGCGGAGGCTGAAGTCAGCCAGAAATGCATGGCTACTTCAGAGGATCCTTAGGAATCCGATGTAGCACCAATGATTTCTCTTTTGCCGTTCTGAGTGGAAATATCGCAAATCCTCAATTACATGAGGTGCAAAGTATTTCATTTCCTGCAAAATACTCCCAGCCAGAAAAACTCAAGTGGTTTTTAGATGAGTTACAAGAGTTAAACCGGAAATTTACAATCTCTGACTGGGCGATAAAAGGCGCTGAACCAATGGCTGCCAAAGGAAAATCTTATGCTGACAGGATTGAGCTAGAGGCAATGATCTCTTTGTCTGCTTCAATCCTTGGGAGTTCCAAGGTTGTACGCAAAGTTAAATCAACAATTGCTAAGGATCTAGGCCTGAAAGGTAGAGCAAAATCTTTAGTTGAAGATTTAGATTTCACAAAAATTCCTGGGCTGGATAAAAAGAATGACAAGGAATTTGAGGCAATTGTTGTAGCATGGAGCTGCCTTTAAATATGAGCGTAGGTTTCGATTTTAAAAAACGTCTTGGCGCTGGCCATTTTGGCGAAGTGTGGCATGCGGTAGACCTCGGTTTAAATTCTGAATGCGCACTAAAGTGCATACCCCCAGACAAGGTTATTAACAAGAAAAATTTCTATCAAGAAGCTCAAACGCTTAAGGCTGCAGAACATGCGAATATTGTTAAGGTTAATGAGACAGGAAAGCTTGACGATGATCGAATCTATGTCTCAATGGAATACCTCGTAAATGGAAGCTTGGAAGATGAGGCCAGTGGAGGCTATGTTCCTATTAGAAGAGCCAAAAAGCTTATGTGCGATGTTCTTAGAGGACTTGAGTATGCACATGAAAAAGGAATAGTTCATCGAGATATAAAACCAGCAAACATTTTAATTGGTGACAATGGGGAGGGAAAGCTTTCTGACTTCGGATTGGCGTTGCCGGATCTCAAAAAGTTGGACCTGTCAGCGATTAAGGGTTACCAATATCTGATTCATCTTGCGCCCGAAGTATCTACATTTGCAGATCACGATGAACTTGCAGATGTATACGCAGCCGGAGTAACGCTATATCGATTAGTTAATGGAGATAGTTACCTCCCAGTACTAAAGCCACTGGAGGCAGTTCGTAGAGCTAGGGCTGGAGAATATCCAGATCGAGGCCACTATAGGGGCTTTGTTCCGGCAGCTTTGAAAAAGGTAATTAACAAGGCGATGGCAATTAACCCTGCTGATCGCTATAAATCAGCACAAGAAATGCGTCGAGCCCTAGAAGCTGTGCCAATAGCTATGGATTGGGAAGAAAATAATTTAGCTCAAGGGCGCGTATGGAAAGGTAACGATGGGAAGCGTGATCTAGAAGTTTCGCGAATTAAGTTAGCCAATGGCTTGTGGGATATTCAGATAAAGAAGGCCAATGCTGGAAAAGCGTTAAGAAGAGATAATGCGATGAGTGAAAGTGGGCTAAGCGAAAAACAAGCGATGAGAAAAGCTTACCGTATTTTGCAAAAATTCGTGAATGGCAAGGCATAAAAAGTATTACATCGAACAAGCCGCTGCAAGCAGACGTACGTAAAAACGGGGACAGGCCACGATATTTCAACTAAGAATCATGTTCTGCCCCTGAAGGCTCTACGGCTACCCCATCAACCGCATGGCTCGCTCATACACGACTTGCGGTAGGTATAGCGAAAGTTACATACGGACTGCAGGCCAACGTGGTCTTCGTAGCAGTCGTAGACATCGCAGTCCTGGGCGAAGGGTCCCTTGTCCTTGCAGACTTCCACTTCTTTCGCTGCGGGGTCGCCGCCGGTGTTGGTGGACTTCATCCAGATATCCAGTCGGCTGGTGTCGATGGGTGTGCATCGCCCGTCCGCGCATAACTCCATGCTCGTAACAAGGCGCTGCTCGCCGGTATCCCGCCAGGTGTATTGCATGTCGACTCGGTTATCGGCCAAGGCCGCCAGGCTTGGAATGGCGAAGGTGCCGAACAGGACGACGGCGGGGACAAGGTGCGTGCTACGACGCAACGAGAGGTGCTTCATGTGGTTTTCTCCTAATCCATTGGAAATGCTCACTCCTTAGCCATCCGCACTGCTCCGCTACGCGGACAGGCAACAACGGCGTGAACTCACGTGCCTGCACGTAGCGGCGAGAAAAGCCGTAACGGCAGTTCGCACCAAGCCGGTGCAAGCACTAGCCGCAGGATACGACCGATGCAGAGGGCGAGCACGGCATGTGACCAATGGTCATGCGCCCCGCTATCCACGTACTCCATTACCTCTATCCGGCGCCGCGTGTGCCCTCTCCGGGAATGCGCCGCGACAAGGTAAAACCGGCGAACGCGATGACCAAGGCCATGAGGATCAGCATCGCCGCGACGGCAAAGGTAAAACGCATGCCCGCCGCAACCGCTTCAGGGGGTGCGGTTGCGATATCGGTAGTGGCCGCGCCAAGGGCGAACACCGCGCCCATGGCCGAGGCGCCGGTAATGAGGCCGAGATTACGTGACAGGTTCAGCAGGCCGGACACCACTCCCCGCCGGTCCGGACGGATGTTCGCCATGACGGCAGTGTTGTTGGCCGCCTGGAACAGCGCATAGCCGGCGGTGAGCACGATCAGCGGGGCGATATAACCAAGGACGCCAAGCTGCCAAGGCAGCATCGACAGCGCCAGGGCGCCGGCAACCATGGCGATGAGCCCGGTTACGGCAATGGGCTGGGCGCCGAGGCGATCGACGATCCGGCCGGCGGGTACGCCGGTCAGCGCGGAAACGATCGGCCCGCACGACATGGCCAGCCCGACGCTGCTGGCATCGAGCCCCTGCGCGGCGGAGAGGTAGAACGGCCCGACCACCAGCGTCGCCATCATGACCGTCATCACCAGCGCGCTCATGACGAAGCTGGCGCTGAGCGCAGGATCGCGAAACATCGTCAGCTCAATCAGCGGCGACGCGGCCCGTGCCTCGACCCGCACGAAGAGCCCCATGCCAACCGCCGCCGCGCCCAGCAGCGCCAGGTTGAGCGGGCCGAAGTTGCCGCGCCCGAGGGTCATGGCGAGCGAATAGGTGGCGAGCGCCAGGACGAGCAGCAGCGTGCCCCAGAGGTCGAAGCGAGCCTGCCCGGCCACCACCGGCCGATCGGCGGGCAGGTGACGCCAGGACAGGTACAACGCCAGCAACCCCAGCGGCAGGTTGATGAAGAAGATCGCCCGCCAACCGGCGCTGGCGATCAGTAAGCCGCCCAGCGTCGGGCCGAGTGCCGTGCCGATCGCCGACAGGGTGCCGAGCAATCCCATCGCGCTGCCGGTTCTCTCCTTCGGCACCGTTTCGCCGATCAGTGCCATGGTCAGGGCCATCATGATGGCGGCGCCAAGCCCCTGGATCGCGCGAGCGGTGATCAGCAGCCAGAGCGTGGGCGCGATGCCGCACAGGGTAGATGCGGCGGTAAACAGGCAAACACCCAAAAGCATCAACCGTCGGCGCCCGATGCGATCGCCCAGCCTGCCGACACTGACGACCAAGGTGGTAATGGCGAGCAGGTAGGCGAGAACGACCCATTGGACGTCCTGAAAGTTGGCATCGAAAGCTTGGGCCAGGGCCGGCAGGCCGACGTTGGCGATGCTGCCACCCAACGAGGACAGCAGCATGGTGAGGCAGAGGCTGATCAGCGCGCCTTTCACCGAGGGTTCGAGTGGCGCGGGCATGGACTTCGACTTCATTTTGGCGGCTCCGAGGTGGTAGCTCGAAGCCTAAGTCGCCGCCTGACCTGGCGGAAGACGCGGCATTTGCACTTTATCCGTGCGTCTGACGCCATGTCATGGCGAGCCATGCTAGGGTTGCGGCATGCCGACGCCCGATTTCAATCTGCT
This sequence comes from Zestomonas ipomoeae, assembly GCF_057128665.1. NCBI lineage: Bacteria > Pseudomonadati > Pseudomonadota > Gammaproteobacteria > Pseudomonadales > Pseudomonadaceae > Zestomonas > Zestomonas ipomoeae. Next base: position 3,899 of record NZ_JBSKHQ010000034.1, read on the forward strand.
CATTACACTCGATGTTCTGCTCGCGGAAGGCAGCGTGGCGCGCGCGGCCCAGCGCCTGGGCCTCAGCCCCTCTGCCATGAGCCGCGCCCTCGCACGGCTGCGCGAGGCGACCGGCGACCCGCTGCTGGTCAGGGCCGGGCGCGGCCTGGTCCCGACGCCGCGCGCGCTGGAGCTGCGCGAGCGAGTTGGTCAGCTTGTGCAAGACGCCGAAGCGGTGCTGCGCCCGGCGGAACAGCTGGATCTGCGGCGGCTGGTTCGCACTTTCACCCTGCGCGCCAGCGATGGTTTCGTGGAAAATTTCGGCCCAGGCCTCTTGGCCCGCATCGCCGAACAAGCACCCGGTGTGCGCCTGCGCTTCGTACAGAAGCCCGACAAGGCCAGCACCGCGCTCCGCGACGGACTCGTCGACCTGGATACCGGCGTAGTCGGCGCGGCCACCAGCCCGGAGCTGCGCACACGGGCGCTGTTCCGGGATCGCTTCATCGGCGTGGTGCGCACCGGGCACCCGCTGAGCCAGGGCCAGATCACTCCGGCCCGCTACGCCTCCGGCCGGCATGTGCTGGTATCGCGGCGCGGTCGCGACCTGGGCCCGGTGGCCGAGGCATTGCAGCCGCTGGGATTGGAGCGGGACATCGCCACCACCGTCGGCGGCTTTTCAGCCGCCCTGGCGCTGGCACGCGCGACCGAACTGATCGCCACCGTGCCCGAACGTCATACCGGCAACCTGCGCGGCGGGTTGTTCAGCTTTCCCCTGCCGTTCGACACCCAGGGGATTACCGTTGCCATGCTCTGGCACCCTCGCATGGATGCCGATCAGGCACATCGCTGGCTGCGGGACTGCGTCCGGGAGGTGTGTGGAGAGTGACCGGAACGTAGAGGGTCAATGGCAGCGCCAAGTCTTTATCGAGCCCCTTTCGCTCGCCCGTCGAAGAGCGTTTCCAAGGAGGAAGAAAAGCGCTGAAAACGGATGGGCGGGCATGTCGCGCCTGAACCGGGGCATACACTCAGTGTCCGCCTTATGTGCGCTAGCAAACCAAGCCTAGCGCGCAGAGGGCTAGCCCATCTGCGTCATACCGCACCCATTCTGGCAGGAGGCCTCCATGCAAGAAGCCATCATTCCTCAACAAAATCATCTACTGGCAGCCCTGTCGTGCGAGGTCCAGCAGCGCCTGTTCCCGCACCTGGAGCGTGTGCCCATGCCCTTGGGCAAGGTGCTCTATGAATCCGGCGACACGCTACGCCATGTCTACTTTCCCACCGACTCGATCATCTCGCTGCTGTATGTAATGGAAAGCGGTTCCTCGGCGGAGATTTCCGTAGTCGGCAATGAAGGGTTGGTCGGGGTCGCCCTGTTCATGGGTGGCGAAAGCACGCCGAGCCGGGCCATCGTGCAGAGCCGCGGCCACGCCTACCGGCTGCAAGGACAAAGGCTCAAGGACGAATTCAATCGTCACGGCGAGCTTCTGGTACTGATGCTGCGCTACACCCAGTCGCTGATTACGCAGATGGCGCAGACCGCCGTGTGCAATCGCCATCACCAGATCGATCAGCAACTGTGCCGCTGGCTACTACTGTCCCTTGATCGCCTGCCTGGCAACCGGCTTACCATGACTCAGGAACTGATCGCCAACATGCTCGGCGTGCGCCGGGAGGGAGTCACCGAGGCCGCGGGCAAACTGCAGCGCCTGGGTGTGATCGAATACAGCCGCGGGCACATCACTGTGCTGGATCGCCCCAGGCTCGAACAACTGAGCTGCGAGTGCTATGCCGTAGTCAAGCGCGAGACGGATCGCCTGCTGCCATATGTGCCGCTGCGCCAGGCCAGCTGAGTGGAAAATCCTGCTTTGCGTGCTGTAGCGAACAGAAGCCGCGGTGGAAATCCGGCAGGTTGTGGGAACGGGACCAGCCCAGCACTGCTTCCGACCATTCCGGTATGCGCGCTGCTGCAGGTACCCAGATGTCTACGACCCCGGACTTCGCCAGCGCCAATCTGCTGCTCGCTGGCCTGCCACGTAGAGAGCGCCAGCGGCTGATACTGCACGGCGCCACAGTGCAGCTGACCTTTGGCGAGGTTCTGTGCGAGGCGGGCCAGCCCTTGCGCCATCTGTATTTCCCTCTCGATAGCTTGATCTCGCAGCTCATCACCTTGGGGCGAAATCGGTCCTTGGAGCTTGGGTTGATCGGTAGCGAGGGTGTGCTCGGCGCTACCCTGGCGCTTGACGTTTCCACCGCGCCGGGCCGGGCCATGGTGCAAGGCAGCGGCCACGCCATGCGCATGAGTGCCCGCCAATTGCGCCTGGCACTGCGCGAGTGCCCGCACCTACTGCGTGCGCTCAAGCGCTACCTCTACGTGCAATTGGCTCAGTTGACGCAAAGTGCCGCCTGCGGACACTTCCACGAAGTCGAACCGCGCTTGGCCCGTTGGCTGCTGATGACTCAAGACTGTGCCCACGCCGATCACTTCCAGATGACCCACGCTTATCTGGCCGACATGCTCGGAGTACGCCGCAGCGGCGTGACCATCGCCGCCGGCGCCTTGCAGCGGCGCAGACTGATCCAGTACCGCCGCGGACAGATCACCATACTGGATCGCGGCGGACTGGAGCTGGCCGCCTGCGAGTGCTACGCGGTCATGCGCGACGACTATACGCGCTTGCTCGCCCGCCCTAACCGTGCGGTTTCCTGAGCGGCCTCGCCTGACCAAAAGGTGGGCATGGCACTCGCCTGATGCAGGTTGGTGAACTGCCTGACGGACAGGCCGTGACCAAAGAGGAAGCCCTGCGCTTCGCCACAATTCGCCACAATTCGCCGCTTGGAGCAGTGCCAATTGCAAGCGGTTTTCCACGCCTTCGGCGATCACCTGGAAGTTGAGGCGCCCAGCCAAGCCAATCAATGTCCCGGCAATGGCGGCGCTGCCACCGCTGCCTCCCATGGCCTGTATACAGGACTTACCGATTTTCAACACATCCAGGGGCAGTTCCAGCAAGGTGCTCAGATTGCAGCAGCCCATGCCGAAGTCGGCCAACGCGATCCGCACCCCCAAGGCCCTGAGCTGCAACAACGTCGGCGAGTTGGCTGAGGCAGTCTGCATAAGCGCCGCCTCTTTGATATCCAGTTGCAGGCAAGACGGCTGCAACCCGGTCTCCTCCAGAACAGCCTGCACACCGCTGACGAAATCAGCGTGACGCAGTTCGATGGCAGACAGATTCACCGTCATGCTCGTCAGTGCCAAGCCCTGCTCCTGCCAGCGACGGGCCTGCAAGCAAGCCTCACGCAAGCCCCATCGACCAATGGGCACGATCAAGCCCGAAGCCTCGGCCTGGGCAATGAAACGACTCGGCAGGAGCAGGCCATGGCTTGGGTGCCGCCAGCGCAGCAATGCCTCGGCGCCGTTGATCGCACCAGTCACCAGATTGACCCTCGGCTGGTAATGCAACAGCAATTCATGCCGTTGCTGGGCATGCCCCAGGCCGCTCTCGATGTGCTGGCGCTCAAGCGCCTGCTGATTCATTGCACGGTTGAAGAACTGGTAATTGTTCCGCCCCGCCTGCTTGGCATGGTACATCGCCGTGTCGGCGTTCTTCAGCAGCGTCTCGGCATCGGTGGCATCGTCAGGGTACACACTGATGCCGATGCTGCTGGTCACGCTGATTTCCTGTTGGTTGATGCTGTGCGGCTTGGCCAGCGCGGCGAGAATCTTCTGGGCGGCGACACCGGCGTCCTCCTGGCATCGTCCCTCCGCCAGCAACACGACGAACTCGTCCCCGCCATTGCGGCACACGGTGTCCGAGCCACGCACGCAACCCGAGAGGCGCTGAGCCACCGCCCGCAGCAACTGGTCGCCACCGGCGTGGCCGAGCGAGTCGTTGATCTGTTTGAAGTTATCCAGGTCGAGAAACATCAGAGCGGTGGAATGACCCTGGCGCTGCGCCAGGCTGATGGCCTGGGCGATACGGTCGTTGAGCAGTACCCGGTTGGGCAGCTGGGTAAGGGCGTCGTGCTGGGCCAGGTAGGCCATGCGCATGGCCCTGGCCCGTGCTTCGGTGACATCGTGGAACACCACCACCGCGCCCCTGACTAGGCAAGTGCTGTCCTTGATCGGCGCCACGGAATCCTCTATCGCCACTTGGGTGCCGTCGCGTCGCACCAACAGGACTCCGACACTCATGCTCAAAGGTCGCCCCAGGTGCAAAACCTGGCGTACCGGATTGCGCATACCGAGTGCGGCACTACCGCCGATGAGAGGCATGACCCGTTCGATAGGCAAGCCCAGCGCCTCCTTGCGCTGCCAGCCGGTCATGGCCTCTGCGGCGTAGTTAAGATAGTCGACGCCGCCGCGCGCATCGGTGCCGATGACCGCATCGCCAATCGAGTCGAGCGTGGCCTTGGCCAATCCCCGATCCAGCCGCAACCGACCTTGTCGAATAATGTCGCGCAGCGTCTGGGCCAGCAGATAGCGGGCACAGTGGCCCTTGAATAGATAGCCCTGGGCGCCATGCTGCAGCGCCTGGCACGCCAAGGGCCGATCGACTGGTGCACAAAGCAGCATGATGGGCAGCCAGGGCAAAAGCGCATGTACTCGCCGAAACCACCGAGTCCCTGGCTGTGGGGCAGCGCGAGATCTAGCAAGACGGCATCTAGCTCGCCTCGACGCAGTCGCACCAGCGCTGCCAGAGAATTGACCCTGCCAACGGAGAATGCGCCATGCACCACATTGCCGAGCATTTCTTGAAAATGCTCATAGACAGTGTCATCCGCCGTGGCAATAAGCACCCGTTCGCTCATGGGACCTCCTGCGGCCTGGCACTGCTGCACAGCGACCCGACCTATGGGCATTGTTGGGCTTGTCCTGAATCGCCTCCTCGATGGAGCACTCGGGCGTGCAAGAAACGTTGCCCTGAAGATGACTATGTCAGCTGCGGCCATGGCTGTCCGTACGCTGTCGCACATGGCACTCGTGTGCGCTGGCGTACTAACGTTGATGCCATCGGTTGCAGAGAGGCAAACAGCGCAGGTTGGGCGGGGTCAGGACTCGTTCGTCACCGATGCGGTGGCACAAGGCAACTTGCTGGCCTCGAACATGTCCGAGTGCCCACCGGCGCCCCGGCTCAGCGCTGGAAACGGCGCCCTTGCCAGCACTCGCACAAGGGCATGCAGATCGCGAGCAGAGCGTTGCTGACGAGTGGGTGGATACTCAGCGGCGGAAGCGTAGCGCTCGGGACCTGCCCCCGGCTCAGATATATCCAAGTAGCAGTAGAACCAGGATGATGACCACCACCACTCCCAAGCCGCCACTCGGCCCATAGCCCCAGCTGCGGCTGTGCGGCCAGGTGGGAATAGCGCCGACCAGCAGCAGGATCAACACAATCAACAATAGGGTGCCGAGGCTCATGGGACTCTCCTTCAACGCGAACAGGGATAGATCCAGCAAGCGCGTGATCCACGATCAGGGCTCTGCATGTCACGGCAGGGGGGAACCCCGCAAAGCACGCCGAGCCCGCAGCAATTCACTGCAGCGCTGAAAGGTGAGACCCCGAGAGTGAGTGCATTGCACCCTAGAAACATTCTGCGCCTGTCCGACAGCCCGCGCCGCTCGTGATCATGGTCGATCCGCCCACTGACGGACCGCACCGGGCCGCCACGCATCTTCACCTGGAGCCGATCCACAGCGGATAGATTGGCGGCCATAGGCCCCTCGTCTTGTTTCGCTGGGCGCTCACATAGATTCGCGGCCCCCGCGGCCAGACCACCGGGGTCACCCAGCCATTACTGCCGTGCCTGTCGACGGATACGCCTTCGGCGTCCTGCTCCAAACCAGCTCCGCCTTGGCAGCCGCGGCCGTGATTACCTCGCGGAAGCTGCGCTCGGCGACTGGCTTTGCCGGTTGATAGTCAGTGTCGATGACAATCTGGTTGTCCACAGCGCTGATACCGGTGATTCCCAGGGCGATCTGCTGGGCCAATTGCTTGTTGATAGCCTCGGCGACACGCCCGCTCAGCGTAGCCATGCCACGGGCTACAGAGACATTGAGGCCGTGGGCGCGCAGGTAGGGGCTGAGCGCAAAACGGGCCGAGATCCGACCTTCCTGACGAGCGTCGGTTACCTCTTGGGAAATGGTCGCGGTGACGGCATGGTGGCTGGCCATCGCCGAGGCCAGGAAAAGCGTAGGGGGTTGTCTGGTCATGGTGCTACTCCACTCGTTATGCGTGATTCCGGCAGCCTGCGGTCGCCTGATCGCCGCCACCGAGTCGCACCGCGGCCCGACTGGACGTTGGTGCGGCCAACATCAAAACCATCATCTGCTCAGGAAGCGCTGGACCTGCCTGCTCACCTCGTCGCACGGCATGGCGTAACGCTCGCCGCAAACCGATGAGCGTCTGCCGTATCCTGGCAATTGCCGCGGCTCGTCCTCGGCCAATGTGGCCGAGGTGACTCTGACGGCATCGAGCCGCGGCTCCCGTTTGACTTCGCGCTCAGGGAACCGAAGTAAACTCACGAAGACTTCGGGCCCTGATGGGTTGCCTGCGCATCGTCCCTGGCTTGTTTCTGTTGCGACTGGTCGCCCTTTTCGAGGGACTCATCCGTTTTTTGTCGATTCGGGTTGGATGTATGGAACGGCTGGTTGCTGCTGGCGGAACCGCCCTTCTGACCTTGCTCATCTTCTCTGGACGGTGAGCCGGGGCTACGTGGATCGGTAGGCTTGTTCATGGTGACCTCGTGATGGAAACGCGGTACCGGCGAGATTGCGCGGTACCGGAAGAGAACGATGACAGCATGCCCGGGCAATATCGGTGCGGTAGCGCGCTTAGGCCGCATCAATCTTATCGGCGGTAACGTGTCTCTCCCGTGCAACGCTGACCGTCCGAAACACCGTGCGGGGCTTACAAAGGGCGCGGTTTTCCTACCAGATGGAGAACCATGGGCGGCCTGCCAGGTCAGCTGGGGATTGATTGCTGAACTCGGTGCAACCTATCGCTCCAGGACGGCGACATCCGTCGTGTCGACGATACCCAACGCCGAGCAACACCATCACCAAGAAGGAGAACCAATATGGACAAGGACAAGATCGACCCGAAAGCCGCAGGGCAAGGCTCCGCGGCTCAACTGATCGATGCGCGGATCAAGGAACTGAACGACTGGCGGGGCGCGACGCTTGCCCGCGTGCGCACGTTGGTCAAGCAGGCCGCCCCCGAGATGGTCGAGGAATGGAAATGGCGCGGAGTGCCGGTGTGGTCGCACGACGGCATCGTCTGTACCGGCGAGACCTACAAGAGCGTGGTCAAGCTGACCTTCGCCAAGGGCGCCGCGCTGGAAGACCCCGCAGGCCTGTTCAACGCCAGCCTGGAGGGAAACACCCGGCGCGCCATCGATATCCGCGAGGGCGAGGCGATCGATGAGGACGCGCTGAAGGCGCTCATTCACGCGGCCGTCGAGCTGAACAGGTCGCACGGCAAGCTGCGATAGCGCCGCTGCGGTCCGCCCCACCTGCCGATGGGGAAATGCTCGGCGAGGCGGCGAGCCGAGCGAGGGCCGCCTCGCTACTTTTCCCGACGCAACAAAAAACCCGCCGAAGCGGGTTTCTTCCTGACCATTCCAACATCCTGTCGGCAGCCTTCCAGGCCATGGTCGATCTTCCTTGATCCTGCGTGCGTCCTTTGCACCAGAGGATGGGTAAAGATTAAAGGCCCGCCGCTGCCGACAACAGAGCGAACCGCCGCCGTGTCGTGTAAGCCTTTTGCTATACCGCAGGCACGCCATACTCAGCGCTGGGCCACGCGGTCGCGGAAACCCCGCCTCAGCCCAGGGCGCGGGGCTTGGGCAGCTCATGCACGTTGGCACGACGCTGGGCCAGGTAGCGGGTGCAGCTGACGCGCAGGAATGAGGCGAAGTTGATCACTTCGCCACGGTATTCCATGACTTCTTCGTAGAGCTTGGTGATCAGTTGGTTGGTGGTCATGCCGTCGACTTCGGCGATTTCCCGCAGGATGTCCCAGAACTGGTTTTCCAGGCGCAGGGTGGTGACCACGCCCCGGATGCGCAGCGAGCGCGAGCGGGATTCGTAGAGAATGGGATCGGCTTTTACGTAGAGTTCGCACATATGTTCGCCTGCACGGGCAACGGTCTTGTGGCGGCCTTCGCCACTGCCGGCCGCACCTGGCGGCCGGTAGTGAGGGTAGCTTACAGGCTTATCCGGGTGCCCAGCAGGTCGAGGAACTTGGCCAACCAGGCCGGGTGGGCCGGCCACGCCGGGGCGGTGACCAGATTGCCCTCGACGTGGGCCTGGTCCACCGCAATGTCGACGTACTCGCCGCCGGCCAGGCGCACCTCCGGAGCGCAGGCCGGATAGGCGCTGCAGCCGCGCCCCTTGAGCACACCGGCGGCGGCCAGCAGCTGGGCGCCATGGCAGACGGCGGCAATCGGCTTCTTGGCGGCATCGAAGGCCTTGACCAGTTCGATCACCTTGGCATTCAGCCGCAGGTATTCCGGCGCGCGACCGCCGGGAATGACCAGCGCATCGTAGTCCTCGGCGCGGACCTGAGCGAAGTCGGCATTGAGGGCGAAGTTATGGCCGGGCTTTTCGCTGTAGGTCTGGTCGCCTTCGAAATCGTGCACGGCGGTGCGCACGGTCTGGCCGGCGCTCTTGTCCGGGCAGACGGCATGCACGGTATGGCCAACCATGGCGAGGGCCTGGAAAGGCACCATGGTCTCGTAGTCTTCGGCGTAATCGCCGACCAGCATGAGGATCTTCTTAGCGGCCATCGGGGCTCTCCTGGCAGGTTTGGGTAGAGAGCGCATGATCCCGCCGCTCTCGGGCGAACGGGTAACAGCCTAGTACTACATCGGTGCCTCGGCTCAGATGCCGATCTTGTTCAGTGCCCGCCCCACGCTCCGCCAGAAACCGCGTTGCGCCCGCGCCGGCTCGCCGCTGGCGGTGATGCGCTGCATCGGCTGCACCTCGCGGGTGGCGGGCAGTTCCTGTTCTGCCAGGGTCCGGGAGACCAGCCGTAGCGGGCCGTCGCCTTCCACCGGCGGGCCATCGGCCGACGGTGGCGGGCCGAGTTCGTCATAGCGCAGGAAGTAGATGCCGCCGACTTCCGCATCGAGCGTGAAGCTGGCGATGCGGCTGAAATCCAGCGGGCTTTCCGCGAGCAGCGACCAGTGGCTGCCGAACAGCGGCCGGCGCATTTCCAGCTGATAGCTGGCAACTTCGAACTCCAGGGCGAGGTAGCCATTGCTCGGCAGGCTGCCAATCAGCTGGTTGTTGAGGAACAGGCCCGGGGCTTCCAGCTCCTGATCGGCCCAGTCGCTGCGCGGGCGGTACAGGTAGACCAGGACATGGTCATCGTCGCTGGCACGATGAGGTGCGAAGGCCGGGCCGTCGAGCGCGCCGAAGAACGCGCCAGGGGCGGAACAGCCGGTCAGCAATGCCAGCAGCAGGACTGCCAGGTACTGGCGCATGGGCAGGTCTCTCGAAGATTGACGAACGCCCGAGCATAAGCCGCCGCCGCCACCACCGGCACCCGCCGAAAGTGCGGACGGGCTCAGCGCCAGCGGTCGAGCAGGTTGATGGTCAAACGATCGAGCCAGCCCCACAGGCGCTGGTAGAAGCGTTTGAGCAGCGGCCGCGCCTGCCAGCTTTCCAGGTCGATTTCCCGGCTCAGGCCGAAGTCCTCGGTGAAACTGGCGGCGACGGCTTCGGTGAGGTCGGCATCCAGGGCTTCGAGGTTGGCCTCCAGGTTCCAGCGCAGATTCCAGTGGTCGAAATTGCAGGAGCCGACACTGACCCAGTCGTCCACCAGCACCATCTTCAGGTGCAGGAAGCGCGGCTGGTACTCGAAGATGCGCACGCCGGCCCGCAGCAGCCTGGGATAGTAGCGCTGGCCGGCGAAACGCACCGGTGGATGGTCGGTATTGCGGCTGGACAGCAGCAGGCGCACGTCGACCCCGCGCCGGGCGGCGCGGATCAGCGCGCGGCGCACTTTCCAGGTCGGCAGGAAATACGGCGTGGCGAGCCAGACCCGGCCCTTGGCCTGGCTCAGCGTGCGGATCAGCGAGCGCAGGATGTCGCGATGCTGGCGCGCTGCGGCGTAGGCGACCCGCCCCATACCGCTGCCGGCCAGCGGGCTGGGCGGCAGCCGCGCCGGTTGCAGGGGGCTGCGGTGCTGCCAGATGCGGCGTTCCACGCACAACCGCCATTGGTGATCGAACAGGGCCTGCCAATCGGCCAGCAACGGGCCGGCCATCTCGACCATGACTTCGTGCCAGCCGCCAGCGGGGATCTGCGGGTTCCAGAATTCGTCGGTGGCACCGGTGCCACCGACAAAGCCCAGGCGATCGTCGATCAGCAGCAACTTGCGATGGTCGCGGTTCAGGTTGCGCACGCCACGGCGCCAGTCCACCGGGTTGTAGAGGCGCAGGTCCACGCCGCCGGCCCGCAGGCGTTCGCGCTCGGAGAGGGAGAAGCGCAGGCAGCCGAAGTCGTCGAACAGGCAACGCACCCGAACGCCACGGCGCGCCGCCACCAGCAGGGCATCGACCAACAGGCTGCTGCAGCCCCCGTTTTCCACCAGGTAGAGTTCGAGCGCCACCTGCCGCTCGGCGCGGGCAATGGCCTCCAGCATGCGCGGAAAGAACGTCTCGCCATCGACCAGCAACTGGAAGCGATTGCCGCTGCGCCAGGGGAATATCGCGCCGGTTTGCATCATGCCCCGGAGCACGGGGCGCGGCGCAGAGCGGGGGCGCCAGCTGGGTTCATCGGTTCTCTCTCGCAACATCAGCCCAATCCCTCGGCACGATAGCCGCTCAGGGCCGACGCTGGAAGTTCAGCACCGCCGAGACCGGTACTTCCGGCGCAATGGTTGCACCACCGATGTACTGCCGCAGGCGTTCCAGGCCATCGAGCAGATCGAAATCGCCGGCCTTGAGCACCAGCGGTTCGAGGGTGGCGATCTGCACGCTCTGCTCGCCCAGGCGGCTGACCAGTACTTCGGCCTTCAGCCGGCGTTGGCGTCCATGCAGGTCGAGCTGCATGTCCAGCGTCTCGGCCCGGCTGCCACCGACTGCGAGCTGTTCCCAGTTCTCCAGGTCGACCTGCGCGTGAACTTCGGCCTGGGGAAAGCGCTCGCTGTCGAACAGTTCCTCGCGGGTACGCAGGTCGCGCAGGGCGAGCCCGGTGTCGAGCCCGGCAAGCGGCAGCACCAGGCGCACCGAGCCATGCTTGTCGATGACGCCGGACAGCGCCTCGAAACGCTGCGCCTCGGCCACTTCGCCGCGCTTGACCGTGACGAAACTGACCCGCGACTGCTCCGGGCTCAGCAGCCATTGGGCGACCAGCGAGGGGCTGGCCAGCAGCAGGACGAGTAGAACCGGAAAACGCATGCAAACCTCCACGAACGGCGCGGCACCGTCTGCGGAGCGCCGCGTCTGTCAGGACTCGGGCAAGCTGTCCGCTTCCGGCAACAGACGGCACCCCTGGCGGGCACCGAGCCAGGCAGCGGTATGGGTACGGCCGAGACCGCGGGCCGTCACCCGCCGTGCGGTCTCATCGTCGGCCAGCGCGCTGATCGGCACGTACTGTTGGGTATAGGCCCGGCAATAGTCGGCGGAGTTCCCCGTGACATAGCGGCAGGAGCAATACTCCTTCGCCGTGTAGGCGCCGATGATGTCGGGAAAGGCCGCCAGGTGACCGCGGTTCGGCCAGGCCATGGCCAGGACCAGTACGATCAGGACCAGTAGCAGGGTCAACATGGGGCGCCGTCGCATCAGGGTGCCTCCCCGGCGGCGAAGGCCGCCTGTGCGAGTTCGAGGAATCGGTCATGGCTGAAACTGCCGTCGCGGTCGTCGGCGAACCGCGCGATGACCAGCTTTTGCGTCGGCAGTACATAAAGCCCCTGCCCCCAGTGACCCAGGGCGGCGAAGGCATCGCTCGGCGCATTCGGCCAGGGCTTGCTGCCGTCCTTTTCGGCATTCAGCCACCAGTGCCCACCCGGTACCGCCTCGCCCGGCTGCGACCGATAGGCGGGCGCCGGTGTGCGGTTGAAGGCCAGCCAGTCGGCCGGCAGCAACCGGCGCCCGTTCCAGATGCCGTCGCGCTGCATCAGCAGGCCGACGCGGGCCAGGTCGCGGGCAGTGAGATAAGCATAGGACGAAGCGATCAGGGTGCCGGCGGCATCGCGTTCCCACACCGCCGAGCGAATGCCCAGCGGCTCGAACAGCGCCGTCCAGGGGTAGTCGGGATAGGCCTTCGCACCGACCATGCCCTTGAGGGCGGCGGCCAGCACATTGCTGTCGCCGCTGGAGTAGCGATAGCGCGTGCCCGGCGCCACGCCCTGCCCATGGCTGGCGGTGAAGGCGGCCATGTCGTCGCGGCCGCGGGTGTAGAGCATGGCGACCACCGAGGATTTCAGCGGCGCGTATTCGTAGTCCTCCTGCCAGTCCAACCCGGAGGACCAGTTGAGCAGATGGCGCAGGCGTACGTCGGGGTGCTCGGCGAACGGCGGGTAGTAGTCGGCGACCGCGTCATCCAGGCGAAAGCGCCCCTCGCCGTAGGCCACGCCCAGCACCGTCGCCAGCAGGCTCTTGCTCATCGACCAGGCCAAATGGGGCGTGTCGGCCCGGGTTTCGCCGACATAGCGCTCGTAGATCAATACGCCGTCGCGGACCACCACCAGCGCGTCGCTGCGCACACCGGCACGGGTACGGTCGTCGCGCACCGGAAACGCATAGGCCTCGAAAGCCTGCAGCGCCGGCCCCGGTGCGACGGGCTGGCGGGCCCAGTCGGCGTCCGGCCAGCGCTGGGCGTGGGCCAGCGCGACGGGAAACAGCAACGCAACGAGGCAGAGACGAACGAGCAGGGGCATCGGCGGCGCTCCGGATCGGGAAGCGCCGACGCTAGCACGGGCCGGGTTACCGAAAAAAGCGCAGCGGGAAAGCCGCGCCAGGCGCCCGGCCACTTCACGGCAAGCGGTAGTCCTCGGGGCCGACCAGGTCGGTGCCGCACTCCAGCCGCTCGATCCAGTCGAGGAAGGCGTCGATCTGCGCCTTGCCGGCAAAGCGACGGCCGTGCTGCGGCACGATCATCTCCACGTCCATGCTGCGCACCATCTGCGCCCACAGCCGGCAGACCTTGTTGTTGGCCATGTAGCGGCGATGGAAGCCCTCCATGCCCGGCACATGGCTGGCGAAGTCGAGCACCGGGCTGGCGTCGTCCACCAGGGACGCGCCCATGTCGCCGGAGAAAAGGATCTTGCTCACCGGGTCGTACAACTGGAAGTTGCCCACCGAGTGCAGGAAGTGCGCCGGCACCGCCTTCAGTTGGCACTTGCCCAGCGGCAGCGCCTGGCCACGGTCGGGCAGCGCGATGATGCGCTCGTAGGTGCAGATGCCATGGCTGATGGCCAGGTAGTTGGCGGTCAGGTGCGGCAGGAAACGCGCCCACAGCTTGGAGCAGATCACCTGGGCGCGGGTGTGCAGCAGCCACTTGTCCAGCGAGGCGATGATGTCCGGGTCCTGGTGCGAGGCGAAGATATAGGTCAGGTCCTGCACCGGCATATAGCGGGACAGCGCCAGGGACAGCGGCGTGTAGGTCAGGTCGCCGCCCGGATCGAGCAGCATGTACTGCCCGTTGTCGATGATCAGGAACTGGTTGGACTGCACGCCCTCGCCACTGACCAGGTCGTCGAACATCAGGCATTGGTGGCTGCCGTTATCGAACAGCAGAATGGGTTCGCGTCGCATGGAAACCTCTGGATGGAAAGCGACGCGACCTTACGCCAGCCGATTGCCGGCCTCACTGACCTGGGTCAACGGGACGCATTCCCAACGCCGCCAGCGCCTTTTCCAGACGCTTGGCCCGAGGTCCGCCGGCGATCTCCAGCAAGCCGCTGTCGCGCTGCCAGAGCGCCGCCCACTCGGCCGGCCCGCTGGCGAAGGCTTCCCGCAACTCCGCCTTGAGGGCGGTGAACTGGGCGAACAGACCGGCCAACAGCACGTGGGAAGCCGGCGCATTGACCGGCTGGCGCGCCACCTCGGCACAGCCGGCCAGCAACGCCAGCAGACGCAGGCACAGGGGCTGCGGCCAATGGCATTGGGCCCCGACACCCTGCAGCCAGGCCGCGACCGCGGCCAGCACATGCAGGTCCTCGATGCTGCGGAACGGCTTGACGTAGGCCGACCAGCCATCGCCCGCCAGGCGCTCGCAGTGGGCGCCGTCCAGGTGCAACCGGGCGTGGCCGATGTCCGGCATCAGCGCCAGCGCGGGCAGCGGCTCCAGACGCACACCTGGCGCGCCGCTGTAGACCACGCACAGGGTCAGATGCGGCGCGTGCCCCGCGGGTTCGTCGCGGGCCGCCACCAGCAGCCAGTCGGCAGCCTCGCCAGCGGTGACAAAATCCTTGCGCCCGTTCAGCACCAGATCGTCCAGGCGCGTGCCCATGTCCGCCGGGCGGGTGCTGCGGTTCTCCGTCACGCAGAGCGCGCCGAGGCTGGCCGGTGCCGACGGCCAGAGCGCGCGCAGGGCCGCCTGGTAGCCGGCGAGAAAGGCCAGGCCCGGCGTGCGCGCCAGGCGCCCGCCGAGCAATGCCAGCTCGAATGGCGCCGCCTCGCCGGCCCGCTCCAGCAGCGCGGCGTACCAGTCGTCGGGTGCGGCGACGGGCAGGCGGTCGTGGGTTTCCAGCAGGCGTTGCCAGGGCATTGCAGTCTCCTTGGGCACTGTCACAGAAGCATCACCGAAGCGTCACGGGGGTGACACCGGGGCTACCTAGTGTCCTGGCTAAGAAGCTTGCGCATACCGGCTTCGACTCAGGACAGAACCTGAGCTTGCACAACAACGTCGACTGGCCGCAACCACGAGGCCGGCTTCCGGAGGCTCCAGATGACCCAGATCGCCCTCACCCGCGAAACCCCTGCCCCCCGCCGCCTGCAGGCCGAACGCCTGATCGGCGCCCGCGCCCTGCGCGAAGCCCAGGCCCTGCGCTTTCGCGTGTTCAGCGCCGAGTTCGATGCCAAGCTCAAGGGCGCCGAGTTCGGCCTGGACATGGACGACTACGACCTGCACTGCGCGCACATCGGCGTACGCGACCTGAACAGCGGGCGACTGGTCGCCACTACCCGCCTGCTCGACCACGAAGCCGCCCACCGCCTGGGCCGCTTCTACAGCGAAGAGGAATTCAACCTGCACGGCCTGCTGCACCTGCAAGGCCCGCTGCTGGAAATCGGCCGCACCTGCGTCGACCCGGCCTACCGCAACGGCGCCACCATCGCCGTGCTCTGGGGCGAGCTGGCCGAGGTGCTCAACGAAGGTGACTACCGCTACCTGATGGGCTGCGCCAGCATCTCCATGCAGGACGGCGGCATCCAGGCCCAGGCGATCATGCAGCGTCTGCGCGAGCGCTACCTGTGCACCGAGCACCTGCGTGCCGAACCGAAGAAGCCGCTGCCACCGCTGGAAGTACCGGGCAACGTCATCGCCGAGATGCCGCCGCTGCTCAAGGCCTACATGCGCCTGGGAGCGAAGATCTGCGGCGAACCCTGCTGGGACCCGGACTTCCAGGTCGCCGACGTGTTCATCCTGCTCAAGCGTGACGAGCTGTGCCCGCGCTATGCCCGGCACTTCAAGGCAGCGGTGTAGGCGCCATGAACCGGCTGCGATTGTATGCCCGTATCGCCCGCCTGCTGGCGGTGATCGCCCTCGGCGCCGTCCTGGCGAGCTGGGTCGGCCTGCTCGAACGCCTGCGCCGGCATGACCTGATGCCGCTGCGCCAGCGGCTGACCCGCTGGTTCCTCGCCCGCCTCTCGGCCGCCCTGCCGTTCCGTGTCGAGGTCGTCGGCGAGGTTCCCAGCCGACCGATGCTGTGGGTCAGCAACCATGTGTCGTGGACCGATATCCCGCTGCTCGGCATGCTCGCCCCGCTATCGTTCCTGTCCAAGGCGGAGGTGCGCACCTGGCCGGTCGCCGGCTGGCTGGCGCACAAGGCCGGCACCCTGTTCATCCGCCGAGGCGGCGGCGAGAGCCGGCTGGTCAACCGACAACTGGCCGGGCACCTGCATCGGCAGCGCCATCTGGCGATCTTTCCGGAAGGCACCACCACCGACGGCCGCGACCTGCGCACCTTCCACGGGCGCCTGCTGGGCAGCGCCATCGAAGCCGGGGTGGCGATACAACCGGTGGCGATCCGCTACCTGCGCGACGGCGAAGCGGACTCGATTGCACCTTTCATCGGCGACGACGACCTGCTCTCGCACCTGCTGCGCCTGCTCGCCAGCGACCTCGGCGAAGTGCGCATCCAACTGCTCGCCCCCATCGACGCCCAGGATCGGGAGCGCGGCGAGCTGGCCTTGCAGGCACAGCAGGCGGTGCGGGCAGCGCTGTTCGGCAACATGGAAGAGACACTACGCTCGGCGGCCTGACGCCATGCGCAAAGCACACGGCATGACGGGTTTCACACCCGTCCTACACGGAAGTACACCGGGCGGAGGCAACCCGCCGACGATGGGCTGCACATGTCGACCAGCAACAACCCGAATTACCTAGCGCACGCGCCAGCCTGCGCTGCAAACGCCTGCAACTGCGGATAGAAGGTGTGGAAGTCTTCGCAGAGCGGTTCGTACAGCCCGTGTAATTCCTCCAGCGCCCCGGCCAGGCGCTGCGGCTGCGACAGTCGCCGACCGATGCCGTCGAGCACCCGCTCCAGCACGGCGAAGTCGCGATAGGAGCCCAGCCAATCCTGCGCCGCCATGCGCGAAGCGATCGATTCCAGCCTTCCCGGCAGGCGCGTTTCGCCGGCCAGCACCGCATAGACCCGTGCCGTGAACAGCTCCAGCGGTTCGTCGGCATAGTTCGACCAGTCCCGCGCCAGGCAGTGATCGAAGAACACATCGAGCAGGATGCCGGCGTAGCGACGTCGTTCAGCCGGGAAGCGTGCCTTGGCCTGCGCTACCAGGGCGTGGCTGTCGGTGAACGCATCGATGCGCCGGTGCAACAGGATCGCCGCCTCGATATCGACCGGCCACTGCCCTTGCAGCGGTCCCTTGACGAAATCGCCGTACAGGCTGCCGAGCAAGGCATCGGGCCGTGGGCCGCCGAGGTGGAGGTGAGCGAGGTAGTTCATGGCTCGCAGCTTACTCCCAGGCGGCACATCGGGTCGCCATCGAAAGCGTCGATGCCCACTATCGCTTCGTTCGATCGGTATCGGCAGGAACGTCACGCTAGAGTGCGTCCCACTACTGCCCCGGCCTGCGCCGGAGCGCTCGAACCCATACGGAGACACGCCAATGCCGACGCTTTTCGATCCAATCAAGATGGGCGACCTGGAGTTGCCCAACCGCATCATCATGGCCCCGCTGACCCGCTGCCGTGCCGACGAAGGCCGCGTGCCCAACGCGCTGATGGCCGAGTACTACGTGCAACGCGCCAGCGCCGGGCTGATCATCAGCGAAGCCACCTCGGTCAGCCCGATGGGCGTCGGCTACCCGGACACCCCTGGCATCTGGTCCGCCGAGCAGGTACGCGGCTGGAGCAACGTGACCAAGGCCGTGCACGCCAACGGCGGGCGCATCGTGCTGCAACTCTGGCACGTCGGACGCATCTCCGATCCGCTCTACCTCAACGGCGAACTGCCGGTAGCGCCGAGCGCCATCGCCCCGTCCGGGCATGTCAGCCTGGTACGCCCGATGAAGCCCTTCGTCACTCCGCGTGCCCTGGAAACCGAAGAAATCGCCGACATCGTCGAGGCCTATCGCGTCGGCGCGGAAAATGCCAAGGCGGCCGGTTTCGACGGGGTGGAAATCCATGCCGCCAATGGCTACCTGATCGATCAGTTCCTGCAGGACAGTACCAACCAGCGCAGCGACCGCTACGGCGGCTCCCTGGAAAACCGAGCCCGCCTGCTGCTGGAAGTCACCGACGCGGCGATTTCCGTCTGGGGCGCCGGTCGCGTGGGTGTGCACCTGGCACCGCGTGCCGACCTGCACGACATGGGCGACTCGAACCGCGCGGAAACCTTCGCCTACGTCGCCCGTGAACTGGGCAAGCGCGGCATCGCCTTCATCTGCGCCCGCGAACGGGCCGCCGACGACAGCCTGACGCCGGAACTGAAGGCCGCCTTCGGCGGTGTGTTCATCGCCAACGAAGGCTTCGACAAGGAGCAAGGCAACGCCTGGCTGGCACAGGGCAAGGCCGACGCGGTGGCCTTTGGTGTTCCCTTCATCGCCAACCCGGACCTGCCGCAACGCCTGGCCGAGGACGCTCCGCTCAACGCACCCAACCCGCAGACGTTCTACAGCCAGGGCGCAGCCGGTTACATCGACTATCCGCGACTGTGACGCGCCATGGGGTATTGCCGCCCGGCAATACCCCCGGTCCGACGGCGGAGCGACTTCGTGGGCAGATCTGCTAAGGTCGACGCCATCATGGAGCCATCACCCAAGGACCCCGTTCGTGAAGTCGACCTACCCCCTGCTCTGCACCCTCGCCCTTTCCATCAGCACAGCCACCCTGGCGGCAAGCCCCAAGGGCCCGCTGATCATCGACAACATCCAGTACGCCGAAAACGTCGACTTTCCCAAGGCGAAGACCGAATGCGCCTTGGAGCAGCGCTTTGCCGCCAGCCTGCAGAAGCAACTGCGCCAGCAGGGCTATGACGCGCAACTGAGCGACACTGCTGGCGCCAATGCGAATGCTCCGCGCCTGAGCATCGTCATCCAGAGCATCTGGGCTCCCGGCGGCGGCGCCTGGAGCGGCCCGAAGCGGGTCAATGTCACCGGCGAGCTGCACAGTCAACAGCAACTGCTCGGCAGCTTCGCCGGCCAGCGCAGCTCCACGGGCGGCGCGTTCGGCGGCTTCAAGGGCACCTGCAGCATTCTCAACCGCGACGTGGACAGCCTGGCGAAGGACATCGGCCGCTGGATCGAGAAGCCGGCTCAGGCGGCGCGGCTGGGTGAGCTTTAGAGCAGGCGAGCCATGGCCTGGCGCCGCGTTGCAAAAGAAAAGGCTTTTCGTGCGTTTGCGGGGAGGGCAACTTGACACCGGACTGGCAATTCAGTGTCAAGGCGACTGCCGGGCCGTTGGGTGGCATGGCTGCTTGCCGTGTTTCAATGAGGCTTCTGGTTGCGCCTCCCGGCGCCTCACTTTTCTTTCGAAAGAAAAGTAAGCAAAAGAAACATTCCCCGGCATCCGGCC
>NZ_JBSKHQ010000035.1:0-11899 GCF_057128665.1 Zestomonas ipomoeae
CCACCGGCAACAAGCAGGTCAGGCCATGGCGGCCTGACTTAAACGAAACAGCCTCCACGAAACCCGGGGCGATTCAGCTCCACGAACAAATGCCTGATATCGCTCGCTTCTCTGCTGTGCAGTGTCCCCTAAAGCGAGGAAGCAGGGATCGGTATCCAACCATCGAGTCGATTGATCGGCGTCTATGCGGTCCTTGTAGCTAGACCAGCGATAGTCACTTGGTCAACCACTATCCGTGCACGAACAGGGTTCAGTTCGATATAGCGAGCACAGGCAAGCAGGTAGGTATCAGTCTGTACGACGCTTGATTTATAGCGGCTTTCCCAAAGCGTTCCAGACCGGCCTTCTATGCGATTTCGATACCGCGTGGCTCGGGCGGCAAGTGCCTTCATCAACTGACCAAGCCCTGTTATCGCCTCACCCGGAGCCAACAACAAATGAACATGGTTCGTCATCAAGCAGTAGGCGTAGACCTTGATACCGAACGCGTCCTTCAGCTCGCGTAGGTCCGTCAGGTATCGCTGGTAATCCTCATCCGCCGCGAATACGACCTGTCGGTCATGGCCGCGCTGCACTACATGGTGTGGGTAGTTTGGCAAAACAAGACGCCCCATTCTGGGCATAGTGCGCTCTCCATTCCTTGGAAAAGACGTTAGGTTAGCGGGAGCGTGAGAAGCGGTTTGCGGTGCTGCTCACGAACAAGTCGAAAAATAAATCTGTCCCCATATTTCCGAGATAGTCAAATCACTGCAGCAAACGAAGGAACCTGATTATTTATTGCCGTCTAATCTCCTCTACCAAGTTACTTACAAGACTATAGAACGCACCACGGTGGAGTTTAACATCAACATATAGAGAAACCTCCTCATCGTATAAATACAATCGCTCCTCTTCAATACCTTGTATCAGTCCAACCCCATAAGAATCCAGCATATAATGCGGAGAGTAGAAAAATATATTATCTATATCCTTCTCCGAAACACCTAATAGCTTATACCTCTCACAGCCATCAGTTTCATAATCATCCAAGATGCAATCTCGCAAGCAAGACAACTCGCGACAATCCAAGCTCAATAGAAGAGGATAGCTCCTTGCTTTCTCACTAATTTCATACAAAAAACCCTTCGCAAGATCAAGCAACTCATAATCAAAGTCATCTTTCCCGTACCGAACTCCTTTTATATAGATAAATACCCTACCAACCTTGCAACCAACATCCCTAACAATATATTCAAATGCAACAAGATCTATATCACCTATCACCATGGTTGGTTACTCCCTTTAGCCTTGAATCCGAGTTCTCTTAAGACCTCACTAGGCACGTCCTTTCTTTTTAAAGGAACTCGCTCATCGCGAGTACTCCCAGTCCAATGAACAGTGCCGTCGTTACCGTCAAAGTAGCGATATATAGACTTCCCATCAGAACTCTTAGCCCACCAGCTTCCATTAACTTGTATAGCTCCCTCATAGGCTTTTGCATAATCATCTGGCTGTGTTCCAGCCCGACTGTTATAACCTGGCTCGCCTGGAATGTGCTTTCCATTTGTAACAAGCTCTGGCTTTACGCTGTATACAGCCCCCAAATCTAGCTGATGCCCTGGGGTCGTATAGATCGTCGCCCCCTGAGGTGTATCCAGTTGATTCCCTGCAGTGTTGGCTGGAATATCGGCTTTACCACCTACACCATAGCCACTTTCCGAACCATGAATCAGGCCGCCCCCTACGAGCGGCGTTGTGTATGGAGAGTTATCGAGCTGATGGATGGGCGACCCGAGAGGTCCATATATCAATAAGAGTTTCCAAAGTTCTTGACTGATCTCCATGTTAGCGGCAGTTGCTTTTCCGACGCTTTCCAGCGCAGCTCCCATTTTTTCCTGATAGTCCTCGTTGGCTCCCACTGCTCCAGCGAGTAAGAGAGCGCCGCCTAGAACCACTAGAACGGCCGCATCATCTACACCGGTAAATCTCTGGCTCAGCCCGTTCGGCCGCATCAATGAACCGATGAGGTTCAGCGCCTTGATGGCCTGGGTGGAATCCTGTTCGGCCAACCTGCCGATAGCCTCTGAAACCGCTCGCTCCTCCGGAGTGGCCAGAGTCACGCCAGGTAGTTTGAGAAGTAGAGACTCAGCGGCCTGGCGTCGCGTGGCGGAATCACTCGATTCGAGTTGTTTGGCGTAGTAGGTCACTTGAATGCCTATGGCCAATCCTTCTGCCAGTGCCGCAAGTTGCTTCGCCATCTCAGGTGCCGCCACCACCGCTTCCACCGAGCTCTGAGTCACATACAGGTCGGTACGCTCCTCCTCGTCTTCGGTGATCTTATAGGCATTGCTCACATCACGATTCAGCCCGGCCGTGGAATCCTTACCGGTCCCGGCATCGTTGCGGACAATGATCTCGCCCTCACCGACGGTGGCTCGGACGATCTGCTCACGCTCCGTCTCATACTGATAGCCTTCAAGGCTCCATCCGTTTTGCCCCGACTCGCCCTTGCCCACTTGGCTAGCGTCCTGTTGGGTACTGCCGGATGAGCCGTAACTGCCACCGACATTCAGGTAGTAGCTATGCTCGTTGTCTTCCCCCTTGATATCGCGGAACCCAAGGGTATCGGTGTCCAGCTTGAGGTTGCCCGTGCGTGAGGAGATCACCGCGCCATCAATCTGGGTGTGGTCTTCCGTGCGGATATCCAGTTTGTCGCGGGCCACTATGGAGGTCTGGTTGCCAACCCAGTTGGTCTTACCTCTGGTTTCGCCGTAGCCCACCGAGCCACTGACACTGACGCCGTAGCCAAAGGTGGCGGTGATGCTGGCATCGAACTCTCTGCCGCTGGCCTTGCCGGTGTTTGGCACGGAGGATACGGTCAGATTGCGCCCTACCTGGCCGGAGACGTTCTCGCCCTCCAGCTTCGCCCCCGCTACGGTTGTGTCTCGTCCGCTCTTGAGATCGAGGTTGCGTCCGGCGTAGAGGTAGGCTTCCTGCTGCTGGGCTCCTTCGCGATCCAGCCGGCCACGGCCGATATTGGCGCTGACATAGACACCGATGCCTTGCTGCCCGAATGTCAGCCCCACTTCGCCGCCGCCGCTACGCCGGTTGTTGTCGGCGCCGCTCTGGTTGGTCGCGGCCCGTATATTCAGATCGTTACCGGCCTTTAGGCCGATATCACGACCGGCCTGGGCCTGGGCGCCGTTCATATCAAGGTCGTGGTCGGCATTCAGATTGATATCCCGGCCTGCGTCCAGTACCGCACCGGTCGACGTTCCCTGGCTCGCATCCTGGCTGGCGACGCCACTGCTCGCTCCGATACCGACCTTGAAACCACCTGTGGTGCCTCCCTTGATGCCGCCCTTGCCCAAGGTCTGTTCGCCTTCCTGGCTCATGCCGCCCGGGGCCACATCAAAGACGATGTTCTGACCCTTGACGTTGATGTCCCGGCCGGCTTGCAGTTGCCCTCCTCGCATGAGCACATCGTCATTCGCCGATACGTTGATATCGTTTCCAGCATCAAGCGTGGAGGAGCGGTTTCCGTTTACAACCTGGGTTGCGCTCTGGCTTTGTCCGGTACTTCCGACGTGGGCGTCGTACGTCGGACCGGAGAGGAATTGGCTGACCCCGTCTACAGCCTTGAGAATGGTGGATGCTCGACTGACATTATTGTCGCCCTTACCGGCACCACTTAACGCATCCAGGGTATTACCGAGGTTGTGGTTGACCGTGGTGGTCGTCCCCGTGCGCTTCTGGCTCTGCTCTTGAGCAGTCAGCGATTGCTCGGCCGCCGCGTCGATCAGGATGTTGCGCCCCGCCTGCAAGTTGATGTCGTAGCCAGCGCTCATGTCAGAGCCCTGCTGTACGGCATCGCGCCCGGCTTTCACATCGAGATCCAGCCCAGCATTGATCTGACTGGCGGCGGCGGTTTGCTGTGCGTTGAGTTGCTTGTCCTTAAGCTTTTCTTGGCCGATGAAGGTGGTGTAACCGTTGCGGTCCATATCCTGCTGCATGCCAAACGTCTTGGTGTTTTCCCAAGTCGTGGTCTGCTGACTGTTTGAGCCGGCGACTACGTTGACGTCACGACCGGCGTCCAGCAGAACGTTGCGACCAGCACTGACACCGCTGCCGATGATGTTTACATCGCGCTCAGCTATCAAAGAGGCATCGCGATCCGCCGTAACTTGGCTGCCGACGCTAGTAGAGCTGATGGCCTCCTGGCCCGCCTTCTTCGCGGAAGCGAGCGAAATATCGCCACCCCAGGAAGGAGTGCCGACAGCTAGTCCGAACGCATCCTTACCAGACAGTCCGACCTTCTTCTTGTACTTCTCGGTGAGGCTGTAGGCAGTATCGTTGGCTGAAACGAGATTGATATCACCGGTTTCGGTTACCAGTCCCGAACGCAGCTCAACGTCATTGCTGGCCGACGCCTCGCTGGCGCGCAGGCGAATATCGTTGCCCGCCGCTACCACAAGGTCGTTGCCTGCCTCCAGCTCGCTGGAAACCTGGGAGGCCGCCGTCTTCAATTGGCTCTTGCCACTCTTCGACAGGCCGAGGAAGCCCGACTTGGTCTTCTTGCTGTAGGAGCCGTGCTCCTCGACGCCGGACAGAATGGCCACATCGCCAGTCGCACCGACGAGCAGGTCGCCGCCTGCCTTGAGTTGACTGCCGATGATATTCACATCGCGACCACCGTCGATGCTCATACCGCCGTCAGCGGTCTGGCTGGTGTTCAGAGTCAGATCATTACCCGCCTCGATCACCGAAGCGACGTTAGTGCTGTTGTAGGACTCCTTCTGCTTGCTCTTGCTGCGCCCGAAGGAGCCCTTGCTCTTCTTGAAGTAGAAGGAAGCACTTTCATCTTTCGCGGACAGAATATTGATGTCCTGCCCAGCATCGAGGGCCACGTCATCGCCTGCCTTGAGCCGGCTGGCGACTAAAGTCAGGCCCGCGCCAGCATCGATCGCAATATCCCGGCCAGCCTGAATGCTGCTGGACTGCTGGCGCACGCTATCGGTGCTACGAGTAACCTTCTTGCTCTTGGAGTAGAAGTGATCTTCGTTTGCCGCCGAGGTAACCAGAACATCGTTACCTGCAGTCAGGGCAACGTCACGCTGCGCCTCCAGACTGCTGGCGACGACAGTCAGGTCTCTACCAGCATTGACAGCAATATCGCCCCCAGACAAGACCTGAGAACCATGCTGAACGACATGCTCGTCCCGATGGTGAGAGCCCTGCCTCAGTAAGCGTTGCTGCTCTACGGAGGCAATGGTGACATCCCGGCCGGCGCTCAAGGCAAGATCACCCCGGCTGTCCAACACGCCACCGATATTGGTGATGTTACGACCAGCGCTAATGTTCAGGCTGTTTGCCGCCTCTATACGCGCAGCGCTATCGGCATAGTCTTGAACGTATTGACGATTGCCAGTGCGGTATTCATGTCGGGTGACATTGCGCTCATTGAGTACATCGCCAGTCTGCGCAGACAGGCTGACATCGCGCCCTGCGATAATCCCGCCCCGAGCGTTGCGAATGCTCTCGGTAGCCAGCAGGGACAACCGCTCGTTGGCCTGCATCAGGCCGCTGTTGGTGATGTTGCCGGCGGTTACATCGAGGTTGCGGCTGGCGCGCAAAGTGCCCTGGTTGTTCAGTTCGCCACCGGAGATCAGCGCCACGTCGCGGCCCTGGATCAGTGCTCCATTGGGCGCCAGGCGGCCTTCGGCCTGGGCCAGGTAGAGCACCGGCACCAGCACCTTCTCGCCGGCCACCTCGTATTCTTCCAGCCAGACAATGTCATGGGTCAGCGCAGCCACCTGTTCGGCGGTAAGGGTCACGCCCACCGACAGGTTCAACGCCTGCTTGCTGGCGATGGCGTTGTCCATCAGATGGCGGAACATCGCCTCGTCACTGGTCAATCCGGCGAGGAAGCGCTGGCCGGTGCGGGCCACAATGGCTTCGCGGATCAGCCGCTGCTCGTAGAGGCCGTCGCCCAGGCGCTTCTGCGTCTGGTCCGGATCATGGCCGAGTAGGCCGAGCATGTAGTCGGAGCTGAGGAAGCGCTTGAGGTTGGTCAGCTCCGGGTTGGTTTCGACCAGATACTTGTGGCTGCTGCTGGGTTGCGCGCTACTAGGCAGATACTGTGCGCCGGCCAAGTTGAGAGTTGCCGTGTCGGTCGGATTGCCGCCGCTGGCTTGCCCTCCTTGCATGCTCCAGGCGCTACTCGTGGAGGAAGTCGGTGCCTGGGCCTGCTGTCCACTGGCGACGCTCACCGAGCTGCCGGTCAGTTGGTTGCCGCCGCCCGTCTGGGCCTGGCTGGCGTTGCCGCCGGCAGCGGCCTGGCCGTTCAGGCGGAACAGGCCATGCTCGCCTTGCGGCAGGCTGAAGCCGGGCAAGGTTAGCGGGTTGATCTGTTGTTGGCGTAGGTCAGGGGGCAGCTGCGAATTGAGCTGAACAATCGTAGTTTTACCGCTAGCGGGGGCTCGCGTATCCGCAATGCGGCTAGCCCCATTGGCAATATGCACGTTCGCGCGCGTAACGCCATTATCAATGCGGCTTGCCGCATTTATTGAAACATTACCACCTGCCTGTATTACCGCATTGGCCGCAGCCCCCGAAGCTGTAGCAGTCTCATTCGAATAAACGAGAGTGTAAGTTTTAAAAATGGACGGCAGCGGATATGCGACATTGGGATTGTAGTAAGGGTTTAGCTGATTAGTCTTCTGGTAGGAACGATGAACAGGCACATCACCCAGATCTCGATCGCGGTCGATATAATCATACTTGTAAATTGAGTTGTATTTTGCGTACTCAGCTATTGCACCACCGCTCCGCAGAAGACCAAAGAAAACGGAGCTCCGCTCGGAGTCACGTGGATTATCAAATCGCATACGCCGAATGATGCTCTCCGTAGCAGCACCTTCGTTCTTGAATTGCCCGGTAGAGATCGCAATATTCTGCCCCGCAGAAAGAACACTATATTGGTTAACGAAACTATTGCTACGTATATCTAGATTACCACCCGCAGCTATATTTCCAGCTGGCGAGTCAGACTCTATAGCGCGCTCAAGCGTCTCTTCAACGTAGTAACTAATATCGTAATGCCGCCCCTTACAATCTCCACACTGGTACGTGATCTCCCCAGAAACCAATCTCTCTTTTACTTTGAACTGATCCTTTTTATTGAAGAAATTGGATGCAGCAAGACGCATATCTCCTGCACTCTCAATAGTCGCAGATATGTTCTCTAGCGACGCGGCAAATTCGTTGGAATCATCCTTCGCCAGGTCGATATTGCCCAGGCTGTACACATCCGCATAACGGTTGGTGAAGCTGTCCACCCGCAGCGCCATGTCGTCGCCGCTAAAGATCAACCCGTTCTCGTTGAGCAGGTTCGGTGCTTCGATGCGCAGCTTTTCCGCACTGCCGAGGGTGCCGTAGTTGTCCAGCGTGCCGGCGGTGACGGTGAGGTCGCCCGCCGAGGTCAGCCTGCCGCGGTTGCTCAGCGGACCACCGTTGATGGCGGTGACCGTGGTCGAGCCGCCGCCGGCGATGCGGGCGGTGCTGGTGAGGTCGAGGCTGGCGGCTTTCAGGGTCAGGTTGCCGAGGCTGGTGGCCTGGCCGCCGCCGCTGTAGGCGCCGGTCAGGTCCAGATCGAGTACGCCATCGCTGGCCAGCAGGCCGTGGTTGATCCAGTTGCCGCCGGTGCCGGTCAGGGACTGGCTGGCCAGCAACTGTCCGGTGGCGGTCTGGGTGAAGGTGCCGATGTCCAGCACCAGCTTGCCGGCTTGCAGCACGCCGCTGTTGGTCCAGCTGTCGGCGGTGAGGGTCAGCAGGCCGTTGGTGCTGAGGTCGCCGCCAGCGCCCATCACCTGGGCGGCGTTCAAGCCGAAGCTGCCGCTGCCGGTGTGCAGAATGCTGCCGCCGCTGCTCTGCAGGGCGCCGACGCTCATGACCAGATTGGCGTTGGCGGTCTCCAGGGTGCCGTTGCGGTTGTCCAGTGCGGCACCGCTGATGCGGGTGTCGCCGCTGGTGCCGAGGGCGCGCAGGCTGCCGTTCTGGTTGTCGATGCTGGCAGCGGCGAGGCTCAGGATGCTGCCGCTTTCGAAGATGCCGTAGCCGTTGCGCAGGGCGCCGGACAAGCCGAAGTCGATGCGCTGGGCGGCGACCTTGCCACCCTCGCCCTGGGCGGCGCCCTGGCTGTCGAAATCGCCGGCGATCACCTTCAGCAACTGATGGGCATAGAGGCCGCCGCCCTGGTTGTTGAAGGTGGCACTGCCGAGGTCGATGTCGGTATCGCCGGCCAGGGCGGAGAGGTGCCCACCGCGGTTGTCGAGGCCGTTGGCGTCGATCTCCAGGGCTTGCGCCTGGGTGGTGCCGGCGTCGTTGTCGAACAATCCGCTGGTGGCCAGCTTCAGCCAGCCTTTCAGGCTGTTGAGCACGCCACCGCTGTTGTCGACGCCGGTGGATTTTTGCAGGTCGAGATTGCCTTCCAGGCTTTCGATCCGGCCGTTCTGGTTTTCCAGCTTGCCGTCCAGGTTGACGGTCAGGCCCTGCTTGCTGCTGAGCGCGCCGTCGGCGTTGTTCAGACTCTGTGCCCGCAGATCGAGGGCTCCCTCCTGGCTGTGGATCAGGCCGTCAGCGCTGTTATTCAGCACGCCGGCCAGGGTGACGCCGAGGGCGTTGCGCGCAGCCAGGGTGCCGCCATTGGCGTTATTCAGGCTGGCAGCGGTCAGCTGCAGCAGGTTCTGGCTGATCAGGCTGCCGCCCTGGTTGTCGATGGCCTTGGCCTTCAACACCAGAGGGCCGGCGCTGGCCAGCTTGGCCTTTTGGGTATTGAGCAGGTCGCCGGCGAGCGTCAGGGTCAGCGCGGCGTTGCTGGAGAGCTGCCCGGCGCTGTTGTTCAGGCTGGTAGCGGTGACGGCAGCGGCCTTCTCGCTGCTGATTTGCCCGGCGTGGTTGTCCACGGTGCCAGCGGTAACATCGAGTGCACCCTGGGTATCGATCAAGCCGCCGCCTGAGTTATTCAGTGTGCCGGCGAGGGTCAGGCCGAGGTCGCCCTCGCTGGAGAGGATGCCCTTGGCGCTGTTGTCCAGGCTGGCGGCATCGACCGTCAGTTTGCCCTTGCTGACCAGCGCGCCTTCGCGGCTGTTGTTCAGCGCACCGCTGAGCTCGACGTCGAGCGCGCCGTCGCGGCTGGACAGGGTGCCCACGCCGCTGTTGTCCAGGCTGCCGGCGTTAACCGTCAGCCCCTGCCAGCCGGAAATCAGCCCGCCTTCGGCGTTGCGCAGCGTGCCGTTGCCCAGGTCGATGCCGAGGGTGTCGGCACTGATCAGTTTGCCCCGGTCGCCGTTGTCGATCTCGCTGGCGACCAAGCTGTAACTCTGGCTGCTGGAAAGCTCGCCACCGCGGTTGTCCAGCTTGCGCAGGTTGTCCAGGGTCAGCGGGCCCTTGGCGCTGAGCAGGCCGCCTTGGTTATCCAGGTCGCCGCCTAGCAGGTCCAGATGCACGCTGGCCTCGCCGATCAGGCGGCCTTGCTGCTGAATCAGGTGGGCAACGGTCAGGCGCAGGTCGCCCTTGGCCGAAACTTCGCCGGCGTTGCTGGAATCCAGGCTGGCGGCGGTTAGGGTCAGGCCGGCGGCGCTGGTGATCAGGCCCTGGTCGCGGTTGTCCACGTCCGTGGCGCTCAGGGTCAACTGCTGGCCGGCGGAGATCAGGCCCTGGTCATGGTTGTCCAGTTCGCCACCGAGGCTGACGTTGAGGTCGCCCTTGCTGACCAGCACGCCGGCGCCAGAGTTGTCCAGGCTGGCGGCTTCGACGGTGAGCTTGGCGGCGGACAGTGCGCCCTTGAGGCTGTTCAGCAGCTTGCCGGTGATCTGCAGCTGCAGGTTCTGGCTGCTGATGATGCGGCCGGCGCTGTTGTCCAGCTGCGTGGCCTTGAGCAGGAAGCTTTGTGCGCTGGATATCTCGCCACCGAAGCGGTTGTCGACCGCGCCGAGGTTGTTCAGCAACAACGCGCCGGGGGTGGCGATCAGGCCCTTGTCGCTGTTGTTCAGTGCGCCGCCTTGCAGGTCGAGGGTCAGCGCGGTCTCGCTGATCAACTCGCCACCGGCGTGCTGGTCCAGGCCGGTGGCGGTGACCTGCGCCAGCCCCTGGGACTGGATGGCGCCCTGGTCGTGGTTATTGATCTGGCCCGCCGTAATCGTCAGCCCGGCGCTGCCGGTGATCAGCCCCTTGCTCTGGTTGTCCAGTTGGCCGGTGCCGATCGAAAGCGCCTGCTTGGCGCTGATGACGCCGCCGTTGCTGTTGTCCAGGCTGCCGTTGGTGACGGTCAGCGGGCCGTCGCTGACCAGCTTGCCGCCCTGGTTGTTCAGCGCGGCACGTTCGACGCTCAAGGTGCCGGCACTGGAGAGCAGGCCCTCCGCACTGTTGTCGAGGCTCGCGGCGTCGACCGTCAGGCTGCCGCCGCTGATCAGCGCGCCCTTAGCCTGGTTGTGCAATGCGCCGGTCAGTTCGACGCTCAGCGCCTGCTGGCTGCTCAGGGTGCCGCCAGCGGAGTTGTCCAGGCTGTCGCCGACCAGCACCAGGCCGTCGCGGCCGGAGAGCACGCCCTTGGTGTGGTTGAGCAGGCGCTGCACGGTGAGGGTCAGGCCGCGGTCGCCGATGATCAGGCCGGCGCTGCTGTTGTCCAGCAGCGCGACCGGTTGCCCGGCGGCGGCCTGGACACGCAGGTTGGCCTGGCCCTGGGTAGAGATTTCCCCGCCGCTGTTGCGCAGCGCTTCGCTGGCGCGGACATCCAGGCCCTGGGTGGCGGCGATCAGGCCGCCGTTGCGGTTATCCACCTGCGCGGCGTCGAGGGTCAGCCGGCCCTGGCTGAGCAGTTCGCCGCCCTGTTGATTCAGGCTGCCGACACGTACCTCGACGTCGCCCTTGGCGGCCACCTGGCCGCCATTGCCGTTGCGCAATTCGCCGGCGCTGACAGCGAGTCGGCCGTCGGCAATGACGCTGCCCTGGCCCTGGTTGTCCAGCACCCCGACCACCGCGACGACGGCGTCGGCCTTACCGCTGACTACCCCGCCACGGTTGTCGAGGCTCTTGCCGGCGATGTCCAGGCGCTGGTCGGCGACAATGGCGCCGCCCTGGTTGTTCACGGCGGCATCGCGCACCGTCAGGCTGCCGCGACTGCTCAGGGTGCCGTCGGCGCTGTTGTCCAGGGCCTCGGCGGTCACGCTCAGCGCTGTGCCGGCGGCGATCAGACCATCGAGGTTGTCGATCTTGTCGCCTGTGACGGTAGCAGCGGCCTGGCTGGAGAGCTCCCCGGCCTGGTTGTTCAGGGCGGCGTTGGCGGTGACCTTGAGGTCCTTGCCGCCGGCGATCAGGCCGCCCCTGTTGTCCAGTTCGTCGACCTCGACGGCGACGTTGCCACTGGACAGCACCAGACCGTCGCCGCTGTTGTTCAGCGTCGTTGCGGCGATGCGGGTGTTGGCCTTGCCGCTGAGGGCGCCGGCGCGGTTGTCCAGCACGCCGCCGACGGTCGCGTCGAGGTCGCGGCTGGCCAGCACGCTGCCGCTGTTGCGCAGGTTGTCGCCGCTCAGCGTGACGTCGCCGACCTGATTGCGGCTGTTGTCGCCATTTACTCCGGCCTCGATCAGGCCCTGGTTATCCAGTTGTGCGCCCTTCAACTCGATGCGCTCGCGCGCTGCCAGGCTCTGGCCCTGGATCAGGCTCAGCGTCTGCGTGGCCTGGGCATCGACGCTGCGCCCGGCATAGGCCTTGCCGCCCAGTTCGATGTCCTGCGCCTTTAGGCGGATATCCCGGCTGGCCGCCGTCTGCGCCATGGTCAGTTTGCCGTTGGCGTCGATCTGGATGTCCCCGGCGCTGGCGGCGAGGTCGCCGGCCAGTTTCACGCCGACGCCGGCTTCGG
>NZ_JBSKHQ010000036.1:0-9673 GCF_057128665.1 Zestomonas ipomoeae
ATTTTGATCGATTTTCCGCTTTCAAAATCAGCGGAGGCTGAAGTCAGCCAGAAATGCATGGCTACTTCAGAGGATCCCTAGCAACCCCAACCCAGCACCGGCAAGCAGCCACCAAGCCCCACCCGATGCCGTTCCGCAACCCGTCATACCGGCGAAGGCCGGTATCCAGGGGCAGGCAGCATCAGGGTTTACGGTGAGACCGATGCGCCCCGGCCTTCGCCGGGGCGACGGGGATTGGGAGGCCGGGCGAATGGCAACCCGGCCCGGCACCGGTAGGCAGCAGCAAAGGCCTGACCTTACTCCGCCGCCGGCTTCTTGCGCTTGAGGGGGGCCATGCCGTCCTGGCTGACGATGGCTGAGGGAGCGCTCGGCTTGGGACGGGCAGCCGGTTTGCGCTTGGCCGCGGCCTTGGCGGCGGTTTTCTTCTCGCCCTTCTTGTCGGTCTTTTTCTTCTTCACCCCGGCGGCCTTGCCGGAGGCCTTGAGGTTCTTCGGCCCCTGGTAGGTGCCTTTCAATTCCTTGATGGTGCGGCGCTCGAAACGCTGCTTCAGGTAGCGCTCGACGCTGGACATCAGGTTCCAGTCGTTGTGGCAGATCAGCGAAATCGCCAAGCCCTCGCCACCGGCACGGCCGGTACGACCGATGCGATGCACGTACTCGTCGCCTGAACGCGGCATATCGAAGTTGATCACCAGGTCCAGCCCTTCGATATCCAGCCCGCGCGCCGCCACGTCGGTGGCCACCAGCACCTTGGTGCCGCCCTGCTTGAGGCGCTCGAGGGCGAGCTTGCGTTCCTTCTGGTCCTTGTCGCCGTGCAGTACGAAGACCTTGTATTCGCTGGCCACCAGGTGACCGTAGAGGCGATCGGCCTGGGCCTTGGTGTTGGTGAAGACAATCGCCTTCTGATAGCTCTCGTTGGCCAGCAGCCACTGCACCAGGCGTTCTTTGTGGGCCGGGTCGTCGGCGGTGATGATCTGCTGGCGAGTACCCTCGTTGAGTTCGCTGACGCTGTTCAAGCGCAGGTGCTGCGGCTCGCGCAGGACCTTGGCGACCATCTCGCGCAGGCCGTTGCCGCCGCTGGTGGCGGAGAACAGCAGGGTTTGCTGGCGATTGGCGCACTCGTTGGCCAGGCGCTCCACGTCCTCGGCGAAGCCCATGTCGAGCATGCGGTCGGCCTCGTCGAGCACCAGTACTTCCACCTTCTTCAGGTCGAGGTTGCCGGCGTTCAGATGTTCGATCAGCCGCCCCGGCGTGCCGATCAGCACATCCGGCACCTTGCGCAGGAGGGCCGCCTGGACCTTGAAGTCCTCGCCGCCGGTGATCAGGCCGGACTTGATGAACGTGAACTGGGAGAAGCGCTCCACTTCCTTGAGCGTCTGCTGGGCCAATTCGCGGGTCGGCAGCAGGATCAGCGCACGAATATCCGCCCGCGGCCTGGCCTCGCCGATCAGCCGGTTGAGCAGCGGGAGGACGAAGGCGGCGGTCTTGCCGCTGCCGGTCTGCGCGATCACCCGCAGGTCATGCCCCTCCAGTGCCGGCGGAATGGCCGCCGTCTGCACCGGCGTGGGCTCGACGAAGTTCAGCTCGGCCACGGCTTTTAGCAGGCGTTCATGCAGGGCGAATTGGGCAAACACGGGGCGCAACCTCAAAAAAGAACAGAAACGGCTGCATAGCCTACCGGTTGTCGCGGCGGAAAACCCGCAATCCGTGCATTCGCTGGCGAAATGCCGCCGGCCGGCGCGCTATGCTGTCGCCACTTTTTTCATGAAGCGCTTATCCATGAATGCATTGATGCAACACCTCGGACCGGCCTTTTCCGACTTACCGGACCTTCTGCAACGTGCCCATATCGGTGACACCCACCTGCACGGACCGGTGAATGTCACCCGCGGGCGCGGCCCGGCACGCTGGCTGGGCAATCTACTGGGCATGCCGACGGCGGGCGACGCCGTGCCGCTCACCGTGCACGGCCGCCACGAAGCCGAAAACATGCACTGGCAGCGGGATTTCGCCGGTCGCCGAATGGTCAGCCATTTCCGCCTCGAGGGCGACTACCTGTTGGAGCAGATGGGCCCGGTGCGGTTGTTCATGAAGCTGCAGGTGGAAAACGGCCGGCTGGTCTACCGCCTGCACCATGCTCGGGCATTCGGCCTGCCGCTGCCCGGCCCGCTGGCGCCTAGACTGATTGCATTCGAGGCCGAGGAAAATGGCCATTATCTGTTCAAGGTGGAAGTGCGACTACCGCTGTTCGGTCTATTGGTGGGCTATTCCGGGTACCTGCAACTGCACAGCGACAACTGAGTGAGGAAAAACCATGACGTCCACAACACGCGTTTTACTGGCTGGCACCGTTATGACGCTGTCGATGCTGGCAGTAGCCGCCCCCAAGCATGAGAAGACGGAAGGCAAGCACAGCCAAGCCGAAACCTCCCATAGCGAAGACGGGGTCCGCATCGATGTCCGTAGCCCGAGCATCGACATTGGTCGGGTACGCATCGTTCTCGGTGAAAACCGCAACCTGATCGGCTCGACCAGTGCGCTGCCGCCCGGCATTCGCAAAAACCTGGCACGCGGCAAGCCGCTTCCACCAGGCATCGCCAAGAACTTCGACAGCCGCGTGACCAACCAGCTGCCGCACTACGAAGGCTACGAATGGAAGCAGGTCGGCCGCGACGTGGTACTGGTGGCCATCGCCACCGGCATCATCTACACGGTACTGGAAAACATTCTCGACTAAGACTTACAACGTGCCGCTCCTGGCCTGGCGATGCAGCAGCCGCGCGCTGTCCCAGCCAGTGAGCAGCACCGCCAGCCAGATCGGCCCGTAGGTCCATAGCTGGCCGACATCGAACGTCTCGCCGAGCAGCAGCACGGCGACGGCGAACAGCAGCACCGGCTCGACGTAGCTGAGAATGCCGAACAGTCCCATCGGCAACCGTCGACTGGCGGCCATCATTGCCGCGAAGGCCAGGGTACCGAGCACGCCGAGCCCCGGCAGCAGCCACCAGAGTTGCGGCGCCTGGCTGAACAGGTCGACCGGGCCATGGCGCACGATCAGCCAGATCGCCAGCGGCATCAGAACCAGCATCTCCAGGACGAAACCGGACAACGCATCCAGGCGCGTCCAGCGGCGCAGCATGAAGTACGGCGGATAGCCCAGCGCACAGGCTAGGGTCAACCAGGAAAACGCACGGGTCAGCCAGAGTTCGTGCAGCACGCCGATCAGGGCAAAGGCCACCGCCAGTTGCTGCAGCGGCCGCAGGCGCTCGCCGTAGAACAGCCGCCCGGCCAGTACCATCACCAGCGGCAGCAGGAAGTACCCCAGGGACAGCTCCAGCATGCGCCCCACCAGCGGCGCCCAGAGAAACAGCCCCCACTGCACGCCGATCAGCACGGCCGCCAGCGGCAGCGCCGCCACCAGCAGCGGCTCGCGGCGCAAGCGCGCGAAGGCGGCGCCGAGCACTGTCCATTGGCGACCGATGGCGACCAGCAGCAACACCGCCGGGATAGACCAGAGCACGCGCTGGGCGAAAACCTGCACGCCATCCAGGGGAGCCAGCTCGCGCACGTAGCCGGGAATCAACGCGAACAGCACGGACGCGCCGACGGACAATGCCACGCCACTGCCGGACAGCCTCATGACGGCCTCGATGAACAGGAAGGAAAGACGGGAGCGAACATGGCGACCTCGAACTGCGGGTGCCCTGACATTAGCCGCTTCGCCGCGCTTGCGACAGGTACAGCGGCGCAGAAGCAGTCCGCGCCTGCCCGCCGCCGACCCACACAGCGGGTCAGCTGAAACCGGCTTCCATCTGCGTCTTCACCGCTGGCCACTCGCGGTCGGTGATGCTGTAGAGCACGCTGTCGTCGAGGCGCCCGTTGGCCAGCCGCCGGTGGTTGCGCAGCACGCCTTCACGCACTGCACCGAGCTTCTCGATGGAGCGCTGGGCGCGCTGGTTGCTCGCCGCGGTTTTCAACTGCACGCGCACCAGCTGCCATTCCTCGAAGGCATGGCGCAGCATGAGGTATTTAATGGTGGCGTTCAGACCGCTGCCGTGTTGGGCGCGATCGAGCCAGGTCCAGCCGATTTCGGCGGCGGGCAGGTCCATCAGGTAGTCGCCGAAGCGCGTCGTGCCGATCAGCCGGTCGGCCAGGCGCACGGCGAATACCACCGCGCGCTCCTCGCGCTGCTCGGCCAGGCCGTGGCGGTACCAATCCGGGCTCAGCGAGCCGTTCATGTAGATCAGCTCGTCACGGTTGGCTTCGGCCAGCGCCAGCAGCTCGGGCAGGTCGGCTTCGCCGAGCGGTTCCAGGCGCAGGGCGCCACGCTGGAGGGTGACCGGTTGGGGTTTGAACATCTGCGCCCTCCTTCATTTGTCGACGCAACTGAGACTCTGCTGCTTTCAGAGTTGCTCCGCACCGGGAAGTGCCCTTGGTCCATGACCGGATAGGGAACACGACGGCTGATCACCTTACCCGGGCCTACCGCGAACTGTCATGCGGCAACTCTGCGACCTTGGTCGCAATGGCCTGACGGCCTGCCGCTTTGCTGCGAAACTGATAGAGCTCGTTTAGCGGGTATTCGTTACAACCGGGAGTCTGCATGTCGCTGTCCAGCGGGTTGATCGCCACGGTCGCCCTGGTCTACATGACCGTTCTGTTCTCCATTGCCTTCTATGGCGACCGCCGCCGAGCGCCGATGCCGCCGCGAGTGCGGGCCTGGGTCTACAGCCTGTCGCTGACGGTGTACTGCACCAGCTGGACATTCTTCGGCGCGGTCGGCCAGGCCGCCGAGCAGCTCTGGGCGTTCGTGCCGATCTACCTCGGGCCGATGCTGCTGTTACTGTTCGCGCCCTGGGTGCTGCAGAAGATGGTGATGATCAGCAAGCAGGAGAACATCACCTCCATCGCCGACTTCATCGCCGCGCGCTACGGCAAGTCGCAGCCGCTGGCAGTGGTGGTGGCGCTTATCTGCCTGGTCGGCGTACTGCCGTATATCGCCCTGCAACTCAAGGGCATCGTGCTCGGGGTGAACCTGCTGATCGGTGCCGGCGCCGAGTCCACCGGCACCCGCGCCCAGGACACCGCGCTGATCGTATCGGTGGCGCTGGCGCTGTTCACCATTCTGTTCGGCACCCGCAGCCTCGATGTCACCGAACACCATCGCGGCATGGTGCTGGCCATCGCCTTCGAGTCGCTGGTCAAGCTGCTGGCGTTTCTCGCCGTGGGCGCCTTCGTCACCTATGGCCTGTTCGACGGTTTCGGCGATCTGCTCGAGCGCGCCGAGAGCGCCCCGCCGTTGCGCGAATTCTGGGCCGAGGCGGTGAACTGGCCGGCGATGCTGGTGCAGACCGGCATGGCGATGATTGCCATCGTCTGCCTGCCGCGCCAGTTCCACGTCACCGTGGTGGAGAACATCGAACCCGCCGACCTCAAGCTGGCGCGCTGGGTGTTTCCCGCCTACCTGGCGCTGGCCGCGCTGTTCGTCGTACCGATCGCCCTGGCCGGGCAGATGCTGCTGCCGGCCGGTATGATGCCGGACTCCTTCGTCATCAGCCTGCCGCTGGCCGAGGCGCACCCGGCCCTGGCCTTGCTGGCCTTCATCGGCGGCGCCTCCGCAGCCACCGGCATGGTCATCGTCGCCTCGGTGGCGCTGTCGACCATGATCACCAACGATATGCTGCTGCCCTGGCTGTTGCGCCGGCGCGCCACCGACCAGCCGTTCGAGGCCTTCCGCCACTGGATGCTCAGCGCCCGCCGGGTCAGCATCGTGCTGATCCTGCTGCTGGCCTACGTCTGCTACCGCCTGCTCGGTTCCAGCGCCAGCCTGGCGACCATCGGCCAGATCGCCTTCGCGGCCATCGGCCAACTGGCGCCGGCGATGTTCGGCGCGCTGGTGTGGAAGCAGGCCAACCGCCGCGGAGTGTTCGCCGGCCTGGCCGCCGGTTCTTTCATCTGGGCTTATACGTTGGTGCTGCCGCTGGCGGCGCGCGGCTTCGGCTGGTCGCTGGAGAGCTTCCCCGGCCTCACGGCGCTGCTCTACCAACCGCTAGGCATGGAGATCGACCCGCTGACCCGCGGGGTGGTGTTGTCGCTCGCCGGCAACGTGCTGCTGTTCACCTGGGTTTCCTACTTCTCGCGCACGCGGGTTTCCGAGCACTGGCAGGCCGGCCGCTTCATCGGCCAGGACCTGGGCGCCAAGCCAAGTGCCCGTAGCCTGCTGGCGGTGCAAGTGGAGGACCTGCTGACCCTGGCCGAGCGCTTCGTCGGCACCGAGCGTGCCCGCGCCAGTTTCGAACGTTTCGCCCAACGTCAGGAGCGGCCGTTCGAGCCGCAGCAGACCGCCGACAGCGACTGGATCGCCCACACCGAGCGGCTGCTGGCCGGCGTGCTCGGCGCCTCCTCTACCCGCGCGGTGGTCTCGGCGGCCATCGAGGGCCGGGAGATGCAGGTCGATGATGTAGTGCGCATCGTCGGCGAAGCCTCCGAAGTGCTGCAATTCAACCGCGCCTTGCTGCAGGGCGCTATCGAGAACATCACCCAGGGCATCAGCGTGGTCGACCAGTCGCTGCATCTGGTGGCCTGGAACCGCCGCTACCTGGAACTGTTCGACTATCCCGACGGGCTCATCGGCGTCGGCCGCCCGATCGCCGAGATCATTCGCTACAACGCCCAGCGCGGCCTGTGCGGCCCCGGCGATGTGGAGGCCCATGTGCAGCGGCGGCTGGACTGGATGCGCCAGGGCCGCCCGCATACATCCGAGCGGCTGTTCCCCAATGGCCGGGTCATCGAGCTGATCGGCAACCCCATGCCTGGTGGCGGTTTCGTCATGAGCTTTACCGACATCACCGCCTTCCGCGAAACCGAACAGGCGCTGAAGGAAGCCAACGAGGGACTGGAGCAACGGGTGGCCGAACGCACCCAGGAACTGAGCGCCCTGAACGAGGCACTGAGCGAGGCCAAGAGCACCGCCGAAGCCGCCAACCAGTCGAAGACCCGCTTCCTCGCCGCGGTCAGCCACGACCTGATGCAGCCGCTGAACGCCGCCAGGCTGTTCTCCGCCGCCCTCGCCCATCAGGACGATGCCCTGCCGGCCGATGCCCGTGAACTGGTGCGTAACCTCGACAACTCGCTGCGCTCGGCCGAGGATCTGATCGCCGACCTGCTGGACATCTCGCGCCTGGAGAGCGGGCGCATCACACCCGAGCGCGGCGCCTTCGCGCTGGACAGCCTGTTCGCCACCCTCGGTGCCGAGTTCAAGGCCCTGGCCCAGGAACAGGGCGTGGATTTCCGCCTACGCGGCAGTCGTTTGCGCGTCGACAGCGACATCAAGCTGCTGCGCCGCATCCTGCAGAATTTCCTGACCAATGCCTTCCGCTATGCCAAGGGCAGCGTGCTGCTGGGGGTGCGCCATCTCGACGGCCACCTGCGTCTGGAAGTCTGGGATCGCGGACCGGGCATCCCGGAAGACAAGCGCAAGCTGATCTTCGAGGAGTTCAAGCGCCTGGACAGCCACCAGACCCGTGCCGTCAAGGGCCTGGGGCTCGGCCTGGCCATCGCCGACGGCCTGTGCCGCGTGCTCGGCCACCCGCTGGAGGTGCGTTCCTGGCCGGGCAAGGGCAGCGTGTTCAGCGTCACCGTGCCGCTGGCGCGCGGCGGCCTGCCGGCCAAGGTCGCCGCCACGTCTGGCGCACCGCTGGATGGCCAGGCACTGAGCGGCACCCAAGTGCTGTGTATCGACAACGAAGACAGCATTCTCAGCGGCATGCACAGCCTGCTGTCGCGCTGGGGCTGCCAGGTATGGACCGCGCGAAATCGCCTGGAATGCGAGCATTTGCTGGACGAGGACGTGCGCCCGCAACTGGCGCTGGTGGACTACCACCTGGACGAGGGCGAGACCGGCACCGAGCTGATGGCCTGGCTGCGCACCCGCCTCGGTGAACCCCTGCCGGGTGTGGTCATCAGTGCCGACGCGCGCCCCGAGCTGGTGGCCGAGGTGCATGCCGCCGGGCTGGACTACCTGAGCAAACCGGTCAAACCCGCCGCGCTACGGGCCTTGCTCGGGCGTCATTTGACCTTGCATTGAGTCGGCAACCAGACTCGAGGAGCCAACCCGAGCTATTCACCACACGGCCCGAGATGCCCTTCGACACTGGCGACGGCATTCTCGCCACGCGCATCGGCAACGCCCTCGCCGGCCTGATGGTGCATTGCCACCGACAGCTACCGTCCGGATGGCAGGCGGTGGTCCAGCCCGGTTTGTGATTGAGTAAACAGCTGGGTTCGAAGGGAGAGATGAAGGGACGGCCCCGCGCCATCCCTTCGGATTTCGTTCACTCGTGCAGGTTGGGCGTCCTTCGTCGGCTCAGCCTAAGTACTTGATGCTACGCGGCTCCTGTTGGCGAAAGCGCCTTGTTCTCGAGCCATCCAGCATATATACCGATAGCGTGGCGGTAATAATTCCATTACCGACTTCTATGCGGCGCAAGGTCACCGAGCGTATGAGTCGATACCAAGGAGTAGTACATGGGACGCAGGTTCCTCCGGGGATGCTTGCTCATCCTCCTTGTGCTGGGGACAACTGCGCAGGCGCGGGAATTGCGTGTAGTCGGCACGCATTTCGCCCGCGTTTTCGAACAGGCCCCGAACGGTGAATTCACCGGGCTTAGCGCGGACCTGATCCGGGAAATCAGCAAACGTACCGGCGACACCGTACGCTTCGGCATCTACCCCTGGGTGCGAGCCCAGGCCCTGGTTGAGCGTGGCGAGGCCGACATACTGATCGGCCCCTACAAGACCCCGGAACGCGAAGCGCGCTTCGCCTTTTCCGATCAGGCGTTCTACCGCGACCGCATGCTGTTCTACGTGCGTAACGGGATGCCGATCCAATGGAACGGCGACTATGAAGAGCTGCGCGGCAGGCGCATCGCGGTTGTCCACGGCTGGGCCTACGGCGCGACGTTCGACCATTTTCGCGAGACCATCCAGGCGCAGACTGCACAGACGCTGGAAAACGGCCTGTTAATGTTGATGTATGACCGTATCGAGATGCTGGCGACGAATCAGCGCAATACCGAAGACCTGCTGCCGCAATTGAACCTGACCGACAAGGTGCAGCCCCTTCTGCCACCTATCTCCGAACAGGACGGCTACTTCGCCTTTCCCAAGACGCCGCAGTATCAGAGCCTGCGCGCGCAGTTCAACGATGTGTTCAACGATATGGTGAACAGCGGCGAACTGGCGCGACTAGCCAGGCAGCACGACGTTCGCACTCCGTGACACCATCAGATGCCCACAAATTCAGTCCTCAAGAACAACGCGAAGAGTGCACCTGCCCTGCGCACATGAGCAGGGCTGGCGAGGCGGTTGATGTTCAGGGATCGGCCACAACAAGGCGACGGTGGCACTGGCGAACAAACTGGTGCGGATCTGCTGGGCGGTGTGGAGCCACGAGCGACGCTTCAGCGGCGACTGGCAAAGCGCAAAACCCGCCTGACGGCGGGGTAATCAGCAAGGCGTCGTGATTTTTCTGGTGGTTGTAGTGAACAGCGGGACTGTCGGAACAGGTGAATCGCCCCGGGTTTCGTGGAGGCCTCAACTCTTGAGAAGATGAGGCTATGAGAAAATCCACGACCTACTCCCCCGAAGTCCGTGAACGTGCCGTGCGCATGGT
>NZ_JBSKHQ010000037.1:0-5948 GCF_057128665.1 Zestomonas ipomoeae
CTTCACGCCCTGGGCGATCAGCAGGTGGGCCAACTGATTGGCGCGGGCCTCAAGCTCGGCGTAGCTCAGCCGCTCGGTGCCGTGCACCAGAGCGATGGCATCCGGGCGAAGGGCCGCCTGTTCGGCGAACAGCGCGGGGAACAGGCGCGAGTCGTCATGCTGTTCACGGGGGTGGTTCCAGGCATCCAACTGGCGCTGGTCCTGCTCATCGAGCAGCGCCAATTGCGCCAGGGCCAGGTCGGGCGACTCGCACAGCCGCTGCAACAGGCCGACAAAGTGCTCGACCATGCGCTTCACCATACCGCCGTGCAAACGCTCACGCGCGTAGGTGAAGATCAGGCGCAGCTCGCCGGCGGCGTCCTCCTCGCTGTCCAGCGCCAGGTCGAACATGGCGTGGGGAACGGGCTGCGCCAGCGGGGCCAGGCGCAGGCCGGGCAAACTGGCCAGCGTGCCGAGGTCGCGCCGCTGATGGTTGAACAACACCTGGAACAGCGGCGTCTGGCCTAGGCTGCGCTCCGGCGCCAAGGCCTCCACCAATTGATCGAACGGCAGGTCCTGATGGTCCTGCGCCTCCAGCGCCGCCTGCCGTACCTGGCCGAGCAGCTCGCGGAAGCTCAGGCCCGGCGCGAGCTGTGCACGCAGCACCTGGGTGTTGACGAAGAAGCCGATCAGCGGGGCGATCTCCGGGCGCTGGCGGTTGGCCACGGGCACGCCGACGCGGATGTCGCGCTGGCCGCTGTAGCGTGCCAGCAGCAACTGGAAGGCGGCCAGCAGGACCATGAAGGTGGTCGCCCCCTCCCCCTGTGCCAGTTCCCGCAGACGCGAAGACAAGCCGGCCGGCAAGGCGGTGGCAATGCTCTCGGCATGGCGCGGACCGCCTGCCGTGACGCCCTCCCCGCGCTCGCGGTAAGGCAGGGCCAGCACCGGCTGTTCCGCGCCCAGCCGCTCGCGCCAGTAATCGAGTTGACGCTCACGTTCGCCGGCCTCCAGCCAGGCCCGCTGCCATATGGCGAAGTCGGCGTACTGGATCGGCAGTTCCTCCAGCGTCACCGGTTGACCACTGCGCAACGCCGCGTAGCCGCGCACCAGTTCCTCACTGAACACACCGACGGACCAGCCATCGGAGACGATGTGATGGGTCACCACCTGCAGGCGCCACTGGTACTCGTCCAGGCGCAGCAGTTGCACGCGCAGCAGCGGGCCGTTGGCCAGGTCGAAGCGCCGTGCGGTATGTTCGCTGGCCACACGTTCGAGCGCATCCGGCTCGCCGCGCAGGTCGCGTTCTTCCAGGGCCAGCGGAGCAGCCGGGTCGATCACCTGCCAGAGCTGGTCGCCCTCGGAAACGAAGCGCGTGCGCAGCGCCTCGTGGCGCTCGACGATGGCGGCCAGCGCGCCCAGCAATGCGTCGCGGTCCAGCTCACCTTCCAGATTGAAGGCGCCGACCATGTGGTAAGCGCTGCTGTCCGGTTCCAGTTGGCAGACCAGCCACATGCGCTGCTGCGCATGGGAGGGCGGCACGCGCGCGCCGCGCGGTGCCGGCACCAACGGCAGCAGATCGAAGCGGATACCCTTGCTGCCCAACAATTCGAGGAAACGCCTTTGCTCAGGCGCGCCGAGGGCGAGGAAGCGCCGCGCCAGGGCAGCCTTGTCGATAGCGGGTTGCTTGTCGGTACTCGGTTGATTGCTCACAGCGACTCCAGCTCATCCAGCAACGCGGCCATTTCACGCAGCGCGTCGTCCTCTTGCTCGGCAGCGGCCGGCGCTTGCTGCGCCAGCGAATCCGCCAGGGCGGCGAGGTTTTCCAGTTCGAAGAAGGCGCGCAGCGGCACCTCCACATTCATTTGCTGGCGCACCTGGGCCACGACCTGGGTCGCCAACAGCGAGTGCCCGCCCAACTCGAAGAAGTTGTCATCGAGGCCCACCTGCGGCACGTCCAGCACGCTCTGCCAGATGGCCGCCAGCGCCTGCTCCAGCTCGTTCCGCGGCGCGCGGTAGCTGCGTGTCTGCCATTGCGGCTCGGGCAACGCGCGGCGTTCCAGCTTGCCGTTGGGCAACAGCGGCAGCGCCTCCAGACGCACCAGCGCGGCGGGCACCATGTGCTCGGGCAACTGCGCTCTCAGCGTGGCTTTCACGGCGGCTTGCCAGGCGCGCTCGTCATCGATGATTTGCGCCGCTACCAGATAGCCGACCAGTTGCTTGCCGGTCGGCGTGTCGCGCGCCACCACCACGGCTTCGGCGACGCTGTCTTGGGCCATCAGCTGCGCCTCGATCTCACCCAGCTCGATGCGGAAGCCGCGAATCTTCACCTGGTGATCGATACGCCCGAGGTAGTCCAGCGTGCCGTCGGGGCGCCAGCGCGCCAGGTCGCCGGTGCGGTACATGCGCTCGCCGGGCGCACCGAACGGGTCGGGCAGGAAGCGCTCCGCGGTCAGGTCCGGGCGCTGGTGGTAGCCGCGCGCCAGGCCGATTTCGCCGCCGATGTACAGCTCGCCGGCCACGCCGATCGGCCGCGGGTTGAGGTCGCCGTCGAGGATGTACAGGCGGCGCGGGCCGACCGCGCTGCCGATGGGGGCATAGGCCGCTTCCAGGGGATCGCCAGGATGGGCGACCCAGATCAGCGGGGTGATCACGGTCTCGGTCGGGCCGTAGCCGTTGATGATGCGTTCCGGCCGCAGCACTCTCTGCAGGCGCTCGTAGGTCTCGCGGGTGAAGGCTTCGCCGCCCAGGGTCCAGCTGCGC
Organism: Zestomonas ipomoeae; assembly: GCF_057128665.1. Classification (NCBI taxonomy): domain Bacteria; kingdom Pseudomonadati; phylum Pseudomonadota; class Gammaproteobacteria; order Pseudomonadales; family Pseudomonadaceae; genus Zestomonas; species Zestomonas ipomoeae. The sequence continues at coordinate 2,740 of NZ_JBSKHQ010000037.1, forward strand.
ACCGGCAAGGTCAGTTGCTGCGCTTCGACCCAGTCCAGCAGCGGCTGCATGTAGCTCGGCGGGAAACAGGTGAAGGTCACTCCCTCCCGCACCAGCGCGTCGCAGGTCTGCTCGGCCGACCACAGCGCCTGGTCGCGAATCACCAGCCGCGAACCGCAGGCCAGCGGCACGGTCCAGCGCTCCACCGCGGCATCGAAGCTGATGGAGGAGAAATGCAGCTCCACGTCCTCCGGCGTCATGCCATAGCGTTCGCCGGTGGTCTGCACGTGCATGCTCAGTCCGCCGTGGTTGATCGCCACACCCTTGGGCTTGCCGGTGGAGCCGGAGGTGTAGATCAGGTAGGCGAGGTTCAGCGGGTGCAGGCGCACGTCCGGCGTTTCGGCGGAATAACCGGCCAGGTCGACCGAATCCAGGCAGATGACATCCACCCCCGCCAGCGGCAAGCGCTCCACCAGGTGGGTGCTGGTGACCAGCCACTTCAGCCCCGAGTCCTCGACCATGTAGGCCAGGCGCTCGCGCGGGTAGTCCGGGTCCAGCGGCACGAAGGCGCCACCGGCCTTGAGGATTGCCAGCAGCCCTTCGATCATCGCCGTGCCGCGCTCCAGCGACAGGCCGACGCGGGCGTCCGGGGTCACCCCCCTGTCGATCAGCAGCCGGGCCAGGCGATTGGCGCGCGCCTCCAGCTCGGCGAAGCTCACCCGCTCGTCGCCGTGCACCAGGGCGATGGCGTCCGGGTGCTGGCGCGCTTGCTCGGCGATCAGCTCCGGCAGCAGGCGACCCGCGTCGAACGATTGCTCGCAGTGGTTCCAGGCATCCAGCTGGCGCTGATCCTGCTCATCGAGCCGCACCAGTTGCGCCAGGGGCAGGCCGGGCGCCTCGCACAGGCGCTGCAGCAGGCCGACGAAGCTTTCAGCCATGCGGCGGATGCTGCGTGTCTCATACAGCTCGCAGGCATAGCTGACGTAACCGGAGAGGCTGCCGTCGACGTGCTCCTCGGTGTCCAGCGCCAGGTCGAAGAGCGCACCGGCGGCACCCGGATCGAAGGGTTCGACACGCAGGCCCGGCAACCGGTCGAGGCCACTGAAGTCCACCTGCTGGTGGTTGAACGACACCTGGAACAACGGGTGATGGGCGAGGCTGCGGGAGGGTTGCAGGGCCTCCACCAATTGGTCGAAGGGCAAATCCTGATGGGCCAGGGCATCGCGGCTGGCGCGCTGCAACTCGCCCAGCAACTCGCGGAACGGCGTGGCGCCGGTGGGCGTGCCGCGCAATACCAGGGTATTGACGAAGCAGCCGAGCACCCCCTCCACCTGCGGCAGGCTGCGGCCGGCCACCGGTACGCCGACACGAATGTCTTCCTGCCCGCTGTAGCGGTACAGCAGCGTCTGCCAGGCGGCCAGCAGGACGCTGAACAGGGTGGCGTTCTCGCGTTGGGCCAGGGCCCGCAGTTGGCCGGTCAGGCTTGCTGGCAGCGCGAAGCGCAGGCGTGCGCCATGCAGCCCGGTCTTGGCCGTGCGTGGGTGGTCGGTGGGCAGTTCCAGCAGCGGCTGGTGCTCGCCGAGCTGCGCCTGCCAATAGGCGAGCTGGCGCCGTGCCTCGCCGCTGGCCAGCCAGGCGCGTTGCCACTGGGCGTAGTCGGCGTACTGCACCGGCAACGACTGGAAAGAAGGCGCCTTGCCTTCGGCCAGCGCGGCGTAGGCGGCGCAGAATTCCTCGATGAAGCGCTGCATCGACCAGCCATCGGAGGCGATGTGGTGCTGGACCATCAGCAGGCGGTATTCCTGGTCGCCCAGGCGCAGCACTGCCACACGCAGCAGCGGGTCCCGCGCCAGGTCGAACGGCGTGGCCAGCAGCTCGGCGGCGATGGCCTCGGCCGTGGCCTCGCGCTGTTCGGCGGGCTGCATGCGTAGGTCGTGCCAGTCGATACGCTGCCCTTGCGGCAGCAGGATGCGCTGGCGCGGTTCGCCCTGGCGCTCGACGAAGCGCGTGCGCAGGGACTCGTGGCGGGCCTCCAGGCAGTCGAAAGCACCTTGCAGGGCCTGGCGATCCAGGCGGCCATGCAGGTTCAGGCCGGCGGGCATATGGTAGGCGCCGCTGGCCGGGTCGAGGCGGTTGAGGAACCACAGCCGGTGCTGGGCGTGGGACAGCGGCAGGTCATCGCCCCGCGGCAATGCACGCAGTTGCGGCAGGTCCGCCTCGGCGGCGATCAGTTGCCCGGCGCAGTCGGTCAGCGCCGGCGTATCGAACAGCGCCTTCAGCGGCAGCACGAAGCCGCGCTGCCGCGCCCGGCTGACCACCTGCAAGGCGACGATGGAGTCGCCGCCCAACTCGAAGAAGTGCGCCTCGCGGCCGATGGATTCGATGCCCAGCACTTCGCTCCAGATGCCGGCGAGGATGCGCTCGGCCTCGCTCTGCGGCGCTTCGTAGCCCTGGCTCTGCCACACCGGTTCCGGCAACGCCGCGCGATCCAGCTTGCCCGCCGGGGTCAGCGGCAGTTTGGCCAGGGCGATGATCTGCGTGGGCACCATATAGTCCGGCAGGGTTTGGGCGAGCGAAGCTTTTAACTCCCTCTCCCTCTGGGAGAGGGCTGGGGTGAGGGAAACCGCGGAGTCGCCTGGGACACCCTCTCCCCCGGCCCCTCTCCCGGAGGGAGAGGGGTGTTTAAGCACGACGTAGCCCACCAGCTGCTTACCGCTCGGCGTCTCACGAGCGATCACCGCCGCTTCGGCCACCCCGTCCAGGGCCAGCAGCTGGCTTTCGATTTCGCCCAGTTCGATGCGGAAGCCACGGATCTTCACCTGATGGTCGACCCGGCCCAGGTAGTCGATCACGCCGTCATCGCGCCAGCGCACCAGGTCGCCGGTGCGGTACATGCGTTCGCCCGGTGCGCCGAAGGGGTCGGGCAGGAAGCGTTCGGCGGTCAGCTCCGGGCGCTGGTGGTAACCGCGGGCCAGGCCGATCTCGCCACCGATGTACAGCTCGCCGGCCACGCCGATGGGCAGCGGGTTGAGTTCGCTGTCGAGTACATACAGGCGGCGCGGGCCGACGGCGGTACCGATGGGCGCGTAGGCCGCCTCGAAGCTGTCGCCGGGGTAGGCGCTCCAGATCAGCGGGGTGACCACGGTCTCGGTGGGGCCGTAGCCGTTGATGATGCGTTGCGGCTTGAGCGTGCTTTGCAGGCGTTGGTACAGCTCGCGGGTGAAGGCTTC
>NZ_JBSKHQ010000038.1:0-5722 GCF_057128665.1 Zestomonas ipomoeae
CATTTAAGTGTTGACGTGGATTTCGTGGGGCCTATAATGCGCACCACTTCCGGTGCAGGCCTCTCGGAAAACTCCTTGGAAATCAAAGAGTTGGACGAAAATAAGGGTTGCAACGGCGGCGGGTTCGAGTAGAATGCGCCGGGCTGACAGGGTGGTGGTTGAGCTCTGTTGGTGTTTCGGTCGAGCCGATCGAAAGCGGTGAAAAAGAGGTGTTGACAGCGAGTTTGAACGCTGTAGAATGCGCCTCCCGCTGACGAGAAGCTGAGCTGATCGAAAGCGCAAGCGGTTGAGTAGAAAAGAAATTTTCGAAAATAAAGCTTGACGGAAAGATGAGGCGCTGTAGAATGCGCGCCTCGGTTGAGACGAAAGACTTGACCAACTGCTCTTTAACAACTGAATCAAGCAATTCGTGTGGGTGCTTGTGAATGTAAGACTGGTAGTCGACTGATTATCAGCAACACAAGTAACACTCGTGAATTCGAGAGTTTATTTGCGATTGCTGAGCCAAGTTTAGGGTTTTCTCAAAACCCAAGCAGTATTGAACTGAAGAGTTTGATCATGGCTCAGATTGAACGCTGGCGGCAGGCCTAACACATGCAAGTCGAGCGGCAGCGGGTCCTTCGGGATGCCGGCGAGCGGCGGACGGGTGAGTAATGCCTAGGAATCTGCCTGGTAGTGGGGGATAACGTTCGGAAACGGACGCTAATACCGCATACGTCCTACGGGAGAAAGTGGGGGATCTTCGGACCTCACGCTATCAGATGAGCCTAGGTCGGATTAGCTAGTAGGTGAGGTAATGGCTCACCTAGGCGACGATCCGTAACTGGTCTGAGAGGATGATCAGTCACACTGGAACTGAGACACGGTCCAGACTCCTACGGGAGGCAGCAGTGGGGAATATTGGACAATGGGCGAAAGCCTGATCCAGCCATGCCGCGTGTGTGAAGAAGGTCTTCGGATTGTAAAGCACTTTAAGTTGGGAGGAAGGGCAGTAAGCTAATACCTTGCTGTTTTGACGTTACCGACAGAATAAGCACCGGCTAACTTCGTGCCAGCAGCCGCGGTAATACGAAGGGTGCAAGCGTTAATCGGAATTACTGGGCGTAAAGCGCGCGTAGGTGGTTTGGTAAGTTGGATGTGAAAGCCCTGGGCTCAACCTGGGAACTGCATCCAAAACTGCCTGACTAGAGTACGGTAGAGGGTGGTGGAATTTCCTGTGTAGCGGTGAAATGCGTAGATATAGGAAGGAACACCAGTGGCGAAGGCGACCACCTGGACTGATACTGACACTGAGGTGCGAAAGCGTGGGGAGCAAACAGGATTAGATACCCTGGTAGTCCACGCCGTAAACGATGTCGACTAGCCGTTGGGATCCTTGAGATCTTAGTGGCGCAGCTAACGCATTAAGTCGACCGCCTGGGGAGTACGGCCGCAAGGTTAAAACTCAAATGAATTGACGGGGGCCCGCACAAGCGGTGGAGCATGTGGTTTAATTCGAAGCAACGCGAAGAACCTTACCTGGCCTTGACATGCTGAGAACTTTCCAGAGATGGATTGGTGCCTTCGGGAACTCAGACACAGGTGCTGCATGGCTGTCGTCAGCTCGTGTCGTGAGATGTTGGGTTAAGTCCCGTAACGAGCGCAACCCTTGTCCTTAGTTACCAGCACGTTATGGTGGGCACTCTAAGGAGACTGCCGGTGACAAACCGGAGGAAGGTGGGGATGACGTCAAGTCATCATGGCCCTTACGGCCAGGGCTACACACGTGCTACAATGGTCGGTACAGAGCGTCGCCAAGCCGCGAGGTGGAGCTAATCGCACAAAACCGATCGTAGTCCGGATCGCAGTCTGCAACTCGACTGCGTGAAGTCGGAATCGCTAGTAATCGTGAATCAGAATGTCACGGTGAATACGTTCCCGGGCCTTGTACACACCGCCCGTCACACCATGGGAGTGGGTTGCTCCAGAAGTAGCTAGTCTAACCTTCGGGGGGACGGTTACCACGGAGTGATTCATGACTGGGGTGAAGTCGTAACAAGGTAGCCGTAGGGGAACCTGCGGCTGGATCACCTCCTTAATCGAAGACATCAGCTTCTTCATAAGCTCCCACACGAATTGCTTGATTCATTGCGAAGACGATTGGGTCTGTAGCTCAGTTGGTTAGAGCGCACCCCTGATAAGGGTGAGGTCGGCAGTTCGAATCTGCCCAGACCCACCAATGTTGTGGGGCGCAGGCTTCAAGACATTGGGGCCATAGCTCAGCTGGGAGAGCGCCTGCTTTGCACGCAGGAGGTCAGGAGTTCGATCCTCCTTGGCTCCACCACCACTCGTTAGAGTTCAGAAATGAACGTTACCGCGATAACGTTGATTTCTGGTCTTTACCAGAATCGTTCTTTAAAAATTTGGGTATGTGATAGAAGTAGACTGATTAATCTCTTTCACTGGTGATTAATCAAGTCAAGGTAAAATTTGCGAGTTCAAGCGCGAATTTTCGGCGAATGTCGTCTTCACGTTAGAGACAGTAACCAGATTGCTTGGGGTTATATGGTCAAGTGAAGAAGCGCATACGGTGGATGCCTTGGCAGTCAGAGGCGATGAAAGACGTGGTAGCCTGCGATAAGCTTCGGGGAGTCGGCAAACAGACTTTGATCCGGAGATCTCTGAATGGGGGAACCCACTCAGCATAAGCTGAGTATCTTGTACTGAATCCATAGGTGCAAGAGGCGAACCAGGGGAACTGAAACATCTAAGTACCCTGAGGAAAAGAAATCAACCGAGATTCCCTTAGTAGTGGCGAGCGAACGGGGACTAGCCCTTAAGCTTCTTTGATTTTAGCGGAACGCTCTGGAAAGTGCGGCCATAGTGGGTGATAGCCCTGTACGCGAAAGGATCTTAGAAGTGAAATCGAGTAGGACGGCGCACGAGAAACGTTGTCTGAACATGGGGGGACCATCCTCCAAGGCTAAATACTACTGACTGACCGATAGTGAACCAGTACCGTGAGGGAAAGGCGAAAAGAACCCCGGAGAGGGGAGTGAAATAGAACCTGAAACCGTATGCGTACAAGCAGTGGGAGCCTACTTTGTTAGGTGACTGCGTACCTTTTGTATAATGGGTCAGCGACTTATTTTCAGTGGCGAGCTTAACCGAATAGGGGAGGCGTAGCGAAAGCGAGTCTTAATAGGGCGCTTTAGTCGCTGGGAATAGACCCGAAACCGGGCGATCTATCCATGGGCAGGTTGAAGGTTAGGTAACACTGACTGGAGGACCGAACCGACTACCGTTGAAAAGTTAGCGGATGACCTGTGGATCGGAGTGAAAGGCTAATCAAGCTCGGAGATAGCTGGTTCTCCTCGAAAGCTATTTAGGTAGCGCCTCGTGTATCACTGCTGGGGGTAGAGCACTGTTTCGGCTAGGGGGTCATCCCGACTTACCAAACCGATGCAAACTCCGAATACCAGCAAGTGTCAGCACGGGAGACACACGGCGGGTGCTAACGTCCGTCGTGAAAAGGGAAACAACCCAGACCGTCAGCTAAGGTCCCAAAGTCCTGGTTAAGTGGGAAACGATGTGGGAAGGCTTAGACAGCTAGGAGGTTGGCTTAGAAGCAGCCACCCTTTAAAGAAAGCGTAATAGCTCACTAGTCGAGTCGGCCTGCGCGGAAGATGTAACGGGGCTCAAACCAGGCACCGAAGCTACGGGTTCATCGTAAGATGAGCGGTAGAGGAGCGTTCTGTAAGCCTGTGAAGGTGAGTTGAGAAGCTCGCTGGAGGTATCAGAAGTGCGAATGCTGACATGAGTAACGACAATGGGAGTGAAAAACTCCCACGCCGAAAGACCAAGGGTTCCTGCGCAACGTTAATCGACGCAGGGTGAGTCGGTCCCTAAGGCGAGGCTGAAGAGCGTAGTCGATGGGAAACGGGTTAATATTCCCGTACTTCTAGTTACTGCGATGGGGGGACGGAGAAGGCTAGGCCAGCAAGGCGTTGGTTGTCCTTGTTTAAGGTGGTAGGCCGAACACTTAGGCAAATCCGGGTGTTCAAGGCCGAGAGCTGATGACGAGCGTTCTTTTAGAACGCGAAGTGGTTGATGCCATGCTTCCAGGAAAAGCCTCTAAGCTTCAGGTAACTAGGAACCGTACCCCAAACCGACACAGGTGGTTGGGTAGAGAATACCAAGGCGCTTGAGAGAACTCGGGTGAAGGAACTAGGCAAAATGGCACCGTAACTTCGGGAGAAGGTGCGCCGGTGAGGGTGAAGCATTTACTGCGTAAGCTCATGCCGGTCGAAGATACCAGGCCGCTGCGACTGTTTATTAAAAACACAGCACTCTGCAAACACGAAAGTGGACGTATAGGGTGTGACGCCTGCCCGGTGCCGGAAGGTTAATTGATGGGGTTAGCGCAAGCGAAGCTCTTGATCGAAGCCCCGGTAAACGGCGGCCGTAACTATAACGGTCCTAAGGTAGCGAAATTCCTTGTCGGGTAAGTTCCGACCTGCACGAATGGCGTAACGATGGCGGCGCTGTCTCCACCCGAGACTCAGTGAAATTGAAATCGCTGTGAAGATGCAGTGTATCCGCGGCTAGACGGAAAGACCCCGTGAACCTTTACTGTAGCTTTGCACTGGACTTTGAGCCTGCTTGTGTAGGATAGGTGGGAGGCTTTGAAGCGTGGACGCCAGTTCGCGTGGAGCCATCCTTGAAATACCACCCTGGCATGCTTGAGGTTCTAACTCTGGTCCGTTATCCGGATCGAGGACAGTGTATGGTGGGCAGTTTGACTGGGGCGGTCTCCTCCTAAAGAGTAACGGAGGAGTACGAAGGTGCGCTCAGACCGGTCGGAAATCGGTCGTAGAGTATAAAGGCAAAAGCGCGCTTGACTGCGAGACAGACACGTCGAGCAGGTACGAAAGTAGGTCTTAGTGATCCGGTGGTTCTGTATGGAAGGGCCATCGCTCAACGGATAAAAGGTACTCCGGGGATAACAGGCTGATACCGCCCAAGAGTTCATATCGACGGCGGTGTTTGGCACCTCGATGTCGGCTCATCACATCCTGGGGCTGAAGCCGGTCCCAAGGGTATGGCTGTTCGCCATTTAAAGTGGTACGCGAGCTGGGTTTAGAACGTCGTGAGACAGTTCGGTCCCTATCTGCCGTGGACGTTTGAGATTTGAGAGGGGCTGCTCCTAGTACGAGAGGACCGGAGTGGACGAACCTCTGGTGTTCCGGTTGTCACGCCAGTGGCATTGCCGGGTAGCTATGTTCGGAAAAGATAACCGCTGAAAGCATCTAAGCGGGAAACTTGCCTCAAGATGAGATCTCACTGGAGCCTCGAGCTCCCTGAAGGGCCGTCGAAGACTACGACGTTGATAGGTTGGGTGTGTAAGCGCTGTGAGGCGTTGAGCTAACCAATACTAATTGCCCGTGAGGCTTGACCATATAACACCCAAACAATCTGTTGTTTGCGTGTCAGACGGTTGAAGTCGACAACAAACCGAAAATTTGCAACGAGCTCGCAACTCAATCACATACCCAATTCGCTGTAGCGTCTAACACACGATACAGCTACCGAATTGCTTGACGACCATAGAGCGTTGGAACCACCTGATCCCATCCCGAACTCAGTAGTGAAACGACGCATCGCCGATGGTAGTGTGGGGTTTCCCCATGTGAGAGTAGGTCATCGTCAAGCTTCTATCCCAAACCCCCCATCCGCCAAGCGG
>NZ_JBSKHQ010000039.1:0-3086 GCF_057128665.1 Zestomonas ipomoeae
CGCATCCTTGCCGGCATCTGGAGCGAAGTGCTGGGCGTCGAGCCCATCGGCCGCGAGGCGCACTTCTTCGAGCTGGGTGGGGATTCCATCGTCGCCCTGCAGGTGGTCAGCCGGGCCCGGCAGCAGGGCCTAGGGCTGACCCCCAAGGACGTCTTCCAGCAGCAGACACTCGCCCAGTTGGCCGCCGTCGCCCGGGCGGTCGCGGCGCCGCAGGCGGAGCAGGGCATGGTCGAGGGACCGGCGCCGCTGTTGCCGATCCAGGCGCGCTTGCTCGAACGCGAGGGCCTGGCGCTGTGCAACCAGTACCTGCTCTGCGAACTGGCCCAGCCCTTCGATACGGAACTGTTGGAGCAGGCCCTGCAGGCCCTGGTGCAGCATCACGATGCGCTGCGCCTGCGCTTCCAGCGGGAAGCCGGCGGCTGGCTGCAGACCCATGGCAGCGCGAACGATGGGCTGCTCCAGTCACACGTGCTGGATGACGACAGCCAACTGCAGGCGCTGTGCGAACAGGCCCAGCGCAGCCTCGATCTGGAGCGGGGCCCGGCCCTGCGCGGGCTGCACCTGCGCCAGGCGGGATGCAACGACCGCCTGCTGCTGTGCATTCACCATCTGGTGGTGGACGGGGTGTCCTGGCGCGTGCTGGTGGAGGACCTGCCACGGCTCTACGGCCAGCTCGCCAGTGGCCTGCCGACGCAGCTGCCGGCCAAGACCACGGCCTTCAAAACCTGGGCCGAGCGTTTGCAGGGCTGGGCGGATGCGTCTGAAGTGGCCGCCGAATTGCCCTTCTGGCAAGCCCAGCTCGCCGATGCCGACGAGTTGCCGCTGCTGTCCCAGGTGCCGGGCACGGAAGGCGAGCGCCAGCGCATCGAATGGCAACTGCCGGGCGATTTCACCCGCGAGCTGCTGCTGGCCGGGCAGCAGGCCTATCGCCTGCGCGCCGACGAGCTGCTGCTGACCGCCCTGGCCCGCGTGCTCTGCGCCTGGAGCGAACAGCCGGCGGTGCGCCTGCACCTGGAAAGCCATGGTCGCGCAGCGCTGTTCGACGACCTTGACCTGTCGCGCACCGTCGGCTGGTTCACCAGCCTCTATCCGCTGCGCCTGCAGCCCGAGGCCGATCTTGCCGCCAGCCTCAAGACCATCAAGGAACAGCTGCGCGCCGTGCCCAACGGCGGCCTCGGCTACGGCCTGCTGGCTCAGCGCGGGCAGCTGGAGCAGACGCCGCCGCAGGTGCTGTTCAACTACCTCGGCCAGTTCGACGAGGCTGCCGACGGCCCGCTGCGCCTGCTCGACGCCGGCCTCTGGCGCGAGGCGGATGCGCCGATGGACGCGGCGCTGGTGATCAACGCCGAGCAACGCGGCGGCGCCCTCAGCCTGCATGTCGATTTCAGCCCGAGCCAATGGCAGCGGGCGACCCTGGACGGCCTGCTGGAGCGCCTGGGCGCGGAACTGCAGGCGATCCATGCCCATTGCCGACAGGCCCCGCTACGGCTGACCCCCAGCGACGTGCCGCTGGCCGGCCTGGACCAGGCCCGGCTGGATGAGTTGGTCGGCGTCGAGGACATCTACCCGCTGTCGCCGCTGCAGCAGGGCCTGCTGTTCCACACCCAGCTGCAAGGCGCCGCCAGCTACGTCAACCAGTTGGTGCTGCCGCTCTCCGGGCTCGACCCGCAACGCCTGCACGCGGCCTGGCGCCAAGTGTTCCAGCGACATGCCATCCTGCGCAGCGCCTTCCTCGCCGGCGAGCGCCCGTTGCAGGCGGTGCGCGGCGACCTGCAGCTGCCCTGGCAGGTGCGCGACTGGCGCGGCGAGGCGGATTTCGCGGCGGCGCTGGAAGCCTTCTGCGCCGCCGACCGTGCCGCCGGCTTCGACCTGGCCGAGGCGCCGCTGCTGCGCCTGACCCTGCTGCAGCGTGGCGAGCGCGAGCATGTGCTGGTCTGGACCCTGCACCATTTACTGCTGGACGGCTGGAGCACCGCGCTGCTGCTCGGCGAGGTGCTGGCGCTCTACCACGGCGAGGCGCTGCCTGCGCCGCGCGGCCAGTTCCGTGACTACATCGCCTGGCTGGCCGGGCAGGATGCCGCAGTGGCCGAAGCCTTCTGGCGGCCCTTGCTGCAACGCCTGGACGGGCCCAGCCGCATCGTCGGCTGCCTGCCGTGCCGGCAGCCCGGCAGCGGCCATGTGCGCCATCCGCTACCGCTGGCGGCATCGCAGGAGAGCGCCCTGCGCGCCTTCGCCCAGCGCCAGGGGGTGACCCTCAACAGCCTGATCCAGGGTGCCTGGGCGCTGCTGCTGGGGCGCCTGACCGGCAAGCGGCGGGTCTGCTTCGGCACTACCGTGGCCGGGCGGCCGGCCGAGCTGGAGGGCGGCGAGCACCAGCTCGGCCTGTTCATCAACAGCCTGCCGGTGCCCATCGAATTGCCGGCCGGGCAGGCGCTGGGCGACTGGCTGGGTGAGGTGCAGGCGCTCAACCTGAGCCTGCGCGAGCACGAGCACACGCCGCTGTACGAGCTGCAACGCTGGGCCGGCAGCGCCGGCGAGGCGCTGTTCGACAGCCTGCTGGTGTTCGAGAACTACCCGCTGGGCGACGCCCTGCGCCAGGCCGAGCGCGGCGAGCTGCGCCTGGGCCAGCCGCAGAGCCACGAGTTCACCCACTATCCGCTGACCCTGGCGGTGCTGCCGGGCGAGCGTCTGGAGCTGCTGCTGGCCTACGACAGCGCGCACTTCGACGCTGCCGGTATCGCGCAACTGGACGCATTGCTGCGGCAGATACTCGCCGAGCTGTGCGGCGATGCGCAGCGGCCGCTGGCCAGCCTGGATCTGCTCACCGACACCGAGCGCGGCCAGCTGGAGCAGTGGAACCAAGCCCGCGAACAGCACGACGACTCGCGCCTGTTCCCCGCGCTGTTCGCCGAACAGGCGGCCCTTCGCCCGGACGCCATCGCCCTGGTGCACGGCACCGAGCGGCTGAGCTACGCCGAGCTGGATGCCCGCGCCAATCAGTTGGCCCATCTGCTGATCGCCCAGGGCGTGAAGGCCGAAAGCCGGGTCGGGGTATCCCTGGAGCGCGGCACCGGCATGCTGGTGGC
>NZ_JBSKHQ010000040.1:0-2969 GCF_057128665.1 Zestomonas ipomoeae
ATGCAACCGCGCTGACGACAGGATCGAAAAAAGCTGTCCTCACTGCTTGTGGGGAGAGTCCATATAAGTTGTTAGGTGCATTGTTGCTCGAAGCCACTGCACCAAAACAACATAGTTTTAACGCTTTTTATAGTTTCTTCGTCTTCAATGTCTGGCAGTAGATCGTTCAGAAAATTAAGAACATTTTCTTTGTCAAACGTTTTGCACCAATACCATGGCAATTCTTCAATGCTGTAATCCCAGATTTTTGCTGCTGCATAAATTGAGCCCTCCAGCTCAAGAGCTGATGCGGGCGCCAGTTCAAATAGCAACGTACCTGCAATTCGTTGCCGTTGAAATTTATTTTCCTGCAGGGATGGGTCGTAAAAGAAAGAAAATAGTGCGAAAAACACATTGCGCTCAGACGCTTTTTTGCAATAGGAGATAAGCTTTTTAATTTCTTGCGGGTTGGACGGGCCAAATCTATCAGCAGTGTCTCTGACCATATCCACAATTTTTTGGCGATCCCGCATTTTGAATATGCACCTAACGTTTGGTTAAGGGGCGGGCTTTAGCCCGTCCCAGAGAGCGAAGCGAACGGTTTGAACCAGTTGTTATATGAGCATGCGCATGAGTTCATGGAGATAAAGTAAACCTTGCTCTTTGACTTGTTTGATGATTTTAGTTATAGGTTCCATTTTATCAATTACAGAAATAAAGGTTCCTATTACAAGAAGCAAGGTGAGCCAGGACATTTTCTTCTGTATTTTTACCTGCTGTTCTTGTATTGCACGATTAGAATCATTGTTTTTTATACTTTCTTTAGTGATTGTAAAGTAATGGACTCCTTTGCCTTTGATTTTGTACAAAGGGTCTTGGTCGTTTGCGTGAGAGATTTTTTGTATTTCTTTGTCTTCTGCGCATGACTCAAGAATCCAGTCTAATGACTGTGATACTTTTTGATAAATCTGGTAATCGATTATGTAGTGCTTGCCAAATAGCGATTTAGATAATTCACTTTTTCTGAACGTGCCTGTGCGTAGGAATTTATCATCGTTCATTAAGGTTTCGTAAATTTCAAATTTGCTTCTAAGTGGGGTTTGTAGTTTCCTAAAAATTATTTTCTGTCTAATTGCTTTCTGAATTTTATGTTTTAATATTGAAATGTATGCGGCGCGGATTTTCCTTAGCAAGAATAATTTTACTAGTGTACTTGTTGAGCAATCCTGATCGCGAAAATCCCAGTGGCCAAAATAATAATTGACGTCGATCCTGGAGTATCTCAGGTACTCCTTAGATAATAGGCACTCCGAAAATTCTGCGTCTTCTCTAGATTTCTTTCTACCAGCAAGAATTCCGCCCCAACGCGCTGCATTTTTATTTGGCAGGAACTCAAATTTTACTCTTAACGCCCCTCTGTTTTTCTTGGGGATTTTCTTTATTTCTTCATTTGTTGCATCAGGAATGTAGATTCTGACTTCATAGAAGTCATTCTTTTTGGCCTCGTCGGAGGTGAGCGAGAAACGATCTGGGCAGATATGTTTTGAGAAGTAACTTATTAGAAAGTACCTCAGGTGATCCCTGAATCTGTTCAGAGTCCGGCCTCCATGTATGAACTGCTTATATAACGTTTGGTTAAGGGGCGGGCTTTAGCCCGTCCCAGTGAGCGAAGCGAACGGTTTGAACCATTTGTTAGGGTTCTTGGTAAGAAACCGAAATTAATGCCAGTACCCCACAAAGCCAATAAATAATAACGCTAACTCCTAGTATCATTGCTTTTGAGGGGTCGTGTGTTGTGTAGTAACCATAATGTATAAGAAAGCCGGTGAGTATGCATACCCATCCTAGAAAAATTGGGAAACGTAAATTTTGCCCCAAATAGATAGACGAAAAAACAAATAGTAAAGGAATCCCTACGACCAAGAAATACTTGAATGAGTCGTTTAGAGAGTCGGGGCCATGACTTGTCTTTATGGACATCACTAATTCCCCTATTGCTAGTAATCCAAAAATAAACATTGTTAATTTTCCGCGCTTCCTTGGTGCTTGCGCCATATGGTTGAACCCTAACTATAATTAGCCCCCCTAAATGGGGCGTTGAAATACACCAAACCAGGTGCCTAATACCTGCTGAGCACCTCTAACCCCTTGAAAAATATGGGCGGGGCTTTGCTTAGGGGACTAAGCCGGCGGTGTTATTGGTACGTCGGCAGACAGTAGCCGAGTGGATGGCATTCTGTCATCCCAAGAACGGCCACCGCACGACATGCCGGTCCGTCTATGCACTAGGTTGCCGAATCCTACGGGCAGCTTTTGGCCGGCTTCCGCCTGTCGCTAGCAGCAGCGAAATGCCGATATCTCCCACCGCCGAGCGTTCCCTGCTGCTTGCTGTCTACCCCTAGTCAGACAGCGACGGAGGCAAGCCCATGGCACGCAAGCATTTCGAGAAGTTCGAAGCCATTTCTTCGGCCATTCCGGCCGGTGATGCATTCGAGGCGGTCATCGCGGTCAAGCGGCGGGGCAGTGACGAGCAGGTGCATATGCACCGGGTCGCCCACGGGCATCGCTATGACCTTGCCTCGGAAGCGGATACCGCTGCGGAGGCGGCGCTGACCAAGGTGGTGGAGGTTCGCAGCGACGGCGAGTTGATCTGGGAGCGCAACGCTGAATAACGGACGTTCAGGTCGGCCAGATCAGCGGTAGTACGTGCAGCCGGACCAGCGGGGCCAGTTCGCAGGGGAGCGCTGCGTCGACGGCCAGCCAGTGCAGCTCTTCCAGTTCGGCGGCGGGGCTGACGGGGTGGGGGAGCGGGGCGTGGAACAGGTCTGCCTGTACCCAGGTATCCGGCTCGTTGGCCGCTGGCGCGTGGAAGCGCCCGAGCGGTCGCAGGGTGTCGGGCGCCAGGCTCAGGTTCTGATCTTGCCCAGCAATCGTGGACACGTGTTTAAGCCCTCATCCTGGCCTCGAAGCCCTCTGGGCTGATGTGCCCC
>NZ_JBSKHQ010000041.1:0-2285 GCF_057128665.1 Zestomonas ipomoeae
CCCTTCGAGGGCCAATGCCTGGGCGCCAGCCGCCTCAACGAGCTGCTCAAGGCCATCACCCAGCAATACATCGAGCGTGGCTACGTCACCTCCCGCGCCTACCTGCCACAGCAGGACCTGGCCGACGGCGAGCTGGACGTGCTGGTGGTGGAGGGCACCCTGGAGGGCCTGGACAGCTCCGAGACGGCCAGCGACCGCGAACTGGCCATGGCCTTTCCCGGCGAACCGGGCGAGCGCCTGAACCTGCGCGAGCTGGAGCAACTGGTCGACCAGCTCGGCCGCCTGCCGTCGCGCCAGGCCCAGCTGGAGCTGCTGCCCGGCGAGCAGGTCGGCGGCAGCCGCGTGCAGCTCAAGGGCGCGCGTAGCAAACCCTGGCGGGTCAGCCTGGCGCGGCATAACGAAGGCCAGGAAAGCACCGGCGAGCAACAGTGGGGCCTGGGCTTCGACTGGGACAGCCCGCTCGGTCTGGCCGACCAACTGAGCCTGCGCGCCAGCCGCGACGCGGTGAGCGATAGCTTCCGCCATTCCCACAGCCAGAGCCTGGCCTACAGCCTGCCCTACGGCTGGTGGACCTTCAGCTACAGCTACAACCAGAGCTACTACCGCACCCAGAACGAAGGCACCGGCTTCGCCTTCCAGACCGACGGCGACAGCCAGAACCACAGCCTGCGCGCCGAGCGCGTGCTGCACCGCGACGACGTCAGCAAGACCAGCGTCGGCTTCGGCGTCAGCCACCTGCAAACCCGCAACTACATCGAAGACGCGCTGATCGACGTCTCCAGCCAGCGCCTCTCCGAAGCCCAGCTCGGCTTCACCCACGGTCGGCGCATCGGCTCCGCCTTCGTCAACCTCGACCTCGGCTGGCAGCACGGTACCGGCGCCTTCGACGCCCAGCGCGACGGCGATCCCCAGGGCAGCCAGCCGGTGGCTCGCTACCACAAATACAGCCTGACCCTGAGCTACCTGCAGCCGTTCCAGCTGGGGGGCGAATCCTTCAGCTTCGACAGCCTGGTCAACGGCCAGCGCAGCGAAGACGTGCTCTACAGCCCGCAGCGCATCAGCATCGGCGGGCTGTCCTCGGTGCGCGGCTTCAAGGAGCAGTCGATGTCCGGCGACAGCGGCGCCTACTGGCGCAGTCAACTGCGCTGGCGCCGGCCGGTGAGCTGGGAGCCGCTGCGCCCGTTCGTCCAGGAATACGGCGTTGCCTTCGCCTACGACGTCGGCGTCATCCATGGCGAGCGCTACAACGCGGGGCAGAGCGGCCGGCTGTCCGGCAACGCCATTGAACTCTCCGCGCGCGGCCCGCACCTGGCCGCCGCCGTCACCTTCGCCCGTTCCCTGGAGCGCCCCGACGCCCTGGAGCGCGAGCGCCCGGTGCATTTTCGTCTCGATTTCTTTTTCTGATTTTGCCGTTGGCAGGAGCCTTCCGCATGGACGTTCGCAGCCCCTTCTTCCAGAACATCGCCACCGTGCTGATCGGCGTGCTGTTCCTCAACCCGATCGTCAGCGCCGCCGCCGAACTAACCGTCGCCGCCGGTAGCACCGCCAGCGTCGGCGCGGCCGGCAACGGCGTGCCGGTGGTCAACATCGCCACCCCCAACGGCAGCGGCCTGTCCCACAACAAATTTACCGACTACAACGTCGGCCAGCAGGGGCTGATCCTCAACAATGCCAACACCGCCACCCAGAGCACCCAGCTCGGCGGCATCATCCTCGGCAACCCGAACCTGAAGAACGGTTCGGCCAACCTCATCCTCAACGAAGTCACCGGCGGCAACCCCAGCACACTTGCGGGCTACACCGAAGTGGCCGGCCAGGCCGCCCACGTCGTCGTCGCCAACCCCCACGGCATCACCTGCGACGGCTGCGGCTTCCTCAACACCCCGCGGGTCACCCTCAGCACCGGCACGCCGGTGGTCGAGAGCGGCCGCCTGCAGCGCTTCGATGTCGACGGCGGGCAGATCGCCGTCATCGGTGCCGGCCTCAACGCCAGCAACGTCGACCACTTCGACCTGATCACCCGCAGCGCCAAGATCAACGCCGAGCTGTACGCCAACAAGCTCAACGTCATCACCGGCCGCAACCAGGTCAACGCTGGCGACCTCAGCGCCACCGCCAAGGCCGACGACGGCAGCGCCCAGCCGCACCTGGCCATCGACAGCTCCGCCCTCGGCGGCATGTACGCTGGCGCCATCCGCCTGGTCGGCACCGAAGCCGGCGTCGGCGTGAAACTGGCCGGCGACCTCGCCGCCAGCGCCGGGGACATCCAGATCGACGCCAACGGC
>NZ_JBSKHQ010000042.1:0-1323 GCF_057128665.1 Zestomonas ipomoeae
CGCTCGATGTATTGCTGGGTGATGGCCTTGAGCAGCTCGTTGAGGCGGCTGGCGCCCAGGCATTGGCCCTCGAAGGGTTCGAGCAGGGCGCGCTGCTCAGCCTCGGCGAACAGCTCGGCACCCTGCAGGCGGATCGAGGCGATCTCGAAGCACTGCTCGTCGGCCACCGGCGCGGCCGGCTCGACGGCGGCTTCGCGACCGGGCAATTGCTGCAGCTCTTCCAGGCGGCGGCGCTGCTCGTCGAGCAGGCGCTCCTGGCGGTCGCGAATCAGGTCGAGTTCGCCCGGCAACGGCTCGGCGGCAAAGGTCGGAACGGCAGACAGAACAACGGCAAAGCCAGACACGAACAACAGCGGGCGCATCGCAACCATCCCTGGGGAGTTAGTGGCACTTCAATATCAAGGGCGCGCATTGTTCATATTTTGAGCAGGGCCGGCAAAAGCGAATTCACAGAAATGTGAACAAATCGTCACAAAAAATTGAACCATTTGCTCCTGCAGCAGTCCCGATTCTGGCGCACATAACTGGCACATTGCATTGCAGATCAATCACTTGTGCCGTTTAATGGTGCACGATTTGCGGGCCGTCATTTTTTGGTCACGTCCGTAAGTCATTAATTAATAAAGTCCGTTCGGATACCCAGTACGCACCACGGACCTTGGTGCGGTTTTTGCTCCCCTCCGCTCTGACAGTAATTCCGCATTCCGCTGCGCAGTCCCCAGCGAGACAACCTGAAGAACCAACCGGCCCCGTTGCCGTAACTGCCACCCGCGAAGCGCCCTGGCGGCCTTCGCTCGCCTCTTTGTTTTGCTAACCGTAGGGAGATGGAACGATGCGAATCAGTATTTTTGGATTGGGCTATGTAGGCGCGGTCTGCGCCGGCTGCCTGTCGGCGCGCGGACATGAGGTGCTGGGGGTGGATATCTCCCAGGCCAAGATCGACCTGATCAACGCAGGCAAGTCGCCGATCGTCGAACCGGGCCTGGAAGAGCTGCTCGGCAAGGGCATCAAGTCCGGCCTGCTGCGCGGCACCACCGATGTCGCCGCAGCGGTGCTTGAAACCGAGCTGAGCATGATCTGCGTCGGTACGCCGAGCAAAAAGAACGGCGACCTGGAATTGGGCTACATCGAATCGGTATGCCGCGAGATCGGCTTCGCCCTGCGCGACAAGCCTGGCCGCCACACCGTGGTGGTGCGCAGCACCGTGCTGCCGGGCACCGTGATGAACGTGGTGGTACCGATCCTCGAAGACTGCTCCGGCAAGCGCGCCGGCGAAGACTTCGGCGTCGCGGTCAACCCCGAGTTCCTGCGCGAGAGCACTGC
>NZ_JBSKHQ010000043.1:0-1310 GCF_057128665.1 Zestomonas ipomoeae
ATGGCTCACTTCACTCACCTGGAAGACGTCTACTTCACCTACCGCAAGATCGTCTGGACCCACGAAGTCTCCGGCACGTCCGGTTCCGACGACTGGCGCGCTCCGATCTCCGCCTGATTGCGGGTTGAGAGCCGGGCCTCCGTGCGTGCACGGGGCCCGGTTTTTTTCGTTCAGGGGAGTCAGAAAAAAGGAATTTCCGTATGAAGGTCCCACCCGGCAACGCCACGGCCCTTGGCCAGCATTTCTATCTTTTCCAGAAGAGCCCTGGCCAGCCCAGCAAGAAACTGATCATCACCAGCCACGGCGCCTTCGTGCCGGGCATGCATATCAGCGTTCCTGCCACTACCTCGCTGGTGTTCTACGGACCTGACGGCAAGACCCTGACCGACCCTGGGCTAGGCACCGTGATGCGCGGCGAGGTCCAGGCCTACGAGCGCAAGGCGCCCAACAGCCAGGTGCGCAATTACCTGCTGTCCAAATACAGCGACGATCAGTATTCCTCCATCAGCTACGGCGTGAAGCTGGAGGGGGCCGACGTGCTGACCGTGCGCAACCGCAAGGCCCCTACGCTGCTGCTGCAGAACAGCACGCTGACGCTCAACGACGCACTTTCCGAACTGAGCAAGAACGGCATCCACTACGACGAAATCCACTGCGTGTTCTGCCGCAACTTCCTGCTGCATCCGAAACCGGCGACCCACGTGGCGCCACGCATCGCCCCCATGGCTACGCCAACGCTGGTCCCCGCAGCAGCAGCGACGACAGCACAAAGCAGGGCAGCCCAGGCCGCCGCACAGGCCATCGCCGATCGACCGCTGCTGAAGAGCCTGAGCGCAACGCCATCCCAGCTCTGGGCACATCGTTTCACCCTGGATATCCAGGGCACCGAGCATGACCTGCAAGTGCTCGAATTCAGCGGCCTTGAGGCCATCAGCCAGCCCTACCGCTTCGACGTCGAGCTGGTCAGCGAGCGCCCCGACCTCGACCTGGAAAGCCTGCTGCACCAGAAGACCTTCCTCGCCTTCGACCCGGACCGCAAGGGCATCCACGGCCTCATCCACCGCATCGCCCAGGGTGAATCCGGCAAGCGCCTGACCCGCTATCGCCTGACCATCGTGCCGCGCCTGACCTACCTGGCCCACCGCACCAACCAGCGCATCTTCCAGCACCTCACGGTGCCGCAGATCATCGGCCAGGTCCTGGAAGAGCATGGCATCCTGCCCGGCGACTATAAATTCCAGCTCGGCCCCACCGTCTACCCCGAACGCGACTACTGCGTGCAGTACGACGAGTCGGACCTGCATTTCGTC
>NZ_JBSKHQ010000044.1:0-1281 GCF_057128665.1 Zestomonas ipomoeae
AACTCTTTGCGGGTCTGCTTGCGCTTGCCTGCGTACTCGGCGTCGGCGAAGGTCATCTGCTTCATCGGAAAACTCGGGCAACGGGATCGGCGTATTTCACCAGATTCGGGAAGTCTTTTTCAGAGTTTCCCTAAGTGTTACAACGCTACTGTTACTCATTGAACCGATCTATGCTTGTGGGGAGAGTCCATATACATTTGTTAGGCATTAGTACGACATGGCTTTCTTGACACTTAACTTTAGCGTTGCGTAGTCGGGGAGCCCATTTTTACTGCAGCCGCACTTGATTTGGTAGTTTTCGTTTTCACCTGGCGACAATTGTGAATTAATATATTCTGAACACTCATAGACAAAAACACCGTTCTTATCAAATAACTCAGCCTCAATTTCAATGGACTTAACAATTTCAGAGGCGCTATTTGTGAGCTGACCAGAAATCAAGAGCTGCTTACCTTGCATGCGCGATGTGTGAGTTCCTAAAACAATCTTTTCTGATAAATCCACCAGCTCTGGGTACGTTTCATCCTCTACATCGTTATTAGCATCCTCGACTGCCATTTCCTCGAAGGCTGAGGATGCCACCCCAAACGAAATGCCCATTACTAGAGACTCTGATACAAGAGATGGAATTACAAAACCAACACCTAATAAAAAACCAATTTTTATAATTTTCCACGAACTCAAATTTTCCACGATACTTCCTTTTGTTGTATGCCTAACGTTTGAGCTAACCGGCAGGCAAAAGCGTAGCTTTTGACTGTCCAGCGAACGAAGTGAGCGAGGTTGAGCGAATAGTTATGTGCGTTCGCCGCATTTATATTGCCACTGCTTCGGAAAGCTTTGTTAATGCGGTTGCGAGTGCAACTAATGTTGTGATGCCGACTATGCCAACTAATAATACAGTAAGGTAGCTAGCGCTCTCATGGTCATTGATTCTTTCTTCCGGATATTTTCCGAAGGTTAGAAAGCGCGTGATGGGCCAGCCTACATACCAGGCGATAATCTCAAAGCCCATATCCCAGATCAGCCAAATTACTGCCCTAACGAGCATGGCAGCAGTGCGAAATACTAGTTTCAATCCATGCTCGAGTACGTCTTCCATTGCACTGTCCTTGGCGACCTATTTGCACATAACGATTAAGCTAACGGGCGGCCAAAAGCGCAGCTTTTGGACGTCCAGCGAACGGAGTGAGCGAAAGTTGAGGGCTGTAATGGACTCTCCCCGCACCACCTTTCTTCTATAAATCCGAGGTGCCTGTTCAACTGGGAGAGCTTCGATGA
>NZ_JBSKHQ010000045.1:0-1275 GCF_057128665.1 Zestomonas ipomoeae
CCCCGGGTTTCGTGGAGGCTGTTTCGTTTAAGTCAGGCCGCCATGGCCTGACCTGCTTGTTGCCGGTGGAAGTTTGCCTCAGCCTCCGCAGGCGGGATATAGCCGATTGAGCTCAGCAGGCGCTCGTTGTTGTACCAGTGCACCCATCTGAGCGTGGCCAGTTCCACGGCCTCGCGGCTCTTCCATGACTGCCGGTAAATCAGCTCGGCCTTGTACAGACCGTTGATGGTCTCGGCCAGTGCGTTGTCATAGCTGTCTCCCTTGCTGCCGACCGAGGGCTCGATGCCGGCCTCGGCCAGTCGCTCGCTGTAGCGGATCGAGACGTACTGGGAACCCCTATCACTGTGGTGGATGAGGGGGCCTTCTCGATGTGGCTGGCGGGCGTATAGCGCCTGCTCCAGGGCATCCAGCACGAAGTCGGTCTTCATGCTGGTACTGACCCGCCAGCCGACGATGCGGCGCGCAAAGACGTCGATCACGAAGGCCACGTACAACCATCCCTGCCAGGTTGAAACATAGGTGAAGTCGGACACCCAGAGCTGATTGGGGCGCTCGGCGCGGAACTGCCGCTGCACGCGATCCAGCGGGCAGACGCCTTTGTCTGCCGGCACCGTTGTTCGTACGGACTGACCACGCCTTATGCCCTGCAAGCCGGCCTGGCGCATCAGGCGCTCCACGGTGCAGCGCGCCACATCGAAGCGCTCGCGCCTGAACTGCCTCCACACCTTCACCGCGCCATAGCACTGCATGTTGGCCTCCCAAACGCGCCGGACTTCCAGGGTCAGCACTTCATCACGCTGGCCGCGACAGGAACGCAGCGCCGGGTTGCGCAAACGGGCCGCATGCTTGCGGTAACCAGACGGGGCGATCTGCAGAACACGGCAGATCGACTCGACCCCGAGCCGGTCACGATGCTGATCGACAAATGCCCTCAGGACTTGGTGCGGCGGTCGAGCTCCGCCTGGGCAAAATAAGCACTGGCCAGTCGCAGGATCTCGTTGGCCTTGCGCAACTCGCGGTTCTCGCGCTCCAGCGCTTTGATGCGCTCGCGCTCCTCGGTGGTCGGACCGGGTCGCTGCCCGCTATCGGTCTGATGACGCCGCACCCAGCCAAGCAGGGTTTGCGCGGCGCAACCAATCTTGGGCGCGATGGATTCGATGGCAGCCCATTCGGATGGGTAGCCGTTCAGGTGTTCCAGAACCATGCGCACGGCACGTTCACGGACTTCGGGGGAGTAGGTCGTGGATTTTCTCATAGCCTCATCTTCTCAAGAGT
>NZ_JBSKHQ010000046.1:0-1256 GCF_057128665.1 Zestomonas ipomoeae
TGTCCTGGTCTAATTCTCGTGGACACCTCGTTAGGGGATGATTAGCCCCCCATGAGGACGAGAGAAGCATGACCTCCCACCGCCGCCATAGAACCTTCGACGCTGCTTTCAAGCTTAAAGTGGCGCAAATGATCCGCGAACAGGGTTTGACCGTGAAGCAGGTTTGCCGTGATCAGGATTTAGTCGACAGCGTCGTTCGCCGCTGGCTAGCCCAATACGATGCCGAACAAGCGGGACAGCCCGGACAAGGCAAGCCGCTGACGCCCGAACAGCAGCGTATCCGCGAGTTGGAGCGGGAGAACCAGCGGCTGCGCGAGGATGTGGTGCTGCTAAAAAAGGTCTCGGCCTTCTTTGCCCGCGAACTGAAGTGATCCAGTACGTGATCGATCAGAGGCAGGAGAAGGCCAATGTGAGTCATCTGTGCCGGCTTTTGGGGGTGAGTCGCTCGGGGGTGTATGCGGCACATGGTCGGCGCCAGAAGCCGACGGCCAAGCCCCTTGCACCGCTACTGCGACAGCTCTTCGAGGCCAGTGGCGGCAACTACGGAAGCCGTCGTCTACATGCAGCGCTCAAGGCCCGCGGACTGAGCGTCGGGCGCCATCGGATCCGCCGCATGATGAAGGAGCAACGCTTGAGGGCGCGCTGGAAGCGCAAGTTCACCCATACAACCGATAGCCGGCATGACCTGCCGGTGGCGGCCAACGTGCTGGATCGGCAGTTCAAACCCGCTGCGCCCAACCAAGCCTGGGTGGCCGATATCACCTACATCCGAACCGACCGTGGCTGGTTGTACCTGGCGGCGGTGCTAGACCTGTATTCGCGTAAGATCGTGGGCTGGGCCACGGCGCCAAGCATGGCGGCTGACTTGGTGTGCTCAGCCTTGCAGATGGCCATCGCCCTGCGCCAACCCAAGGCCGGCCTGATCGTGCATAGCGACCGTGGCAGCCAGTACGCCAGCCAGGCGCACCGAGACCTGCTCGACCGCCACGGCCTGGTGGCCAGCATGAGTCGCAAAGGCAACTGTTGGGATAATGCCGTGATGGAGCGGTTCTTCCTGAATCTGAAGATGGAGCGGGTCTGGCAGCGGCGCTACGCCAATCCAGCCGAAGCCAGTGATGACATCAATCACTACATTGCTGGCTTCTACAACACCCATCGGTTGCACTCCAGCCTCGACTACCAGCCTCCAGTCGAGTACGAGAAGGCAACCGCCTGAAATCCCCTATTCGGGTGTCCACTAAAACTTGACCACGACA
>NZ_JBSKHQ010000047.1:0-1202 GCF_057128665.1 Zestomonas ipomoeae
GGCTGTAATGGACTCTCCCCGCACCACCTTTCTTCTATAAATCCGAGGTGCCTGTTCAACTGGGAGAGCTTCGATGAAACGCATCGCAATCGATTTGGCCAAGTCCGTTTTCCAGGTTGCCGAGAGTACCCATGTCGGTCGGGTGGATCGCCGCAAGCGGCTCGATCTGTCGGCGTTTCGCCGATATGTACAGGAGCAGCCGGAGCCTGTCGAGTGGGTCATGGAAGCCTGCGGCACCGCTCACTATTGGGGGCGGGTGATGCAGGCGCAGGGGCATCGGGTCGTGCTGCTGCATCCACGTTATGTGCGTGCCTATCGGCGACGTAACAAGACCGACCGCAACGACTGCGACGCCATTCTCGAAGCCGCACGCTGCGAAGGCATGCGGCCGGTTCCGGTGAAGAGCCTGCAACAGCAACAGGTCCAGCAACTGCATAAGCTGCGCGAAGGCTGGAAGAAGACCCGCGTACAGCGCATCAACCTGCTGCGCGGCATCCTGCGTGAGGCGGGCGTCCCGGCGCCGAACGCTACCCAGGCCTTTCTGCGCCAGGCCTGCGCGCTGATCGAGCGCCCCGAAGTTGCTGCCCTGCGTGGCGTTCTGCAAGTGGTGCTGGCCGAGATCAGCCTGTACGAGCAGTCGATGCGCGAGTGCGAAGAGCAACTGGCGCGCTGGCATGCCGACGACGAGATCGTGCGCAAACTCGACGACGTCAGCGGCATTGGCCTGCTGACCGCCAGTGCACTGAAGGCCGCCGTCGGCCAACCGGAGCGTTTCGCCAGTGGCCGGCACCTGAGCGCCTGGCTGGGCATGACCCCGAATGAGCACAGCAGCGGCGAACGCAGGCGGCTGGGGCATATCAGCCGCCAGGGCAATGTCTACCTGCGCACCTTGCTGATCCACGGCGCACGCGCCGCACTGCTGGCCGCGAAGCGCTGCCAGGCACGCACCCCGCAGCGGCTGACCCAGTTGCAACGCTGGGCATTGCAGACGGCCGAGCGCATCGGCCACAACAAGGCGGCGGTGGCACTGGCCAACAAACTGGTGCGGATCTGCTGGGCGGTGTGGTGCCACGAGCGGCGCTTCAGCGGCGACTGGCAAAGCGTAAAGCCCGCCTGACGGCGGGGGTAATCAGTAAGGCGTCGTTTTTCTGGTGGTTGTGGTGAACAGCGAGACTGTCGGAACAGGCGAGTCCTGCAGCGGA
>NZ_JBSKHQ010000048.1:0-1173 GCF_057128665.1 Zestomonas ipomoeae
ATATACGAATGCAACCGCGCTGACGACAGGATCGAAAAAAGCTGTCCTCACTGCTTGTGGGGAGAGTCCATATACCAGTAGTTAGGAAACCGCACGCATAATTTATAGGGATATTCCGTAGTAAGAGCTTGTTGCTTTTTCTGCTTCCCAAAGAGGTTTTACCCTTGGTGACTCAATGATTGACCTCATTCCGTTACACCACGATTTCCATACGACGGGGTCAATATAGCCAAGCTCATAATAAAGGTGCTCTTCTCCGCAAAGATTGAAGTAATCAATTAGCGAGGATTCTTCTTCTGAGGTTAGTGGTGTATTACTTTTGCTTATGATGTTGGCCAGATTTTCATTCATGCCGTCATAGCGGGCATTGAATTCTTTGAAGAGCTCACGAAATAGCTTAAGTTCTTCTAGGCGCTGTTTTTGGATGAAGTAGATAACTGACAGTACGGAGCCCGCAACTGTAGCGATGGATGTTATTGAGGTTTCAGTACATAAGAAAAACGCTACTGCCCCGACCAGTATTGTGCCAAGAAGCCACCAGTAATTCCTGAATAGCCAGAATTTGAGTTTTACGCCGATACGCATTCGGTGTTCCTAACGTTTGGTTAAGGGGCCGGCTTTAGCCGGTCCCGAGTGAGCGAAGCGAACGACTTGAACCACTAGTTAGAAGCCAAGTACGCAGCAATTTTTGGCCTTTTATGCTTTAGGGCTAGGTCGTATGCAGTATTACCCTGAGCATCCTTTGCTTCTTTGTTTGCGCCAGCCTTGAGCAGTATTTGTACAGATTTCAGATTTGCCCTTGCAGCCCAGTGGAGCGGTGTCATGTCGTTGGTGTTTTTCGCTTTTATATCGTGACGGGCCCCAACCGATAACAGAAAACGAACCATGCCTGAGCGCCCCCAGGCAGCCGCGCCGTGCAGAGGTGTTTCCCCGGCAGTATCGATATGGTTAACGTCTGCTCCTTTTCTGACTAGACGGCGGGCTCTGCGAAGATTCCCTGCCCAAGCAATAGCGTGCAACTCTGTTTCTGCACCGCCATCCAGCGCATTGCCCGGTTCAAATTTCTTATTCATGGCTTCTAACAAGAATTGGGCCCCCTAAGGATCCTCTGAAGTAGCCATGCATTTCTGGCTGACTTCAGCCTCCGCTGATTTTGAAAGCGGAAAATCGATC
>NZ_JBSKHQ010000049.1:0-994 GCF_057128665.1 Zestomonas ipomoeae
GATATACGAATGCAACCGCGCTGACGACAGGATCGAAAAAAGCTGTCCTCACTGCTTGTGGGGAGAGTCCATATACAATTGTTATGTTACTCACGGCACGAGGCTATTCAAGAAAATCAACAGGGACCGTTTTAATATATTCCTTTGCTTTGCTGATAAGCGCCGCCCATTCTGCTTGGGGCATTCCAGTGACGCCGTTTTCAGCTAACGAGTTTTCAAGCAAGTCCGCTAAACCCCAAATGGCTCTTCTTTCTTCTTCTGAAAGACTGTCGTGCGACTTCAAGTCTGAGAATTTATCAGACAAGACCTCCCAGGCAAGCAGCAGGTGGCCGAGGGTTATTTTAATGGATGTTTCTTTGGAGAAATCTTCAGCTTCCATTTTGGAGATTCCTTGATGAGGAACATAACGTTTGGTTAAGGGGCCGGCTTTAGCCGGTCCCGAGTGAGCGAAGCGAACGACTTGAACCACTAGTTAGAAGGCGTTGACCTCTTGCGTAATTCGTACATCGATAGAGCTGAAACCGAAACAATAATACCTGCCTCTATCATGCGCCCGAGCTTTGAGTAAATTTCGTAGCTAACGCTAAGTGAAAGCATATAAAGCAGTGCGCCGATAGCACCTGCAATTGCACCATAAGCTAGAGGTTGACGCTTAGCTAGCCAGCCCAGCAGAAGTCCCGGCAGGATCTTTGATAGGGCAATGACTGATGGCCCTGCCAAGCTATTTATTTGTTCTGCGTTTGAAAAGACGAACGGAATGAATTGAATTATGTTTGATGCAATATGCAGGCTGCCGAAAAGGACCAGTACGGTAGTGATGGTAAGCGCTATTGGATGCAACCACATAATTTCCAGAAGCCTTCTAACGTTTGGTTAAGGGGCGGGCTTTAGCCCGTCCCAGTGAGCGCAGCGAACGATTTGAAGGCTGTAATGGACTCTCCCCGCACCACCTTTCTTCTATAAATCCGAGGTGCCTGTTCAACTGGGAGAGCTT
>NZ_JBSKHQ010000050.1:0-889 GCF_057128665.1 Zestomonas ipomoeae
AGGTCATGCTTCTCTCGTCCTCATGGGGGGCTAATCATCCCCTAACGAGGTGTCCACGAGAATTAGACCAGGACACCTTGCCGTACGCGAAATCTGGAGGAAACGGGCGATATGAATACGTTAGATTTTAAGAGGAATGCTGGTTTTTGGCTAAAGAATAGCCAGAGTCGCAGCTGAAAAATTTGTCATTTGGTTTTTCTACAGCCTCGTTAGATGAGCCTTTAACTCTTGCGCCGCAGAAACTAATAACAACCTAAGAAAACGAAATCCATGAAAGCTCTAGTATTTATTTTCCTCGCAATCATATCAATCCATGCACACGCCAGAGAAAGCTGTGAGTCACTAGGAGTCACAGCAACCAACTATGCCCAGGCGGCATACAGCCTTACTTTAGAAGACCCTGATCTAATCGATAAAAATGGACTTTTCAATACATGGATAGGCCTTCTGGCTCATATGCTTGAAGAAAGCGAGAAAAAGGAGCGACACACAAGAGAGTTTTTCGTCTCATCTAAAATTGCCGGCACAGCGATGATTGAAAATCAAAAAGATATTGAGTCGAAAGTATCATCCACAGGATATGTTCCTTTATTTTCCAGAATGGTCATTCGAACCTGCCAGTCTGGCAGAGCCAGCGAATCCACTTCATCTAACTAGTGGTGCAAGCCGCTCGCTTCGCTCACTCGGGACCGGCATAGCCGGCCCCTTAACCAAACGTTATGCCATTAAGGAAACCAAATGATGATCTTAGGGAAACTCTGAAAAAGACTTCCTGATTTTGGCAAAATGCCAGGACTCCACCGCCGAGTTTCCCGATGAAGCAGATGACCTTCGCCGACGCCGAGTACGCAGGCAAGCGCAAGCAGACCCGCAAAGAGTTGTTCCTGAT
>NZ_JBSKHQ010000051.1:0-760 GCF_057128665.1 Zestomonas ipomoeae
TGGCCCACCCCAAGCCGCGCATCCTCGGCAGCCAGAGCGCCGTGGTCACCGGCCCGAAAGGCGAGGAAATCCACTGCGATGAGTACGGCCGAGTCAAGGTGCAGTTCTTCTGGGACCGCGAAGGCCAGGCCGACGACAAGACCTCCTGCTGGCTGCGCGTCTCCTCCAGCTGGGCCGGCGACCGCTATGGCGGCCTGGTCATCCCGCGCATCGGCATGGAAGTACTGGTCAGCTTCCTCGAAGGCGACCCCGACCAGCCGCTGATCACCGGCTGCCTGTACCACCAGGAACATGTCGTCCCCTACGACCTGCCGGCGAACAAGACCCGCACGGTATTCAAGACCCTCAGCAGCCCCGGTGGCGGTGGCTACAACGAGCTGCGCATCGAAGACCGCAAGGGCCAGGAGCAGATCTACCTCCACGCCGAGCGCGACTGGGACGAGAACATCGAGCACGACCAGAAGATCCGCATCGGCCACGAGCGCCACGACACCGTCGAAGCCAACAGCTACAGCGAATTCAAGGCCGAGGAACACCGCACCACCCACCTCGACCGCAAGACCGAGGTCAAGGCCAACGACCACCTCACCGTCGGCACCAGCCAGCACCTGAAGGTCGGCACCAGCCAGTTCGTCAACGCCGGCCGCGAAATCCACCTCTCCAGCGGCCTCAAGGTCGTGCTCGAAGCCGGCAGCGAACTGACCCTCAAGGGCGGCGGCAGCTTCGTCAAACTCGACGGCGGCGGCGTGACCCTGGTCGG
>NZ_JBSKHQ010000052.1:0-757 GCF_057128665.1 Zestomonas ipomoeae
ATGGCTCACTTCACTCACCTGGAAGACGTCTACTTCACCTACCGCAAGATCGTCTGGACCCACGAAGTCTCCGGCACTTCCGGTTCCGACGACTGGCGCGCTCCGATCTCCGCCTAAGGTGGTGATCGCCGCGTAGCTCCACCATCGGCCAGGCTCGTCCTGGCCGATGTCGTTATAAACGGGCCGTTTACAGAAACTCGTCACAGTTCCAAGTGGCCACTATTGAGGCTGCACCGCGCGATACGGCAGCCTGCCGAGCTTTGGATCACAAGGAGAGGACCGCATGTTCTGGGATGCCAATGCCACCCATTTCAGCCTGAGCATCGAAGGCACCGAGCACGACCTGCAAGTGCTCGAATTCAGCGGCCGTGAGGCCATCAGCCAGCCCTACCGCTTCGACGTCGAACTGGTCAGCGAGCGCCCCGACCTCGATCTCGAAAGCCTGTTGCACCAGAAGGCCTTTCTCGCCTTCGACCCGGACCGCAAGGGCATCCACGGCCTCATCCACCGCATTGCCCAGGGCGAATCCGGCAAGCGCCTGACCCGCTATCGCCTGAGCATCGTGCCGCGCCTGGCCTACCTGGCCCACCGCACCAACCAGCGCATCTTCCAGCATCTCACCGTGCCGCAGATCATCGGCCAGGTGCTCGAAGAGCACGGCATCCTGCCCGGCGACTATCAATTCCAGCTCGGCCCCACCGTCTACCCCGAACGCGACTACTGCGTGCAGTACGACGAGTCGGACCTGCATTTCGTC
>NZ_JBSKHQ010000053.1:0-752 GCF_057128665.1 Zestomonas ipomoeae
GTGTAGCCCAGCTCGGCCAGGTAGTAGTCGCTGTCCAGGTCCAGCGGGTTGTCGGCGTACTCGGTCTGCCGGGCGTATTCCAGCGCATAGCTGACCCCGGCCACGGCGCCGTTCAGGCGCAGGCCGGTGGTCTTGCTCGACTGGCTGCCGGCGGTGAGGTTGTCCAGGCCCAGGCGGTACTGGTAGCCGGTGACGGTCAGCTCCGGCATGACCACGTACTGGGCGTTGAGCAGGTGGCTGTGGCCTTCGATGTTGGCCGGGTTGGCGGCGGTGTCGTAGCGGTTGTCGCCGGGGCCGAAGATCGTGTTGATGTTGTCGATGTAGGCGTAGGTCAGGGTCAGCCCGTCGATGGGCTTGAGCTGGCCGAGCACGCCGTCGTAGGTCTGCTCGTTCTGCCGCCAGGCGACGCCGCCGACGAAGCGCTGGTTGTCCAGGTTGATGCGCTGGCGGCCGAGCACGGCGCTGCCCAGGGCATGGTCGTAGCGCAGCAGGGCCTGGTTGATCTCGCTGCCATCGGGGTCGGCGACCACCGAGTATTCGCTCTGGCCGTTGCGCGTGCTGTTGTAGGCGTCCTCGCCGAGGCGGCTGACGTTGTCCGCCTCGATCAGCGCGGAGAGGCCATACCACTTGCCGGTCTGGAAGCCGACGCGGGTGCGCAGGGTCTGGGCGTTGGCGTGCTTGAGGGCGTTGTCCTGGTCGACGTGCTCGTAGCGGTAGCGGGCGTCGAGAATGGGCTTGCCTTCGGTGAACAG
>NZ_JBSKHQ010000054.1:0-727 GCF_057128665.1 Zestomonas ipomoeae
CGATGCCGTGAAATCCTGCTTGAGCAAGTTCTCCGCCACCGGCAGGGAGTGGCGGGAGTTGGTGGTGGCCTTGAACGTCCTGGCGGCCCTGGCACGCAGTCCTTGCCGTTGCATCGAGGCAGCAACTGTCTTGCGATTGCAGCGCAGCCCGGCATCCCGCAGGTCGTGGCACAGTCGTGGAGCCCCGCTGCGGCCCTTACGTGCGCTGTATGCCTGCGCGACCTGATGATCCAACTCGGCTCTTCGCTGGTGACGCATCGACGCCCTTCGTGAACACCAGGCGTAGAAGCCGCTGCGGGCGACACCCAGTACACGGCACATGGTCGTCACCGGGAACTGCATGACGTGTGCTCTCATGAAGGCGTACTTCACTTGAGGCTCTTGGCAAAGTACGCGGCGGCCTTTTTTACGATGGCCAGCTCCTCGGCTTGTTCAGCCAGTTGCCGCTTGAGCCGGGCATTCTCCTCGGCCAGGGATTGCTCGCGCTCGCTGCTGGTCTGGCTTTGCTGCTGCTTGCTGCGCCAGCCGTAAAGCTGGGAAGCATGAAGGCCGAGTTGTTCGGCAGCCTTACTGACTCCGACTCGTTCGGCCAAGGCCAGTGCTTCGTCCTTGTAGGCCTGGGAATGGTGGGTGCGGGTTTGTTTCATCGGGGTTGCTGGTCTTGCCATGGTTCACCTCGTTAGAGTTTATCGCTTAACGGGGTGTCCACGATTGCTGGGCAAGATCA
>NZ_JBSKHQ010000055.1:0-551 GCF_057128665.1 Zestomonas ipomoeae
GTGCCGGAGACTTCGTGGGTCCAGACGATCTTGCGGTAGGTGAAGTAGACGTCTTCCAGGTGAGTGAAGTGAGCCATGTTCGGGTCCTGGCAGTTCGGCATGCGCGACTGCACGTCGACGATCACGGCGTCTTCCAGTTCGATGGTGAAGTAGTGCTCCTGGGTACCGGTGGAGGAGGTGCGGTACCACTCCAGACGGCACTTGTTCAGACGCTCACCGGAGGTCAGGGCGTTGAAGATCAGCGGGGACGACTTGTCGAACACCTTGGTGATCATCAGCGGCTTGTGCACGCGCTGGCCGGTCGGTTGGCCGGACTGCGGGTCGCGGGGAATGATGACCTGGTGGTTGAATGCCTGGACCAGGATCTGGTCTTCGTGACCTTCCTGGAAGATGTTGCCGACCGAGTCCTCGGTGAAGGTGCCAGCGGTGATCAGGCCTTGCTTGGTGCCTTCGAGGGACAGGTACGCGGGTGTTGGCATGGGTGCTCTCCTTTGCCTTGGTAGTGGACCTTGACCGGTCCGGGAGCCCAGGAGAGAGCCATTTCCGTGCCA
>NZ_JBSKHQ010000056.1:0-536 GCF_057128665.1 Zestomonas ipomoeae
GCGACCTTGCGCTTGTCGTAGCTGGCGATCATGTCGAAGGCCTTTTGCACCTGGTAGGCGTTGCTGCGCATCAGCGCGCCGAGCATCGGGTGCTCGACGTCCAGCTGGCTGGCGCGGTAGGTGAGGGCGCGCACGTCCTTGGGCAGGCAGGAGCCGCCGAAGGCGAAGCCGGGGCGCATGTAGTACTGGGAGAGGTTGAGCTTGCGGTCCTGGCAGACCACTTCCATCACCTCGCGGCCGTCGACGCCGACCGCCTTGGCGATGTTGCCGATCTCGTTGGCGAAGGTGACCTTGGCGGCGTGCCAGACGTTGCAGGTGTACTTGATCATCTCGGCGACGGCGATCGACTTGCGGATGATCGGTGCGTCCAGCTCGCGGTAGATCTCCTCCAGGGCATCGCCGGAGAGGCTGTCGAACTCGCCGATGACGGTCATCGGCGGGTAGTTGTAGTCCTTGATCGCAGTGCTCTCGCGCAGGAACTCGGGGTTGACCGCGACGCCGAAGTCTTCGCCGGCGCGCTTGCCGGAGCAGTCTTC
>NZ_JBSKHQ010000057.1:0-527 GCF_057128665.1 Zestomonas ipomoeae
AAGCAGCCTCAGGTGTTGGAAGAATCCATCACCAGCGCCGGACTACTCCCCTCTCCTTTCGGGAGAGGGGCAGGGGGCGCCCGGCATAGGGGAGAGGGGAACACGAACTCCACCTTCACCCAAGGCTACCGCAACACTTTCCTCGCCACCCCCTGGGACATCCCCTTCCGCCCGCCGCTGGCCCACCCCAAGCCGCACGTGCTGGGCAGCCAGACCGCCGTGGTCACCGGCCCGGCCGGTGAAGAAATCCACTGCGACCAATACGGTCGGGTCAAGGTGCTGTTCCACTGGGACCGCCTCAACCCGGCCGACGAGCGCAGCAGCTGCTGGCTGCGCGTCGCCTCCAGCTGGGCCGGCGACCTCTATGGCGGCATCGCCATCCCGCGCATCGGCATGGAAGTCGTCGTCACCTTCCTCGAAGGCGACCCCGACCAACCGCTGATCACCGGCTGCCTGTACCACAAGGAACACGTCGTCCCCTACGACCTGCCGGCGAACAAGACCCGCAGCCTGTTCAAGACCCTCAG
>NZ_JBSKHQ010000058.1:0-523 GCF_057128665.1 Zestomonas ipomoeae
TGTTCGCCTCGATCACCGGTGCCACCGCCGATGAGCGCACGCTCGGCCGCAAGGCCGACATCGTCGCCGAGGCCCTCCGCCGCCTCGAGGCCCAGGGTATCGACGTCTCGCGTCCCGTGCTCATCGGCGACCGCCACCACGACGTCGAGGGCGGCACCGAGCGCGGCGTGCCCGTGATCTTCGTCGACTGGGGCTTCAGCAGCCCGGGCGAGGCCGAGGGCGCGGTCGCCGAGGCGGCTGACATCGAGGCGCTGCGCGCACTCGTGCTGCCGGCCGCCTGAACCCCTCGTCGACCGGCGACCCGGTCGGTAGGCTGGCCGACATGACGGATGCGGCGGCTCCGACGAGGCATCCGGTGATCACCGTCGTCGCGCGCATCCCGGCGACGCTCATCACCCTCGGTCTGGTGCTCGTGGCCGGACTCGTGAGCGCCGCGCTCTGGTTCCCGCTGCGCGAGAACCATGCCTGGCGCTACCTGGCCTACGGCCTGCCCTCGCTCCTCGAGGGGCACTGGTGGACGCCC